>NZ_JAHDTH010000101.1 GCF_018531445.1 Pseudonocardia lacus
CGTCGCCGAGGGACTCCCAGCGCCGGGCGACGCGTTCCAGGACCCGGTCGACCTCGTCCCACCGGGCGTCCGGCCCGAGCGGCGTGGGCTGCCAGCCGACGCGGCCGGTCGTCGTGGCGGCGAAGGCGGCCAGGGCAGCGGTGGGGTCGTCGGGGCCGGTCACCGCGGCGGCGGGCAGCAGGTCGATACCGCTGACCACCGGCGCGATCCGGGTGGCCAGCCCGAGCGCCGCGGTGGCGTCGCCACCGGGCTCCGCGCCGGGCAGGGTGACGAAGTCGAGCCCGCGCCGGGCGGCCATCACCATGGCGAGGTGGTGGCGGACGCCGGTGACCGCCTGCGGGTCGACGCCGGCGCGCGCGGCCGCGGCCGGGTGGTGCCCGGCCCCGCCGATCTCGACGCCGAGGTGCATCTTGGCCTGGGTGAACGTGCTCATCGGAGCGTCCGACTGGTCATGCTCTGTCCTTGGGGTTGGTCGCCGGGTGGGGAGGGGACGCGTCACCCCGGACAGAGCGCGGTGGACGTGCGGCACAGGTCCACGTGCCGGCGCCAGGCGTGCCACACGGTGTGCAGTGCGACGGTGTGCAGTGCGACAGAGTGCAGTGCGACGCAGGCGGGCGGGTGCACGGCGCCTCCAGGGTCCCGGCTCCACCCAAAGTACGTCGCTGTTCACCAGGCGAACAAGCACGGGTTGTGTGCCACGCACCACCGTCGCGGGGGTCCCCTGTGAGGTCTTCACGAGCCGTTGCCCCGGGATTTTGTATGCTGCGGGCAATCGGCCGGTCGTTCCCGACCGGCCCCGCCGGGTGCCGTGCAGACCCTGGCTCCCGCACCGCCCCGCTGGGAGTACCGAATGCCCGAGTCCACCGGCACCACCGCCCGGCGCATCTCCCGCCCGGTGCCGCTGCGGGAGAGCGCCCACAACGCGATCCTCGACATGATCGTCAGCGGTGAGCTGCAGCCCGGCCAGCACCTGGTGGAGAACGAGCTGGCGGTGGCGCTCGGCGTGTCCCGCCAGCCCGTCCGCGAGGCGCTGCAGTGGCTCAAGAACGACGGCTGGGTCGACCTGCGCCCGGGCCAGGGCGCCTTCGTGCACTCCCCCACCGTCGAGGAGGCCGACCAGTTGCTCGTCGTGCGCGGGGTCCTGGAGACCGAGTCCGCCCGGCTCGCCGCCGGCAACGCCACGGCCGAGGACGTCGAGGAGCTGCGCGCGATCTGCCGGCGCGGCCTGGCCGCCGTCGAGGCCGACGACGTCCCGGCGATGATCGCGGCCAACGCCGACCTGCACGCCGCCGTCACCCGGATGTCGGGCAACGACGTCCTGGTCGACCTGGTCGCCCAGGTCGACCGCAGGGTGAGCTGGTACCACGGCTCGGTGGCCCGCAGGCGCGGGGGCCGGTCGTGGGCCGAGCACGCCGACCTCGTCGAGGCCATCGCCGCGGGCGACCCGACCCGCTCCGCCGCCGCGATGCGCCAGCACACCGAGCTCACCCGCCGGTCCTACCTGGAACACTCCGCCGAGCGGGGCGGCGCCGCCACTGCGGCCGGCCTGCGGAGCGACGAGGCCATCTAGATCGGCCTCAGCTCGGTGCGCGAACAGCGCCGTCTCCGCCCACGACCGTGTCCGCGCCCACCCGGGTGCTTGTCACCGGCGCTGGCCCCGGGTGATGCTGATCGGGTGGCCGATGGACCGTCCGTGCAGCTCTACACCGTCCGCGAAGCCCTCACCGACGACCTGCCCGCCACGCTCGACCGGTTGGCGGGCATGGGGTTCCGCCAGGTCGAGCCGTTCGGGTTGAGCACCCACGGCGCCGCGCTCGCCGCCGCGCTGCCCGCGGCCGGGCTCACCGCCCCCACCGCCCACCAGTCCTTCGTGGGCCGCGACGACGCCGACGCGGTGTTCGCCACCGCGGCCGAGCTGGGCGTGCGCACCGTGATCGACCCGATGGTCGCGCGGGAGCGCTGGACCACCCCCGACGGCGTGCGCTCCGTCGCCGACGACCTCGCGGCCGCGGCCGAGCGGGCGGCCGCGCACGGGGTGGCCGTCGGCTACCACAACCACGCCCAGGAGCTGGAGATCCACCACGACGGGACGACCGCGCTGGAGGTGCTCGCCGCGGAGCTCGACGAGCGGGTCGTGCTGGAGGTCGACGTCTACTGGGCGGCGGTCGGCGGCCAGGACCCGGTGGCGCTGCTCGGGCGGCTCGGCGGGCGGGTCGCGGCCCTGCACCTCAAGGACGGGCCGGTCACCACCGACACCCGCGACCAGGTCGCCGTCGGGCGGGGCACCCTGCCCATCGAGGCGATCGTCGGGGCCGCGCCGCACGCCCTGCGGGTGGTCGAGCTCGACGACACCCGCGGCGACCGGTTCACCGCGGTCGCCGACAGCCTGGAGTGGCTGCGCGGGGCGGGCCTGGCGTGAGCGGGCTCGCGAGCGGACCGGTCGACGCAGCGGCCCCGGGTCTCGGGTGAGCGACCGGGCGGGCGTCGGGATCATCGGCGCCGGCGTGATCAGCACCCAGTACCTGCGCACCCTGGCCCTCGCCCCCGACGTGGACGTGCGGTTCGTCGCCGACCTCGACGTCGAACGCGCGCGAGCGAGGGCCGCCGAGTTCGACGTGCCCGCCAGCGGCTCCCCCGCGGCCCTGCTGGCCGACGACGACGTGCGGATCGTGGTCAACCTGACCGTGCCCCGAGCGCACGTCGACGTGGCGCTGGCCGCGCTGGCCGCCGGCCGGCACGTGTGGAACGAGAAGCCGCTCGCGCTCGACCGCGCGAGCGGGCGCGCGGTGCTCGACGCCGCCCGCGCGGCCGGCCTGCGGGTGGCCACCGCCCCGGACACCGTGCTCGGCCCGGGCTTCCAGCGCGCGCTGCGCCTCGTCCGGTCCGGCGCGATCGGCACGCCGCTGAGCGCGCTGGCCCAGCTGCAGAACCCGGGCCCGGAGAGCTGGCACCCCGACCCGGCGTTCCTCTACGGCGACGGCGCCGGCCCCCTGTTCGACCTCGGCCCCTACTACCTGACCGCGCTCGTGCACCTGCTCGGACCGGTCGACCGGGTGCAGGCCGTCGCCACCCGGGCCCGCGAGGAACGCGTCATCGGCTCCGGCCCGCTGGCCGGGCAGCGCTTCCCCGTCACCGTCGCGACCCAGGTCAGCGCCCTGTACACGTTCACCGGCGGCACGAGCGCGCAGGCGCTGTTCAGCTTCGACTCACCGCTGCGCCGCCAGCGCCTGGAGATCACCGGCACCGAGGCCAGCGTCGTGGTCGGCGACCCGAACAAGTTCGACTCGCCCCCGGAGGTCCACCACGCCGACGGCTCGGTGCTGCGCACCGCCCCGATCCGGACGAAGGTCGGGCGCGGCGCCGGCGTGGTCGAGCTGGCCAGGGCCATCCGCGCCGGCGAGCCGGAGCGCGCCTGCGGCGAGGTGGCCTACCACGTCCTCGACGTCATGATCGCCACGATCGAGGCCGCCGAGAGCGGCGGCCCAGTCGCGGTGGAGAGCACGGCCACGGCCCCTGCCCCGCTACCGGAGGGCTGGGACCCGCTGGCCTGAGCGGTCGCACCGCGGCGAAGGACTCCCGGACGTCGGCACCACCAGCGGAGCTGAACCGTGGCGGGCACCGGGGAAACTCGGTGGACCGGCGACGGGGCGGTGCCGACGATGGTTGGTCCCCCCGAACCCGAGGAGTGTCATGACCACCGCGGTCACCGACACGCCGGCGGCGACCCCGCCCGCGTCGGAGAAGACCACACCACCACCGAAACTCCGGCGCCGCGCACCGGCGGTGCGCCTCGCGCTCCACCGCTACTTCCGCGAGCTCGGCCGCCACAAGCTGCTGAGCACCGTCGCCGTGCTGGCCCCGGCGCTGGGCAACACCAGCCACTACGTGCCGCCGCTCATCGTGGCCGACCTGGTCGGCCGCGTCATGGCGGGCGAGGCGCTGAGCCGGCAGCTCGCCGTGCCCTACCTCGTCGTGTTCGTGGCCGCGCTGCTGGGCGGGCAGGCGCTGTGGCGGCTGGGCATCCACTGCCTCAACCGGGTCGACGCGCTGGGCATCGAGCGGCTCTACGTCGACGGCATGGACGCGTTGCTGGCCAAGGACGCGGCGTTCTTCCACGAGAACTTCGCCGGATCGCTGACCAAGCGGGTGCTCAGCTTCGCGTCGCGGTTCGAGGACTTCGTCGACATCATCTCGTTCCAGATCCTCGGCCAGCTGCTGCCGCTGACGTTCGCCTGCGTCGTGCTCTGGCGCTACGACCCGTGGCTGGTGGCGGTGATGCTCGGCATGGTCGTGGTGACCGCCGCCGTCGTGGCTCCGCTGATCCGGCGCCGCCAGGCGCTGGTCGACGAGCGGGAGGAGGCGTGGGCCCGGCTGTCCGGGCACGTCTCCGACGTGCTGTCCAACATCGACGCCGTCCGCACGCACGCCGCCGAGCTGCGCGAGGGCGCCGAGCACCGGCGGCGGGTCGCGGAGAGCAGGCGGCTGACGCTGCTTTCGTGGGACTACCACAACCTGCGGATCGACACCGTCGTCGCACCGCTGTCGGTGCTGGCCAACGGCGTCGGGCTGGTGCTGGCGCTGGTCGTGGCGGCCCGTCCGGGCGGCCCCGGGGTGGCCGCGGTGATCGTCGTCGTCGCGTACTTCGCCCAGGCCAACCAGATCCTGTTCGAGTTCAACCAGATCTACCGCGGGCTCGAGCGGTCGATCACCGAGGCCGCCCAGTTCACCGAGCTGCTGCTGGACGACCCCGCGGTGCTCGACCCGGAGTCGCCGGTACCGGTCGGCCCGGACCGCGCCGGTGTGCGGCTGGAGGGCGTCCGCTTCACCCACGGCGGCCAGGACGAGCCGCTCTTCGACGGCCTCGACCTGACCATCGCGCCCGGTGAGCGGGTCGGGCTGGTCGGGCGCTCCGGCGGCGGCAAGACGACGATCATCCGGCTGCTGCTGCGGCTGATGGACGTCGACAGCGGCCGGATCCTGGTCGGCGGTCAGGACATCAGCCGCATGTCGCAGGCCGACCTGCGCGGTCTGATCGCCTACGTCCCGCAGGACCCGGTGATGTTCCACCGCACCCTGCGGGAGAACATCGCCTTCGGCCGGCCCGACGCCACCGGCGACGAGATCCGCGCCGCGGCCGGCGCCGCGCACGTCCTGGAGTTCGTCGACGGCCTGCCGCTGGGCTTCGACACGCTGGTCGGCGAGCGCGGGGTGAAGCTGTCCGGTGGGCAGCGCCAGCGGGTGGCGATCGCCAGGGCGATCCTGCGCGACGCGCCGATCCTGCTGCTCGACGAGGCCACCAGCGCGCTGGACTCGCAGAGCGAGGCGCACATCCAGCAGGCGCTGTGGACGCTGATGGAGGGGCGCACCGCGATCGCCGTCGCGCACCGGCTCAGCACGGTCGCCGGGATGGACCGGCTGGTCGTGCTCGACCGGGGCCGCGTCGCCGAGGAGGGCACGCACGCCGAACTGCTGGCCGCCGGCAACGGCTACGCCGACCTGTGGCGCCGCCAGTCCGGCGGCTTCCTCACCGGGTGAGCGGGCGGCGGAGCCCTCCGCGGTTCGTCCGGCAACGATGATGTGCCGGACGAACCGCGGGCTACTCGGAAGCGGAGACCGCCCGTCCCCGATCAACCGGGAGCACGGTTCCCGCGATCAGGTCCCGCAGCTGGGCAGTCACCTCGCCCAACTGGTCGAGCGCCGCGGCCTCGGCGTCGAGCGCGGTCAGGATCGAGGCGATCCGTCGCTGCTCGGCGTGTCCGGGCAACAGCACCGGCAGCTCGCCGAGGGTCCGTGTGTTGAGGGCCCGGATCGCAGACCCGCTCGCGTGCCGATCGATCCACTCCCGGACAGCCGGCGAGGACAGGTAGGAGGCGAGGTACTCCGGGTCGACCTCACGACCGGGGCGCAGGCGAACGCACCCGGATCCGACCAACCAGCCGACGTGCTCCGGTCCGACCACCCCGACGCGACCGATGTTGCCGGTCCTGACACACACGATGTCGCCGAGCGACAAGCGGTACCTCTCGACCTGTTCCGCGACGACCTCGGCGACCGCCTCGACGTCGACGATCCGGTTGTGCCGGAGGGCGCGCGGGGTGACGACGTGATGGACCAGGCCGCCCGCGTCGTGATCGAAGCGCCCGGGCCCCGCCACCAACTCGCACAGGTCGCCGAGGCGGGCCCGCACCACGGGCTCCCCCGTTCCGCCTCCCACCGGATCCACCAGCTGCATCCGGTTGTCGACCGCCGATCGCAGGTCCTGCACACGAAGGTGCACTTGCTCTCGACGACGGTGCAGCTCGGCGAACTCGGCACCTCGCGCCGCCGGACGCTGCTCCTCGACCAGCGGCCGCACGTGGGCCCGCGGATTCAGCCCGAAGCTGTTGCCCAACAGCTCGCCGATGGGGACCACTGCCGCGAGACCGGGAGTCGGTTCGTAGTCGTCACCCCGCTGCCGCCATCGTTCGTACTCGTCAGCGATGCGCTCCACATCGGCGTCGGAGAGATCGCGCCGGGCCCTGCTCACCGTGCCCGAACTCGTCGCGTCGACCAGCAGGACCTCCCGCCGCGCGGTAGCCGTACCGGGTGATCGCAGGATCCACAAGCAGATCGCGATACCCGTCGAGGCGAAGAGCCGGTCGGGCAGTGCGACGACGCACTCGACGACACCATCGGCGACCATCGACTCACGGATGCGGCGTTCAGCCGCGTTCTCCGAGGTGGTCGTGTGATTGGGCATCAGGACCGCCGCCCGGCCCTCGGACGAGAGCATCTCCATGATGCGCTGCAACCAGGCGAAGTTCGCATTGTGCGCCGGTGGCCCTCCATACCGCCACCACGTCCGTGGCCCGGGCCCGGGCAGCTCCCACGACTTCAGGCTGTAGGGCGGGTTAGCCATGATCACGTCGTAGCCGCCGTCGTCCGGGCGCGACTCGACGAGCGCGTTCCTGAGGCCGATTTCGACATCCGCACCGGTGAGCGCCAGCGCTGCCCGCGACAGCAGGTCGAAGCGCATCACCATCGCATCGCCGCTCAGCTCCATCGTCGCGAAGGCGTCTCGTGGGGTGTGGGCGATGACCGCCGCCAGCAGTTCACCGGCTCGGCAGAAGGGGTCGTGGATCCGCGCGCCTCGCCCCGGTCCGGTCACCAGGACCATCAACCGGGCCAGGCGGCTGGGCGTGAAGTGATCCCCTGGTCCGGGGGAAGGCGCCATGAGCTGGACCAGGCGCAGGACGAGGTGACCGAGCGCCGTTCGATCGTCGGGAGCCGGCAGGACCAGGTCGCGCACCAGTCCGATCAACCTGTGCAGGGGCCGGAGGCCGCGGTGAGGTTGCGGCAGGTCCGGGAACAGCGGACCCACCTCGTGCTCGATGCGCCGCAAGAGGTGCTCGACCCGCCCCTCGTCGCCCCGTTCGGCGGACTCCGCGAGCTCGGCGAACACATCCGGGTGCTGCAATCGGACAGCGAGGAGCCCGAGCATCGCATCGCGGAACTCCGGTTCCGCGCGGAAGCCGTCGACCAGGTTCCGGAGCTCCTTCTCGGACACGGCTTCGATCGCTCGGGCCGGCTGATCCGCGTCCACGACCTGGAAGCCGTGCACGAGGCGCTGCGCATAGGTGGTCCCCGACTGCTCACCGGGTCGGAGCAAGCCATCGGGAATCCGGCGGTCGGCGAGCCAGGACGCCAGTTCCCCGACGTCGAAGGTGCCACCGCGCGGACCCGGGGCCGCAGCCGGGAACGACGCATGTCGTCGTCGCCAGTTGCTGACCGCCGGAACGCTGGTCCCGAGCCGCTGGGCGAGCTCGGTGGCGGTGAGCCGCTCGCCCGGCGGCGGCCGCTCCGTCACAGCTTGTACCGACGACTCAGCACCTCGGGGACCTGATCGTGCATCGCGACCTCGGCCAGGGCTTCCGGGGACAGCTCACCGATCAGCCGACCGAGCGTCAGGTGGTCAGCGGCGAGGTGCCGACGGTGGACCGGCTCGTGGTGCATGATCCTGTTCCGGAGGATGAGCACGTGGCGGTAGTCCACGTGCACGTCCCTGCGGCTGCGTCCCGGGAAGACCTTGGTGAGTGCCGGCACCCAGAGCGTGCGGTGGTACCGGCTGGCCACCAGGGAGACCCAGAATCCGAAGTTGAGTTCGGCGACGATGGAGTCGGCCACGGCATTCCTGCGCTGGCGCCGCAGCGTGCCGCGGGCATCCGCGACCTTCCGCAGGCCGTCGCCGTCCAGGGGAGCGGTGTCCCACCAGTGCTCCTGGCCGAAGTGCTCGACGAGTTGCGCGTGCATCCGGTTCCGCGCCGCCGTCTCGACCCAGTGCAGCGGCACGACGAACGCCGCGGCGGCCTCGACGTTCCACCGGTAGAGCGCGACAGCCGAGTCGATATCGCCTCCCGCGGCGACGAGGTAGGGCGTGAACCGGGGCGGCGACAACACGCGTTCCACCCAGCCGGGGATCTCCTCGTTCACGTCGACCTCCGCGTTCCGCGCACGACAACGGAAGCCGTGCTAGTGTTGCCGGGTAAGCCCCGGGTCGCCCCTGCTTCGGCATGCCGCCCGGGGCTCAGCTTTTCCATGGGGTCGTTCGGCCGAGGTAGCTCACGCTAGCAGAGCCACGTGAGTACTGCCATTCTCGGGGCCTGTTAATTCGACCCTGCCACTCCCCCCATCCACCCGCAGTGCTGTTCGGCCGGCCTCTCCGACTCGCTAGCGGAACGCGGGGACGACCTCGGCCATCAGCTGGTCGAGGGTGTCGCGGGTGCGCTCGGGCGGGCCGAGGGTGAAGTCCGGGATGATCAGCTCACTCAGCCCGGCCTCGGCCCACCGCCCGATCGTGTCGACGAGCTGGGCGCTCGTGCCGCCGATGGCGGCGCGGCCGGTCCCTCCGGCCAGCACCTTCTCCGCCTGCGCTGCGCCGTCCTTCCCGGGGAAGACCAGTGCCTGGGTGGAGGTGTGCAGGGTGGCCGGGTCGCGGCCGGCCTCGTCCAGGGCGCGGTCGTAGCCCTTGCGCTTCTCCAGCCACTGCTCCGGCGTGCTCCAGGTGTTCCACTCCTGGGCGTAGGTGGCCACGATCCTGGCCATCACCTTCTGCCCGCTCGCCCCGATCAGCAGCGGCAGCGGACCGACCGGCTTGGGGGCCAGCGGCGCGTCGACGACGTCGTAGCGGCCGGGGACGGTGGTGCGGTCGTCGTCGCGCAGGCCGGTGAAGATCCGGCAGGCCTGCTCGAACCACTCCAGCCGCTCCCGCACGGTGCCCAGCGGGATGCCGTAGGCCTCGTGCTCGTTGACCTGCCACCCGGCGCCCACGCCGAGCACCATCCGCCCGCCGGAGATGTGGTCGATCGTGGTCGCGGTCTTCATCAGCACCGCGGGGTGGCGGTAGGTGTTGCCGGCCACGAGCGGGCCCAGCCGCACCCGGGGCACGGCCGCGGCGAGCCCGGCCAGCAGGGCGAAGGCCTCGTGCATCGGGTCGTCGTTGGGGCCGTCGCCGTTGCGCATGAAGTGGTCGGCCACCCACAGGCCGTCCCACCCGGTCGCTTCGGCGTGCCGACCGAGGTCGAGCACCTCGTCCCACGGCTTGGCGGCGGAGAGCCAGACGCTGAAGATCACCGCGCGAGCCTATGCCGGTTCGGCCGCGATGACGCGGGTCCGGGCGGCGGATCGAGCGGGATCACAGCGCCGACCGGCACCGCCCGCCCCACGACCGAGCGGTCAGTGGTGCCAGGGCAGCTCGACGGGCTCGGCGGGGACGCGCCCGTCCACCAGGTCGGCCAGCAGCCCGGCCAGGCCGAGCGGGTAGACGGTCTCGTCGGTGGCGGCGAGCTCGTCGACGCTCCACCAGCGGTGGCCGTCGACGACGCTGCGCTCCAGGTCCTCCATGCCGGCCGTGTCGACCTCGTGCGCCTCGACGCGGTGGGCGAAGAAGTCGTCGCGGCAGACGCCCTCGGCCCAGTCGAGCTCCACGTAGCCGCCGCTGAAGGCGACCGGCGCACCGAGGTCGGCGGCCGCCACGGCCAACCCGACCTCCTCGCGCAGCTCGCGGGCGGCAGCCGTGGGCAGCGGCTCGCCGTCGTGGACGCCGCCGCCGGGCGTCATCCAGAAGGAGAGGTCGTGGTCGTGCGCGTGCAGCAGCAGGACGCGGTCGGCCGCGTCGATCAGCAGGACCCGGGCGGAGCGACGGCGGTAGGGACCTTCCACCGCGCGCAGGCTAGTCAGTAGCTGCGCGGCAACCCGAGCACGTGCTCGGCGGTGTAGTTGAGCACCATCTCCTGGCTGATCGGCGCGATCCGCAGCAGCCGGGCCTCCCGGAAGTACCGCTCCACGTGGAACTCCCGGCCGTAGCCGAACCCGCCGTGCACCTGCAGCGCGGTGTCGGCGGCGAAGAAGCCGGCCTCGGCGCAGAGGTACTTGGCGGCGTTGGCCTCGCGCCCACAGGGCAGCCCGCGGTCGACGAGCCAGGCCGCCCGGTTCGCGACCTGCTCGGCGGCGTCGAGGCGGATGCGCGCTTCGGCGAGCGGGAACGAGATGCCCTGGTTCTTCCCGATCGGGCGCCCGAACACCTCGCGCTGCTTGGCGTACTCGACCCCGCGGCGCAGCGCGGCCTCGCCGATGCCCAGCGCGCAGTTGCCGATGATGACGCGCTCGGCGTTGAGCCCGCCCAGGATGGTGCGGAAGCCGCGGCCCTCCTCCCCGACGAGGTCGGAGTCGGGCACGAACAGGTCGTCGATGAACAGCTCGTTGGTGTCCACGGCGTTGCGCCCCATCTTCGGGATCGGGCGCACGTCGACGGCGTCGCGGTCGATCGGGGCGAACAGCAGGGTCATCCCGGCCGTGCGCGGGCCGTCCGGGTCGCGCGGGCTGGTCCGGCACAGCAGCAGCATCCGCTGCGACTCCTGCGCCTTGGTGATCCACACCTTCTTGCCGCTGACCCGGTAGCCGCCGGGCACCTTGCGGGCGAACGTGGAGATGTTGGTGGTGTCGGTGCCGGCGTCGGGCTCGGTCACCGCGAACGACACGTGCAGCTCGCCGCTGGCCGCCGCGGGCAGGAACCGCCGCTTCAGCTGCTCGGAGCCGTGCTCGATGATCGGCTGGAAGCCGAAGACGCCCAGGTGCACGGCGCTGCAGCCGTTCATCCCGGCCCCGGAGGCGGCGATCTCGCGCTCGACGAGCGCCGCCTCGGTGACGCCGAGCCCGCCGCCGCCGTACTCCTCGGGGATGGTGAGCCCGAGCCACCCGCCGTCGCGGACCGCGTCGTAGAACTCCCACGGGAACTCGCGGTCCTCGTCGTGGCGGCTCCAGTACTCGTCGGGGAAGCGCCGGCACAGCTCGCGCACGGCCGCGCGGATGTCGGCGTGCGTCGGGTCCTCGGTTCGGTCCACCCCCGAGTCCTAACCTCTCGGGGGGCGGAAGGCGAGTTGCGACCGCCCCGCGACCCGGGATACTTGAACACAGAAGTATTTCTCGCTCCCCGGGAGGACCCATGTCGATCGTCGTGACCGCCGCCTCCGGCCAGCTCGGCCGGCTGGTGCTCGCCGAGCTGCTCGACCGCGGTGTGCCCGCCGACCAGCTCGTGGCCGCCGGGCGCAGCCCCGACAAGCTCGCCGACCTGGCCGGGCGCGGGGTGGCCGTGGCCGCCGTCGACTACACCGACCCCGACACCCTCGCGAAGGCTTTCGCCGCGGGCGACACGGTGTTGCTGATCTCCAGCGGCGACCTCACCGACCGGGTGGGCCAGCACCGCAACGCCGTCGACGCCGCGCTCGCGGCCGGCGTCGGGCGGCTGGTCTACACGAGCGTGCTGGGCGCCGACGGCACGCCGCTGCCGATCGCGCCCGACCACGTCCGCACCGAGGAGATCGTGCGGGAGAGCGGGCTGCCGTTCACGTTCCTGCGCAACGGCTGGTACACCGAGAACTACGGGCGCACCCTCGACCAGGTCCGCGCCTCGGGCGTGCTGCTGACCAGCGTCGGCGACGGGCGCGTCGCCAGCGCCGCGCGGGCCGACTTCGCCGCGGCCGCGGCGGCCGTGCTCATCGGCGACGGCCACGAGGGCCGGGCCTACGAGCTCTCCGGCGACGAGGCCTGGAGCTTCGACGACCTCGCCGCCGCCTTCTCCACCCTGCTCGGGCGCGAGGTCGTGCACCGGTCGGTCTCGCCGGAGGACCACCGGCGGATCCTGGTCGAGAACGGCGTCGACCCGCAGCTGGTCGGGTTCCTGGTCGCGATGGACGGCGCGATCCGCGAGGGCGCGCTGGCGATCCGGACCGGCGAGCTGTCCCGGCTGGCCGGCCGCCCGACCACCCCGCTGCTGGACGGGCTGCGCCCGCTGGCCGGCTGACCAGCCGGTTCGCCCGGATCGTCGGGCCCGCCGCCTACCGTGGCGGCCATGAGCATCGCCGTCACCGCACCGACCGGACAGGTCGGCAGCCGGGTCGTGCGCCTGCTGGTCCAGGCGGGCGTGCGACCGACCCTGCTGCTGCGCGACCCCGACAAGCTCGACCCGCTGATCCGCCCGCTCGTCGACGTGCGCGCGGGCGACCAGCGCGACGCCGACTACGTGCGGGAGGCCACGAAGGGCGCGCACGCCCTGTTCTGGCTCGACACCACCCCGCACGTCGACGACGACCCGATCGGCGGGTCGGCCGAGCTCGGCCGGATCGCCGCCGGGGCCGTGCGCGCCAACGAGATCGGCCACGTGGTGTTCCTGAGCAGCGTCGGTGCCGAGCGGCGCGCGGGCGTCGGGCACATCGACGGGCTCGCCCGCATCGAGGAGTCCCTCGACGCCACCGGCGCCGCGGTCGTCCACCTGCGCTGCGGCTACTTCTTCAGCAACCTGCTGATGAGCCTCGACGCGCTGCGCGAGGGCGTGCTGCCCACGGCCCGGCCCGTCGACGCGCCCATGGCGTGGGTCGACCCGCGCGACGTCGGCGAGGTGGTGGCCGCGCGGCTGCTCGCGGCCGGGTGGAGCGGTCGCGAGGCGCAGGCCGTGCACGGCCCGGAGGACCTCACCCACGCGCAGGTCGCCGAGGTCCTCAGCGAGGTCACCGGGCGGCGGATCGCGGCGCTGCCGGTCACCGACGACGACGTCCGCGGCCAGCTGCGGGGTGCGGGCCTGCCCGAGGCCGCGGTCGAGGGGATCGTCGGGATGACCGCCGGCACCCGCGACGACTTCGTCCCCGAGCAGCCCCGCGAGCCGCGCACCACGACCCCGACGACGCTGGGCCAGTGGGCCTGGGAGCACCTGCGCCCGCTGCTGGCGTAGTCGCGCGATCGATCAACTACCCAGCGAGGTCAGGTTAGGCTCACCTCATGTCATCTCGCGCGTTGGTCGGCCGCCGGGCCGGCGGAACCCTGCTCGCCGCCGCGGCGGCGCTCCTCCTCGGCGCCTGCGGCACCGCCGCCCCGGCGGCGCCGCCGGGTGCGGAGCCCGCCGCTACGGACACCGCCTTCCCGGTCACCATCTCCCACGCCTACGGCGAGGTGACGATCCCGGCCGCGCCGCAGCGGGTGGTCGCCCTCGGCCTGACCGACCTCGCGATGGCCACCGCGCTCGGCGCCCCGATCGTGGCCGCCGCCCCCAACTACATCCCGGAGACCCCGGCGCCGCCCTACCTCGAGGGCCGCGTCGACCCGGCCCTGCTCACCCTGGAGGAGGTCTCGCTGGGCGCGGGCGTCAACCTCGAGAAGGTCGCCGCCCTGGACCCCGATCTGATCCTCGGGGTGTCCCTGCCGGAGATGGCCCCCGACCTCTACACCCGGCTCAGCGCCATCGCCCCGGTCGTGACGTTCGAGCGGGAGCTGTACGGGTCGAGCATCCAGGACGACGCCGTGCTGATCGGGCGCGCCCTGGGCGACGAGCCCGGCGCCCAGCAGGTCGTCGAGGAGGCCGACGCGGCCGTGCGCGAGTTCGCCGCGGCGCGACCGCACCTGGCCACCAGCACCTACCTGTACGGGCAGGCCCGCGGCGACGTGCTGCCGATGGTCGTCGGCAAGGACAACCTGTCGACGGTGTTCATGAACAGCCTCGGGCTCACCGTGCCGCCGTCCTTCGCCGACGCGCCGGCCACCGCCCAACTGGCCCCCGGCACCGTCGGGCTCTCCTACGAGGAGGCCGGGCGCCTCGACGAGGCCGACGTGCTGTTCATGACCTTCGCCGGGTCCGGCGACCGCGCGGCGTTCGAGCAGAACCCGGTGGTCAGCCGGCTGCCGATCGTCACAGAGGGCCGCTACGAGCCGGTCACCCTCGACACCGCGATCGCGCTGCAGGCACCCAACGTGGTGGCCGTGCCCTGGCTGCTCGACCAGCTCGCGCCGGCGCTGGACCGCATCGCGGAGTGACGGCCGCGCGGGCCCGCGCCGATCACGCGGGCCCGCGCGCGGTCAGTACAGGGTCAACCGGCCGGCGTCGACGACGACGTCCTGCCCGGTGACCAGGTCCATCCCGAGCAGGCCGACGACGGCCTGCGCCACGTGCTCGGGCTGCGCCAGGCGCCCGAGCGGCGTCTGGCGCGTGTCGGCGCTGGCCCGCTCGACGGCCTTCTCGTCGAAGACCCGGGTCAGCCACCGGGTGGCCACCGCGCCCGGCGAGACCGAGTACACCCGCACGTCCGGGGCCAGCACCCGGGCCAGCGACCGGGTGAGTTGCAGCAGCGCCGCCTTGCTCACCCCGTAGACGATCGACGAGCCCGCCGCCCGGTACCCGGCGATCGAGGAGATGTTGACCACCGCGCCGCCGGCCTCGCGCAGCGCCGGGGCCAGCGCCCGGGTGCACCGGAACGCCCCGCGCAGGTTGACGTCGAGCACCTCGTCCCAGGCGGCGTCGGTGATGTCCTCCAGGTCGCCCCAGGGGGTGGCGTCGGTCGTCCCGGCGTTGTTGACCAGCACGTCGACCCGGCCGTGCTCTTCCACCGCCGCCGCGGCGACGGCGCGCACGGCGGCCTCGTCGCGCACGTCCATGAGGACCGCGGCCGATCCCCGCGCCCCCATCTCGCGCAGTCGCTGCGCGGTCTGCTCCGCCTCGTCGACCGACCGGCTGTAGCCGACGAGCACCGCCGACGCGCCGGCGCGGGCGAACGCCTCCGCGCACGCCGCGCCGATGCCCGTGCCACCGCCGGTGACCACCGCGACCGTCCCGTTCAGCTCCATCGCCACCTCCGAGCCCGCGGTGCCCGCACCGTCGCGGTCACCTCTCGGAGATCAGTTTCGCCGCTCCGGCGTCGACGATGTCCATGTCGTTCGTCTCCCGGAAGGCCGGGATCAGCCGGCGGGGACGTCACCGTCCCGCGGCTCACCGGCCTTCGCCGGCACCGCCGCCGCGGCGCCCGTCGCCGGTGCCACCGGCTCCTCCGCCTCGGCCGGCGGGAGGCCGTGCGGGCCGTCCTCGACCTCCGGGGCCCGGATCAGGAACGCGCCGACGATCGCCACCAGCGACAGCGCGGCCGCGACCAGGAAGGCCGCGTGCACGCCGCCCGCGGTCTGCTCGATCCGCGGGGCCCCCTCGGCGGCCAGCCCGGCGGCGCGCACGCTCATCACGCTGATCAGCGCGGCCACGCCGGCGGCGCCGGCGAGCTGCTGGGTGGTGCCGAAGATCGCGCTGCCGTAGGAGTAGAAGCGCGGCTCGACCGAACCCAGCCCGGCGGTGAACAGCGGCGTGAAGATGAGCGCCAGCCCCGCGCTGAGCGTGACGTGGAACGCCACGACCTGCCACGGCGCGCTGTCGGCGGAGAACAGCGTCGCCGACCACAGCGACAGGCTGGTCAGCACCGTGCCCGGGATCAGCAGGGTGCGCGGTCCGAACCGGTCGTAGAGCCGCCCGACCACCGGGCCCATCAGGCCCATCAGCAGCCCGCCCGGCAGCAGGAGCAGGCCGGTGGTCAGCGGGTCGAGCCCGAGCACGCCCTGCATGTAGATCGGCAGCAGCACGATGGTGCCGATGAGCGTGGCCATCATCACCATCATCAGCACCGAGGCCGTGGTGAACGTGCGGGAGCGGAAGGTGCGCAGGTCGAGCAGGGCGCGGTCGGTGCGCTGCAGGCGGAGCTGACGGGCCACGAACAGCGCCAGGCCGACGACGCCGAGGCCGAACGCCAGCCACACCGCGACCGGGGTCTCGCCGCCGTGGCTCGACTCGCCGATCGAGCTGAGCCCGTAGACCAGCCCACCGAAGCCGATCACCGACAGCACCACGGACACCACGTCGACCGGGGTGTCGGTGCGCTCGCCGATGTCGGTCATCTTGCGCAGCCCGAGCGAGAGCGCGACGACGGCGACCGCCAGCACCAGCCAGAAGATCGCCCGCCAGCCGAAGGTCTGCAGGACCAGACCGGACACGGTGGGGCCGATGGCCGGGGCGACGGAGATGACGATGGAGATGTTGCCCATCAGCGCACCCCGCCGGTTCGGCGGCACGAGCGTCATCACCGTCGTCATCAGCAGCGGCATCATGATCGCCGTGCCGCCGGCCTGGATGACGCGGGCGACCAGCAGGACCGCGAAGCCGGGGGCGAGCGCGGCGACCAGCGTGCCGGCGCTGAACAGCGTCATCGCGGTGGCGTAGAGGACCCGGGTGCCGACGCGCTGGATGAGGAACCCGGTGATCGGGATCACCACCGACATCGTCAGCAGGAACCCGGCGGTGAGCCACTGCCCGACGCTGGCCTGGATCTGCAGCTCCTGCAGCAGCACGGGCAGCGCGACGGTCATCGTCGTCTCGTTGAGGATCGCGACGAAGGCGGAGACGAGCAGCACCCCGATCACGGTGCGGTCGCGGGCGCTCATCGCGGCGGGGGGCGCCGTCGCCCGGCCGGGTTGGGGGTGCGTCGTCGTCACGGTCTTTCCTCTGCGTTCGGGGTTCGGGGTCACGCTACGAGGTAGGACCGACAGCGCGCCGCCGGTTAATCGGTCCCCGCGGGTCCCGGTCTGGGACGCGCCGCACGTCCGGGCCATTCCCGCCGGCAGCGGCCGGTGCCGGAGATCACTGCGAGCGTGCTCGACCCCGAGGGAGCCGAAGTCGCCCGCCTTGACACCCGCCCCCCGCCCGCCAAGACTCCACATCTGAACATCTCTTCAGATGTGCGTCGCAGGAGTGGAGTAGCCGATGTCCCAGGCCGCCGCCGAACCCCGACCCGTCGCGGTCCCGGCCCCGATCCCGCTGCGCGAGATCGCCCCGTGGGCGCTCTTCGCCGGGATCGTGCTGCTGGCGCTGCTCTACCTGGTCGGCATGGACCAGGGCGCCACCTCGGTCTTCTCCGGCCAGATGCTGCACGAGTTCGTGCACGACGGCCGGCACCTGCTCGGCTTCCCCTGCCACTGAGCGGCGGTCCGGACGTGGTGCGCACGCTGCTGGTCCGCGGGATGCTCGCGGGCCTGCTCGCCGGGCTGCTGGCGGCCCTGTTCGCCAACCTGGTCGGTGAGCCCGCCCTCGACGGCGGCATCGCCTACGAGGACGCGCTGGCCGCCGCGGCCGGCGAAGCGGGCGGCGAGGAGCTGGTCAGCCGCGGGGTGCAGAGCACCCTGGGCCTCGCCGTCGGCTTCGTGATCTACGGCGTCGCGGTGGGCGGCATCCTCGCCCTGGTCCACGCCGCGGCGCAGGGCCGCATCGGCGCGCTGAGCGCGCGGGCCACGGTCGTCGTCGTGGCCGCGGTCGGCTTCGTCTCCGCGGTGCTGGTGCCGTTCCTGAAGTACCCGGCCAACCCGCCGGCCTCCAGCCTCGACGACACGATCGGCCTGCGCACGGGGCTGTTCGTGATCCTGGTGGCGGTGTCGGTCGGCCTCGCGGCCGGTGCGGCCGCGCTCGCCCGCAGGCTGTCGGTCACACTCGGCTGGTGGAACGCGGTGCTCGCCGCCGCCGGCGGATACGTGGTGCTGGTCGCGCTGGTCGCGTACCTGCTGCCGCCGATCGCCGAGACCCCCGACGACTTCCCGGCCACCGTGCTCTACGACTTCCGGATCGCCTCCCTCGGCGGGCACCTCGTGCTGTGGACGACGCTGGCGCTGGTGTTCGCCGCGCTGGTCGACCGGGCCGCCCGCCCGGCCGCCGTCCGCTGAGCCGGGCCCGGCTGCTGCTGGGCCTGGTCGGACTGCTCCTGCTGGTCGGCGCGGGCCCGGCGATCGCGCACGGCGACGTCGAGGCCGCGCCGGCCGACAGCCTGCCCGTGCTGGCCGGTCTCGACCCGGCGGTCGGGGGGATCGCCGTCACCGTGGTCGACGGCGGTCCGCGGCTGCGCCTGGACAACGCCACGGACCGCACCGTGGAGGTGCTCCCGCCCGAGGGCCGGGAACGCGGGCAGGAGCCCGTTGTGCCGCCCGGCTCCTCGGCGGCCTGGACCGATCCCCGGCTGGCCGAGCCCGCGGCCGGGGCGGCCACCGCCTGGGAGGTCCCGCTGCTCGTGGGCGGGGAGCGGGTACTGGTGCGCGGCGACCGGGTGTGGCCGCCGCCTCCGGCGCCGGCGCCGTGGTGGGCCCTGACGGCGGCCGCCGCGCTGGGCACGTTCTGCCTCGGCGGCACGGCGGCCCTGCGGCGCCGCGATGACGAGCCCGGCGCCCGCGCCGCGGAGCTGGGCGTGGCCGCGGTGGCGGTGGTCGTGGTCGCCGCGCACGCCGTGCACGTGCTGGGAGCGGCGCTGGTGCTGGACGTCCCGGTGTCGGTGGGCGCGGTGCTCGGCGCGGCCGGGATCGGCGTCGCGTGCTGGGTGCTCGGACTGGTCGGGGCCGGGCTGGTCGCGGCGCGGAACGGGCTGGGACCGGCGTGCTGCGCGGCCGCCGGCGCGCTGGCGGCGCTGCTCACCGCGTTCGACACCACCGGCTTCCACCGGGCGGTGCTGGCCTTCGGCTGGTCGTTCGACCTCGACCGCATCACGACGGTCGTGGCCTTCGGTGGCGGGCTGGGGCTGCTGGTCACCGGGTGGGCGGCGCTGTCGCAGCCCTCCCCGGCCGCCGAGGCGACGGATCAGCCCAGCAGCTGACGCACCTCCCCGGCGATGACCAGGTCCTCCCGGGCGTGCACCACGACGGTCGCAGCCGCGGCGCCGTCGGCCCCGATGACGGCGTCGCCGTCGGCCGCCGCGTTGCGGGCGGGGTCGAGCGCGACCCCCAGGAAGCCGAGCCCGTCGACCAGGCGGGCGCGCAGCCCCGGCTGGTGCTCCCCCACCCCGCCGCTGAACGCCAGCACGTCCAGTCCGCCCAGCGCGGCCACCATGGCGGCGACGAGCGCGCGGGCGCGGTGCGCCCACACGTCCAGGGCCAGGGTGGCGTCGGGGTCGCCGGCGTCGGCGCGGGCGACGACCTCGCGCATGTCCGACGTCCCGGCCAGCGCCTTGAGCCCGCCGGCCCGGTTGAGCCCCTCGTCCACCTCGCCGGGCGTCAGCCCGCGGCCCAGCAGGTAGGTGGGCACGGCCGGGTCGAGGTCGCCGCCGCGCGAGCCCATGACCAGCCCGGCGGCCGGGGTGTGGCCCATCGTGGTGTCGACCGAGCGGCCGCGGTCGACGGCGCACAGCGAGGCGCCCGAGCCCAGGTGCGCCACGACCGTCCGCAGCTCCCCCACCGGCCGACCGACCAGCTCGCCCGCGCGGCGCGACGCCCACCCGTGGGCCAGCCCGTGGAAGCCGTAGCGGTGCACGCCGAACTCGTCGCGCCACCGGGCCGGGATCGCGTAGGTGCTGGCCGCGGCCGGGATCGTGCGGTGGAACGCGGTGTCGAAGCAGGCCACCTGGGGCACCCCGGGCAGCGCGTCGCGGGCCTGGCGCAGCGCGTCCAGGGCCGGGCCCTGGTGCAGCGGCGCCAGGGCCCGCAGCGCGTCGAGCTCGTCGACGACCTCGTCGTCGACCACCGTCGGCCCGGTGAACCGGCTCCCGCCGTGCACGATCCGGTGCCCCACCGCGTCGGGCGGGTCGGAGACGAGGTCGGCCAGCGCGTCGCGGGCGTCGCCCGGGTCGACCGAGTTCTGCTTGACCAGCTCGTCCCCGTCGAGCAGCGCGAGCTTCACCGTGGAGGAGCCCGCGTTGACGACGAGCACCCTCATCCCGGCCACACCCAGTCGGCCACGTCCGGGGCGTCCTCGCCGTGCTCGCGGGTGTGGCGCCGGCAGCGCAGCCGCTCGTCGACCATGTGCTGGCGCAGCCCGGCGTGCTGCACCGCCAGCCCCGGGACCCGGTCGATCACGTCCATGACCAGGTGGAACCGGTCGAGGTCGTTGAGCATCACCATGTCGAAGGGCGTGGTGGTGGTGCCCTCCTCCTTGTAGCCGCGCACGTGGATGTTGCGGTGGTTGGTGCGCCGGTAGGTCAGCCGGTGGATCAGCTGCGGGTAGCCGTGGTAGGCGAAGACGATCGGCTTGTCGGCGGTGAACAGGCCGTCGAACTCGCGGTCCGACAGCCCGTGCGGGTGCTCGCGCTCGTCCTGCAGGCGCATGAGGTCGACGACGTTGACCAGGCGCACCTTCAGCTCGGGCAGGTGCCGGCGCAGCAGCGACACCGCGGCCACCGCCTCCAGCGTCGGCACGTCGCCCGCGCAGCCCAGCACCACGTCCGGCTCGGCGCCCTGGTCGCTGGAGGCCCAGTCCCAGATGCCGATGCCCCGCGTGCAGTGCGCGATGGCCTCGTCCATCGTCAGCCACTGCGGGCCGGGGTTCTTGCCGGCCACCACGACGTTGACGTAGTTCCGGGTGCGCAGGCAGTGGTCCATCGTGGACAGCAGCGTGTTCGCGTCCGGCGGCAGGTACACGCGCACGATCTCGGCCCGCTTGTTGACCACGTGGTCGATGAAGCCCGGGTCCTGGTGGGAGAAGCCGTTGTGGTCCTGGCGCCAGACGTGGCTGGTCAGCAGGTAGTTCAGCGAGGCGATCGGGCGCCGCCACGGGATGTGCCGGGTGGCGGTCAACCACTTGGCGTGCTGGTTGAACATCGAGTCGACGATGTGGATGAACGCCTCGTAGCAGTTGAACAGACCGTGGCGGCCGGTCAGCAGGTAGCCCTCCAGCCAGCCCTGGCACAGGTGCTCCGACAGCACCTCCAGGACGCGGCCCGCGCGGGAGACGTGGTCGTCGCCGGGGCGGATGCGGCCGATGAACTGCCGGTCGGTGGCCTCGAAGACGGCCTGCAGCCGGTTGGAGGCCGTCTCGTCCGGGCCCATGATCCGGAAGTTGTCCGGGTTGGCGCGCACGACGTCGGCCAGCCAGGCGCCGAGCGTGCCGGTCGCGCTGACCGGCCCCGACCCCGGCTCCGGCACGTCGACGGCGTGCCGGGTGAAGTCCGGCAGGCGCAGGTCGCGCAGCAGCTCACCGCCGTTCGCGTGCGGCGTGGCGCTCATCCGCCGCTCCCCCCTCGGGGCGAGGGCGAGCAGCTCGGGGCGGGGGCCGCCGTCGTCGTCGAACAGCTCATCCGGCCGGTAGGAGCGCAGCCACTCCTCCAGCTGCGTGCGGTGGGCCTCGTTGGTGCGCGTCTCGGACAGCGGGACCTGGTGGGAGCGGTAGTTGTCCTCGACCGGGTTGCCGTCGACCTCCCTCGGCCCCGTCCAGCCCTTCGGGGTGCGCAGCACCAGCGCCGGCCAGTGCGGGCGCTCGACCTCCTCGCCGGCCGCCAGCTGCTCGGCCGCGCGGGCCCGGATGCGGGCGATCTCGGCGACGATCTCGTCCATGACCTCGGCCATCCGGGCGTGCACGGCCATCGGGTCCTCGCCGTCGAACCCGCCCTCCAGCACGTAGGGCCGGTAGCCGTGGCCGCGCAGCAGGTCCGACAGCTCGTCGTCCGGGACGCGGGCCAGCACCGTCGAGTTGGCGATCTTGTAGCCGTTCAGGTGCAGGATCGGCAGCACGGTGCCGTCGTGCACGGGGTGCAGGAACTTGTTCTGCTGCCAGCTGGTGGCCAGCGGGCCGGTCTCGGCCTCCCCGTCGCCGATGACGCAGGCCACCAGCAGGTCGGGGTTGTCGAACGCCGCGCCCGCTGCGTGCATGAGCGAGTAGCCCAGCTCGCCGCCCTCGTGGATCGAGCCGGGCGTCTCCGGCGCGGCGTGGCTGGGGATGCCGCCGGGGAAGGAGAACTGGCGGAACAGCTCCTTCATGCCCTCGGCGTCGCGCGGGACGTGCGCGTAGCGCTCGGAGTAGGTGCCCTCCAGCCAGGCGGTGGCCACGACGCCGGGCCCGCCGTGCCCCGGGCCGGTGATGTAGAGCGCGGAGAGGTCGTCGCGGGCGATGACGCGGTTGAGGTGGGCCCACAGGAAGGTCAACCCGGGGGTGGTGCCCCAGTGCCCCAGCAGCCGCGGCTTGACGTGCTCGGGCGCCAGCGGCTCGCGCAGCAGCGGGTTGTCCATCAGGTAGATCTGCCCGACCGAGAGGTAGTTCGCCGCGCGCCACCAGGCGTCCAACAGCTCCAGGTCGGATCGGGTGGTGGTGTCCGGTGCGTTCGTCGCGGTGACCGCCATGTGGGTGTTCTACCCCAACCCCGCTGGTCCATCCCGGGTCGAAACGCCCGCAACCGCTCGTCGATGACTACGCCGCGCTCGGCGGGGTATCTCGTGTGACGTCCATCACCGACGACAGAGGGGACGTTCGATGCCGAGCGCGACCGAGTCCGGCCAGGTCACCGGCACCGCGGACAAGGACTACAACCTGATCTGGTTCACCGAGCAGTGCCTGAGCAACGCGCTGCGCATGGAGCAGTACGCGCAGGACGCCGAACGCCACGGCGACAACGAGCTGGCGGAGTTCTTCCGCCGCGCCCAGGGCGAGAGCCGCAAGGGCGGCGAGCAGGGCAAGCAGATGCTCGCCCAGCGCCTGGGACGCTGATCGGACCCGGACGGGGCCCCGCCGGCCGGTGGGCCCCGTCCGCGTGTCCTGGGGGTGACCCGGAGGGGAACTCATCCGGAAGTCAGGGTCATCTCCGACCTTCTACTGATGTCCCGAGCGGGGTCGAAGCGGACTCTGGAGTACGTGCAGGAGTACCTGGAGTACGTCACCCACATCGCGCTGGCCTCCCCGTGGCTGCTCGGGGTGATCGTCGCCATGGCCGTGGTCGACGCGCTGCTCCCGGTGGTGCCCAGCGAGGCGCTCATCATCGGGGCCGGCGTGGCCGCCGCGGCCGGCCAGCAGGACCTGCTGGTCGTGATCGGCGCGGCGGCGCTGGGCTCGTTCATCGGCGAGGTGGCCGGCTACGGGATCGGCCGGGTGCTCGGCCCGTCGGTGCGCGGGCGCCTGCGCGGCGGCCGCGCCGCGGCCTACGACCGCGTCGCCGCGCTCCTGGCCCGCCGCGGCGGCACCGTGGTGCTCACCGCGCGCTTCCTGCCCGGCGGGCGGACCGTGGCCACCCTCGTGGCCGGTGCGATGACCTACCCGACCGGGCGCTTCCTGGCCTTCACCGCCCTGGGCACGCCGCTGTCGGCCGCCTGGTCGGCGGTGCTCGGCTACGCGGGCGGAGCGACCTTCGCCGAGAACCCGCTCTACGGGCTGGCGTTCGGGCTGAGCCTGGGCACCCTGGCCGGGCTGGCGCTCGGCGCGGTGCCGAAGCTGCGCGCCCGCCGCGCCGCCCGCCGGCCCGACCCCGTCGTCGTCCCGGTGCCGCGGCAGCGGAGCGCCGACGAGGTCGAGCCGGTCAGGGTGCTCACGGGCGCAGCAGCGTCTTGATCATCCCGTCCTGCTTCTGCTGGAAGGTCTCGTAGGCCTTCGGGGCCTCCTCCAGCGACACCCGGTGGGTGGCGAAGTCGTCGACGCCCAGCGGGTCGCCGTCGACCAGCAGCGGCAGGATCTCCGGCACCCAGCGCCACACGTTCGCCTGGCCCATCCGCAGCTGGACCTGCTTGTCGAACAGGGTCAGCATCGGCATCGGGTCGGCCATCCCGCCGTACACGCCCGACAGCGAGATCGTGCCGCCGCGGCGGACGAGGTCGATGGCCGCGTGCAGCGCGCCGAGCCGGTCCACCCCGGCGGCCTTCATGAACGGCGCGGCCAGCGCGTCCGGCAGCAGCCCGACGGCCTGGTGGGCGACCTTGCCGGCCGGGGAGCCGTGCGCCTCCATCCCGACGGCGTCGATCACCGAGTCGCTGCCCCGCCCGTCGGTCAGCGCCCGCACCGCGTCGGTGAGGTCCTTGCGGTGCTGGCGCAGGTCGATCACCTCGACGCCGTCGCGGCGGGCCCGCTCCAGGCGCTCGGGCACCAGGTCGACCCCGATGACCTTCGCCACCCCCTGGTGGCGGGCGATCCGGGCGGCCATCGCGCCGATCGGGCCCAGGCCGAGCACGGTGAGGCTGCCGCCCTTGGGCACGTCGGCGTAGGCGACGGCCTGCCAGGCCGTGGGCAGCACGTCGGACAGGTAGACGAACCGGTCGTCCGCAGGGCCCTCCGGGACCTTGATCGGCAGCGTGTTGCCGAACGGCACCCGCAGGTACTCGGCCTGGCCGCCGGGCACCTGCCCGTAGAGCTTGGTGTAGCCGAACAGCGAGGCCCCGGTGCCCTGGGAGCGCACCTGGGTGGTCTCGCACTGCGACTGCAGCCCCTGCCCGCACATGAAGCAGGTGCCGCAGGAGACGTTGAACGGCACGACCACCCGGTCGCCCACGGCCACCTCGGTGACCTCCGGCCCGACCTCGGCCACCACCCCCATCGGCTCGTGGCCCAGGATGTCGCCCTCGTCCAGGAACGGGCCCAGCACCTCGTAGAGGTGCAGGTCGGAGCCGCAGATCCCGGACGAGGTGATCTTCACGATCACGTCGGTCGGGTCCTGGATCCGGGGGTCGGGCACGGTGTCCACCCGGACGTCCCGCTTCCCGTGCCAGGTCACTGCGCGCATCGCTGGTCCTCCCGTTGCCGTGTCGCCGATCCCGCCACGGCTACCCGGGGCGGCCCGGCTCAACCCCGCGTGTCGGCCGGACCCAGCCGGGTAGCCCCGCCGACATGACGCAGAGCGCACCGACCCCACGACCCGTCCCCGACCCCGATCCGGCCCCGCTGGCCCTGGTGACCGGCGCCTCCAGCGGCATCGGCCGCGAGCTGGCCAGGGTGTTCGCCGAGAACGGCTTCGACCTGGTCATCGCGGCGGAGGACGCCGGAATCGAGCGGGTCGAGTCCGAGCTGCGCGCGCACGGCGGGGCCGTCCGGGCGGTCCGGGTCGACCTGCGACGCCCCGCCGGTGTCGACGAGCTGCACGCGGCCTGCCGCGCGGCCGGCACCCTGGACGCCGCGGCCCTCAACGCCGGCGTCGGGCAGGGCGGCCGGTTCCTCGACATCGACATCGCCGACGAGCAGTCCCTGATCGACCTGAACGTCTCCTCGACCGTGCGGCTGGCCAAGCACGTGCTGCGGGACATGGTCGCCCGCGGCCAGGGCCGCGTGCTGATCACCTCGTCGATCGCGTCCACGATGCCGGGCACGTACCAGGCGGTCTACAACGCGTCCAAGTCGTTCCTGCAGTCGTTCGCCGAGGCGGTGCAGGCCGAGCTGCGCGACGAGGAGGCCGACGTCACCGTCACCTCGCTGATGCCGGGCCCGACCGAGACGAACTTCTTCCACCGCGCCGACATGGACGACACCACCGTCGGCAGCTCGTCGAAGGACGACCCGGCCAAGGTCGCCGAGCAGGGCTTCGAGGCGCTGCTCAAGGGCGCGGACAAGGAGTTCGCCGGGTCGGCGACCAGCAAGGCCCAGGGCAGGCTGTCCGGTCTGCTGCCCGACCGGCTCAAGGCCGCCATGCACAAGCGGATGGCCGCACCCGGCAGCGCCGGGAAGTAGTGGCGGCGGCGGCCGCGGCGGGCCGGTCCCGCCGCGGTCAGGTCTCCACGAACCGGTCCACGGTGACCGTCCCCACGCCACGGCGGTCCGCGCACCCCGGCGACATACCCTCGGCGGACGGACCACGGATCAGGAGCGCGGGTGGCGACGACCGACGACCAGTACCGGGGCACTGCCGAGGGCCTCACCGAGCAGCGCGCCTACGGCTGGTTCCCCCACCCCGAGGTGCCGGAGGGCTTCCTGGGGATGATCGACGAGCTGCGCGTGCTGCAGGACCGGGTCACGGCCGCGGCCCCACCGGCCGACCTCGTGGCCGAGGTGACCAAGGCGGTGGCCGACCTGTCCGCCCGGCTGGCCGAGCACGCCGTCGACGAGCGGCGCCAGATCACCGGGCACGTCCCGGACGCGCCCGGCCGCGGCCAGACCCTCACCCCGCTGCTCGTCGTCGACGACCACGACGACCAGCGGGCCACCGGGCGGGTCACCTTCGGGAGGTACTACCTCGGCGGCAACGGCGCCGTGCACGGCGGTGCGATCCCGCTGCTGTTCGACGACCTGATGGGCCGGCTGGCCAACACCGGAGACCGGCGCCCGTCGCGCACGGCCTTCCTGCACGTGGACTACCGCAGCATCACGCCGATCGAGGAGGAGCTGCGGGTGACCGCGTGGTTCGAGTCCGAGCAGGGCCGCAAGCGGCTGCTGCACGGCACGCTGCACCACGGCGACCGGCTGTGCGCCGAGGCACAGAGCCTGTTCGTGGAGCTGCTGCCCGGTCAGCCCTGAGGTCGGACCCGGATCAACGGCCCGTCCACACCGGGGGCCGCTTCTCCAGGAACGCCCGCACGCCCTCGGCGGCGTCGTCGGAGGCCCGGATGGTGGCCGCGGCGTGGTCGGTGGCGGCCCAGCCCTCGTCGTCGGGGCCGATGGCGCGTTGTGTTGCGGCCAGGCACTCGCGGACGGCGACGGGGGCGTTGCGGCACACCCGCTCGGCCAGCGCGAGCGCGCCGGCCAGCGCCTCCCCCGGCTCGGTGAGCCGGTTGACCAGCCCCAGTTCGTGGGCACGCGGCGCGCTGATCGGGTCGCCGGTCAGGATGAGCTCGCGGGCGACGTTGTGCGGCAGCGCGCGCGGGCCGCGGAACAGCGCGCCGCAGGTGGGCACCAGCCCGATCGTCACCTCGGGCAGCCCGAAGCGGGCGTCGCGGGCGGCCACCACCATGTCGCAGGCCAGCGCCAGCTCCAGCCCTCCGCCGAGGGCGAGCCCCTCGACCGCGGCGATCAGCGGGGTGGTGCGGTCGCGGCGGACCAGGCCGTACTCGCCGCCGCGCTCGGTGACGTAGTCGCCGCCCGCGGTCAGGTCGCTGCCGGCGGAGAACACGCCGTCGGCGCCGGTGAGGACGCCGCACCACAGGTCGGGGTCGTCGTCGAGGCGGTTGAAGGCCGCGTCCAGGCCGTCGGCGGTGGCCCGGTCGACCGCGTTGCGCCTGCGGTAGCGGTCGATGGTGACCACCAGCACGTGCCCGTGCAGCTCGGTGCGGACCGGGCTCGCGGTCATCGGCGTTCCCCCTGCTCGCGGTGGTGATCGACGCCTCGACCCTACAGTCCGGACTCGGGAAATGAGTATGCTACTTGCGCCGACGGCGGCGCCCGGTCTCCGTCGGGGCGACGCGATGGGAGTCCGATGGCCGACCTGTTCGACCTCTCCGGCCAGGTGGCCCTGGTCACCGGCGGCAGCCGCGGCCTCGGCCGGCAGATGGTGCTCGCGTTCGCCGACGCCGGCGCCGACGTCGTGATCGCCAGCCGCAAGGCCGACGCCTGCGAGGCCACCGCGAAGGAGGTCCGCGACCGGGGCCGCCGCGCGCTGGCGGTGCCCACCCACGTCGGGCGGTGGGCCGACCTGGACGCGCTGGTCGAGGCCGCCTACGCCGAGTTCGGCAAGGTCGACGTCCTGGTCAACAACGCCGGCATGTCACCGCTGGCGCCGTCGTCGGAGCAGACCTCGGAGGAGCTCTTCGACAAGGTCATCGGCGTCAACTTCAAGGGCCCGTTCCGGCTGACCGCCGCCGTCGGCCGGCGGATGGCCGACGGCGACGGCGGCTCGGTCATCAACATCTCCTCGTCCGGCGCGCTGTTCCCCAAGCCGCGGTTCGGCCCCTACGCCGGGGCCAAGGCCGCGCTGAACGCCCTGACCACGGTCTTCGCCCTGGAGTTCGCTCCGAAGGTCCGGGTGAACACGATCTCGGCAGGCCCGTTCCTGACCGACATCGCCGACGCCTGGCCGGAGGAGGACCGCCGGCGCAGCCGCAGCGCGGCCGGCCGCCCCGGCCGCCCGGAGGAGATCGTCACGGCCGCCCTCTACCTGGCCAGCCCGGCCTCCAGCTTCACCAACGGCTCGATCGTCCGGGTGGACGGCGGCTTGTACTAGGCCTGGCTCGTACCAGGCCAGGCTCGTACTAGGCCTGCAGTGCCCGGATCGGCGGCACGCGCCCCGCGCGCGCCGCCGGCAGGGCCGCGGCCACCACCGCCAGCACCACCACCCCGACGACCAGGCCGGCCAGCTGCGGCAGCGCGCCGAGCACCAGCCCGTCGCCGAGGTCGAGCACCCGCACGCCCAGCACCCCGTAGCCGGCGCCGATGGCCGCGCCCAGCAGCGCGGCCCCGGCCCCGGTGAGCGCCGCCTCCCAGGCCACCGTCGCCCGCACGCCGGATCGGGAGAGCCCGACGGCGCGCAGCAGGCCCGTCTCCCGGGTGCGCTCGGTCACCGAGAGCATCAGCGTGACCGCCACCCCGACCACCGCGACCAGCAGCGTCATCCCGACGAGCGCCAGCCCGATGGCGCGCATCGCCAGCAGGTCGGTCTCCAGCTCCGCGCGCACGTCCGAGGCGAACTGCACCGCCACGCCCGGCAGGCCGTCCACCGCGACATCCACAGCCCGCCGCACCGTCGCCTGGTCAGCGCCCGGCGCCGGGTCGACGAAGACCCCGGACGCGTCGGAGTCGACCACCACGAGCGCGGGGTCATCGCGCAGCCGGTCGGCCAGCCCGGCCGGGTCGTCGGTGGCGATGGCGACGTCGCCGGGGAACAGCCCGTCGATCCCGCTCTCCGCGCGCGCCTGCGCGGCGGCCAGCGCGACCAGCAGCCCCGCGGTGAGGCCGACGCCCAGCGTCAGCACCGAGACGGTGGCCGCCGTCCGCCGCGGCACCTGGGCGGCGTTGGCCGTCGCCAGCCGTCCCGGCGCCTTCCCGAACGCGGACACCAGCCGGCCCACGGTCGCGGCCAGCCCCCTGACCAGGACCGGACCGGCCGTCACCAGCGCCGCGAACAGCACCATCCCGGAGCCGGCCAGCAGCGCGAGGGAGGCCTCGCCCACGGTGTTCGGCGTCGTGGTCGCGACCACGTACGCCGCGGCGGCCACCGCC
>NZ_JAHDTH010000102.1 GCF_018531445.1 Pseudonocardia lacus
CAGCGCCTGCCGCTGGCCCCGGTGCCGGCCGCGCTGGCCGGGGTCTTCGCCGCGCTGGCCCGGCGGGGGGCGCCCGGGGCCGCGGCGCGGGCCTTCGTCGAGATGGTGGTGGCCCAGGTGCACGCGGTGCTCGCCGAGATCGAGCCGACCGCGGACGCGCACGCCCGCGCGGAGCGCGACACCCGGCTGGCCGTCGGGCTGCTGGAGCAGTGCTACCGCGAGCTCCCGCCGGTCGTGCGCGTGCACGGCCGGCGCCCGCTCGCTCTGGCCGCCGCCGAGCGGCGCTGACCCCCGCTCACCCGCCGGAGGTCCGGCCCAGGGTGCTCTCGCGGGCGATCAGCCGGTGGCCGGCCGGCACCTCGATCCCGGGCAGCGGGGTGGGCGCGGCGATGCGCTGCAGCAGCCGGTCGACGGCGGTGGCGGCGATGGTCGCCTTGTCCGGGGAGATCGTGCTGATGGTCGGGTTCGAGTAGCGGCCCTCCTCGATGTCGTCGTAGCCGATCAGCGCGATGTCCTCGGGCACCCGCAGCCCCGCCTGCAGCGCGGCGCGCAGCGCGCCGAGGGCGACCAGGTCGCTGTAGCAGAACGCGGCGTCGGGCGGATCGGGGCGGGCGAGCAGCTGGCGCATGGCGTCGGCGCCGTCGATCCGGTTGAACCGGGGGCGGCGCACGATCAGCGACTCGTCCACGTCCAGGCCGGCGTCGGCGTGGGCGATCCGGTAGCCGCGGGTGCGCAGCTGGGCGGCCTCGCCGGTGGCGTAGGGCTGGTCGCCGATCGCCGCGATCCGGCGCCTGCCCAGCCCGATCAGGTGCGCGGTGGCGTCCCGGGAGGCGCTGACGTCGTCGATGCCGACGTGGTCGAACGTGCCGTCCGAGCTGCGTTCGCCCAGGATGACCAGCGGCAGGTCGGGGTCGCGGTCGGAGAGCGCGGCCTGGTCGAGGCCCAGCGGGCTGAGGATCATCCCGTCGAACGGGAACGCGCGCGCCGCCCGGCGGATCAGCTCCCGCTCGTGCGCGGCGTCGCCGTCGGTCTGGTCGATCAGCACGTTGTACCCGCGCTCGCGCGCCCGCGGGATGATGCCCTGCAGCAGCTCGGAGAAGTACGGGGTGTCCAGGTAGGGCACCACGACGGCGATCTGCCCCGACCGGCCGCGGGCCAGGTTGCGGGCCAGCAGGTTGGGCCGGTAGTCCAGCTGGGCGAGTGCCTGCTCCACCTTGCGGCGGGTGCGCTCGGTGACCGGCGCGTAGCCGTTGACCACGTTGGACACCGTGCGCGGGGAGACGCCGGCCAGCTGCGCGACGTCGCGCAGGGTGGGGTCGCGCATGGTCCTCCTCCGGTCCGGCCGGGTGTGCGCCGCGGGTCCGGGCGGCACGGTACGCGAGCCGAGTAGTCGTCACCCTCGGTGACCGGTCTCGGTGCTCGGCTCGGCGCGGATGCCGGTTTGCAGCGCTGCAGAGTGTGACCGGCGCCGCAGGATCGGGCAAGTCCGCGCCTCGGCGGTGTCTCCTGCTCCGTTCGGGCTCTGTTTCGGTCACGTAGCGCTGCCGGTCTTGCAGCGCAGCAAAGTTCGGTTCATCCTCGCGGGGCAGCACCGTGTGAGCGCGCACATGGGACGGATCCGACAGCGGGCCCGGCGGTACCGAGCCCCCGACCCGAGCCGACGCAAGCGCGAGACAGAGAGGTCTGCCGATGCCCGCTGCCCCAACCCGAACGAGCGCGCCGCTACGCCGACGGCTCGGCGCCGTGCTCGCCGCCGCCGGCCTGCTGCTCGTCGCCGCCTGCGGTGGCGGCGAGCCGGCCACGTCCCCCGACGGCAAGGTGCACATCAGCGTCTGGGCCTGGTACCCGGAGTTCGCCGGGGTCGTCGACGCCTTCAACGCCTCCCACCCCGACATCCAGGTCGACTGGACCAACGTCGGCACCGGCCCCGACCAGTACGCCAAGCTCAAGACGGCGTTCACCGCCGGCACCGGAGCCCCGGACGTCGCGATGGTCGAGTTCCAGGAGATCCCGACCTTCCTCATCCTCGACGCGCTGATCGACATGGCGCCGTACGGCGCGGCGGAGGACGAGGCCCTGTACGCGCCCTGGGCGTGGAGCCAGGTCACCGACGGCGAGCGCGTGCACGCCATCCCCGTCGACGGCGGGCCGATGGCCCTGATGTACCGCAAGGACCTGTTCGACCAGCACGCCATCCCGGTGCCGACGACCTGGGCCGAGTACGCCGACGTGGCCGCGCGGATCAAGGCCGTCGACCCGGGCGCCTACGTCGCCAGCTTCGGCAGCGACGGCGGCTGGATCAACGGGCTGATGTGGCAGGCGGGCTGCAAGCCCTACGGCTACTCGATCACCGAGGCGCGCGACCGGGTCCGCGTCCAGCTCACCGCGCCGGAGTGCCGCAAGGTCTTCGACTTCTACGGCGACCTGGTCAGCCGCGACCTGATGGCCGTCGACCCGTTCTTCACCGCCGACGCCTCCGCCGCGCTCGACTCCGGCAAGTACTGGACCTGGGCCGCCGCCGGCTGGACCCCCGGCTACCTGGCCGGCTCGCTGACCGCCACGCTGGGCAAGTGGGCGGTGGCGCCGATGCCGCAGTGGACGCCCGGGGCGAACGACCAGGGCGACTGGGGCGGGTCGACCTTCGCCGTCACCGCGCAGTCCCAGCACCCCGAGGAGGCGACGATCGTCGCCCGCGAGCTGTTCGGCCGCTCCGAGCAGGCCTGGGACATCGGCCTGAACAAGGCGTTCCTCTACCCGCTGGTCAACGACGTCGCCGGCGACCCGTCGTTCACCGGGAAGGCCTACGACTTCTTCGGCGGCCAGCAGGTCAACGAGATCTTCGTGCCGGTGTCGGAGAACCTCGGCGAGTTCGAGTACACCCCGTTCCAGGACCTGGTGTTCAGCGAGCTCAACGACCGCAGCGCGGAGGCGATCGCCGGGTCCCGGCCGTGGGGCACGGTGCTGGAGGCGACCCAGGCGAACGTGGTGCAGTACGCCAGGTCGCAGGGCTTCACGGTGATCGAATAGCCGTGGCCCCGACCCCGCGCAAGCCGTACTCCGCCCGGCACCCGCTGGCCGGCGCGCTGTTCGTGCTGCCCTTCGGGCTGGTCGTGCTCGTCTTCCTGGTGGTGCCGCTGGCCTACGCGTTCTGGCTGAGCCTGTCCAGCCGCAGCCTGGCGCTGGGCTCGCGGTTCACCGGGCTGGACAACTACGTCACCGCGTTCACCGACCCGCAGATGCTCGACGGGCTGGTGCGGGTCGTGGTGTTCGGCCTCGTGCAGATCCCGGTGATGCTCGGGGTGGCGCTGGCCGGGGCGCTCGCGCTGGACGCCATCGGCACCCGCTTCGCGCTGGCCTACCGGCTGATCGCGTTCATGCCCTACGCCGTCCCCGCGGTGATCGGCGCGCTGATGTGGGGGTTCCTCTACAGCCGCACGTTCGGCCCGCTGGCCGGGCTCCCGACGCTGGTCGGCGGGGAGCCGGTCGACCTGCTCAGCGGCTCGCTGCTGCTGGTGTCGCTGGGCAACATCGTCACCTGGTCCTGGACCGGCTACAACACGATCGTCATGTACTCGGCGCTGCAGGGTGTGCCGCGCGAGCTGCACGAGGCGGCGCTGATCGACGGCGCCACCCCGGTGCAGATCGCGCTGCGGGTCAAGGTGCCCGCCATCCGCCAGGCGATCGCCCTGGCCGCGATCTTCAGCGCCATCGGCACCATGCAGTTCTTCACCGAGCCCTACGTGATGGCCCGCTTCGCCCCGGAGATCTCGGCCGGGTACACGCCCAACCTCTACGCCTACAACCAGGCCTTCCAGTTCTCCTCGTTCAACTACGCGGCGGCGATCTCGTTCGCGCTCGGGTTCGTGGTCTTCGTCGCCGCCTACGCGTTCGTGATCGTGCGCAACCGGCTGGGGGAGCGGGCGTGACGGCGCTGCGGACGCCTCCCCGGCTGAGCCCGCACCGGTCGCCGCGCCCGGCCGGGCCGGCCGGCGGCCGACCGCGCACCCGCCTCGCGCACGCGCTGATGGGGCTGGGCATCGTCTACTTCCTGGTGCCGCTGCTCTGGGTGGTCGTCGCGGCCACCAAGAGCCAGCCCGAGCTGCTGTCCAGCCCGGCGCTGTGGTTCGGCGACGGGTTCAGCCTCTTCGCCAACCTCGCCCAGCTGTTCACCGAGGACGGCGGCGCCTACGGCCGCTGGCTGCTCAACACCGCCGTCTACTCCGGGGTCAGCGCCGTGGGCGCCACGCTGCTGGCCGCGCTGGCCGGCTACGGGCTGGCCCGCTTCGACTTCCCCGGCCGGCGCCTGTTCGAGACCGCCCTGCTGGGCATGGTCATGGTCCCGGCGACCGCCCTGGTGCTGCCCACCTACCTGCTGCTGTCCACGCTGGGGATCATCAACACCATGTGGGCGGTGATCCTGCCCTCGCTGCTCAGCCCGTTCGGCACGTTCCTGATCCGCGTCTACGTCGCCGAGAGCGTGCCCGAGGAGATCATCGATGCCGCCCGCCTCGACCGCGCGGGCGAGCTGCGGATCTTCTTCCGGATCGTGCTGCCGATGATGCGCCCGGCGCTGGTCACCGTGCTGCTGTTCACCCTGGTGGCCACCTGGAACAACTACTTCCAGCCGCTGGTCATGCTCAGCGACGCCGACCTCTACCCGCTCACCGTGGGCCTGACGACGTGGTTCAACCTCTCGCAGCAGGCGGCCGGGACCAAGGTCGTGTTCCATCTGGTCATCACCGGATCGCTGCTGGCGATCGTCCCGCTGGTCGTCGCGTTCGTGCTGCTGCAGCGCTTCTGGCGGGGCGGCGTGGCCACCGGTGCCCTCAGGTAACCCCGACCGACCGCTCCGGACAACAGGAGGACCGTGCTCACCGCCTCGCTCACCTTCAGCCCCGACTTCGTGGTCGCGCCCGTGCGGCGCCGGACCTTCGGCTCGTTCGTCGAGCACATGGGCCGCTGCGTCTACACCGGCATCTACGAGCCCGACCACCCGACCGCCGACGAGGACGGCTTCCGCGGCGACGTGCTGGCGCTGACCCGCGAACTGGGTGCCACCGTCGTCCGGTACCCGGGCGGGAACTTCGTCTCCGGCTACCGCTGGGAGGACGGCGTCGGCCCGCGCGCCGACCGCCCGGTGCGCCGCGACCTGGCCTGGCGCAGCATCGAGACCAACGAGGTCGGCATCGACGAGTTCGCCCGCTGGGCCGACCGCGCCGGCGTCGAGCTCATGTACGCGGTCAACCTCGGCACCCGCGGCGTCACCGAGGCCCTCGACGTCCACGAGTACATGAACCACCCCGGCGGCACCCAGCTGTCCGACCTGCGCCGCAAGCACGGCTCGCCCGAGCCGCACGGGGTGCGGCTGATCTGCCTGGGCAACGAGCTCGACGGCCCGTGGCAGACCGGCCACAAGACCGCCCACGAGTACGGCCGCCTCGCCGCCGAGACCGCCCGCGCCCTGCGCCAGGCCGAGCCCGACCTGGAGCTGGTGGCCTGCGGCAGCTCCCACTCCGGTATGCCGACCTTCGGGCTGTGGGAGTCCACGGTCCTCGAACTGGCCTACGACCAGATCGACCACATCTCCTGCCACGCCTACTACGAGCCCCTCGACGGCGACGTCGACAGCTTCCTGGCGTCCGCGGTCGACATGGACCGCTTCATCGACTCCGTGGTCGCCACCGCCGACGCCGTCGGCGCCCGGCTGAAGAACCCCAAGCGGATCGGGGTCTCGTTCGACGAGTGGAACGTCTGGTACCAGCAGCGGTTCCACGCCGACCCACCCACCGAGTGGCGCACCGCGCCCCGCCTGATCGAGGACACCTACACCGTCACCGACGCCGTGGTGGTCGGCAACCTGCTGATCTCCCTGCTGCGCCACAGCGACCGCGTGCACGTGGCCTGCCAGGCCCAGCTGGTCAACGTGATCGCCCCCATCCGCTCCGAGCCCGGCGGTCCGGCCTGGCGGCAGACGATCTTCCACCCGTTCGCGCTGACCTCGCGGCTGGCCCGGGGCGAGGTGCTGCAGGTCCGGGTCGACTCGCCGACCCAGCGGACGAGCCGGTTCGGGGAGGTCCCGGTGGTCGACGCGGTGGCGACGCACGACGCGGGGGAGACGTCGCTGTTCGTGGTGAACCGGCACCGCACGGAGGCGGTGTCGTTGGAGGTGCCGGTGGGCGACGTCGGCGTCCAGGAGGCCTGGCTGCTCTCCGACGAGGACACGTCGGCGGTGAACACCGCCGCTGCGCCGGACCGGGTGGTGCCGCGGCGCATCACGCCCGCGGTCGTCGACGGGGTCCTGAAGGTCGAGCTGCCCCCGGTGTCCTGGAGCGCCCTGCCGCTGCGCTGACGCGCGCTCCAGTGCGCCGGCGCGGCCGTCGAGAACGAAGTTGTCGTGATCGAACCGCCCTGTTGATCACGACAACTTCGTTCTCGACGGGTGGGGTTCGGGTCAGAGCGCCCCGGCGAGGCGGTAGTAGGCCTGGTTCCACCGCAGCTCCCGGGTGAACCGCCGCGGCGTCGTGTCCGCGTCGATCACCAGCAGCTCGGTCGCGGCCAGCTCCGCCAGGTCCGCCACCTCCTCGGTGGTCAGGGCCGTGGAGAGCACCGTGTGGTGCGGGCCGCCGGCCATGATCCAGGCCTCGGAGGAGGTCCGGAGGTCGGGACGGGGCTCCCAGACCGCGCGGGCGACGGGGAGGCGGGGCAGGGGTTCGTCGGCGGGGACGACGTCGATCTCGTTGAGGACCAGGCGGAAGCGGTCGCCCATGTCGGACATGCCGACGACGAACCCGGGGCCGGTGGCGGCGTCGAAGACCATCCGGACCGGGTCCTCGCGGCCGCCGATGCCCAGCGGGTGGATCTCCACCTTCGGGGTGCCGGCGGCGATGGACGGGCAGACCTCCAGCATGTGCGCGCCGAGCACCTTCGGGGTGCCCGGGCCCAGGTGGTAGGTGTAGTCCTCCATGAACGACGTGCCGCCGGGCAGGCCCTGGGCGGCCACCTTCAGTGTGCGCAGCAGCGCGGAGGTCTTCCAGTCGCCCTCGCCCGCGAAGCCGTAGCCCTCGGCCATGAGCCGCTGCACGGCCATCCCGGGCAGCTGGCGCAGGGCGCCGAGGTCCTCGAAGTTCGTGGTGAACGCGCGGGCACCGGCGGCGCCCAGCAGCGCGCGCAGGCCCAGCTCGATGCGGGCGGAGTAGCGCAGCGACTCGTGGCGGTCGCCGCCCTTGCGCAGCTCGGGGACCACGTCGTAGAGGTCCTCGTACTCGACGACGAGCCGGTCGACCTCGGAGTCGAGGGAGGCGTGCACGGCGTCGGCGAGGTCGGTGACGGCGTAGCCGTTGACCGTGACGCCCCACCGCCACTGGGCCTCGGTGCGGTCGCCCTCGGTTACCGCGACGTCGCGCATGGTGTCGCCGAAGCGGGCCAGGCGCAGCGAGCGGATCTCCGCCCAGCCCAGCGCTGCACGCACCCACGCCGACGTGCGCGCGGCCACGACGGGGTCGCTGACGTGCCCGGCCACGACCTTGCGCACCACGCCGAGGCGGGCCTGCACGTACCCGAACTCCCGGTCGCCGTGGGCGGCCTGGTTCAGGTTCATGAAGTCCATGTCGATCGTGGACCAGGGCAGCTCGCGGTTGGCCTGGGTGTGCAGGTGCAGCAGCGGCTTGCGCAGCGCGTCCAGCCCGTGGATCCACATCCGGGCCGGGGAGAAGGTGTGCATCCAGGCCGTGACGCCGACGCAGTCGGGGTCGGAGTTGGCGGCCAGCATCATCCGGTGGATGCCCTCGGAATCGGTCAGCACCGGCTGCCAGACCACCTCCACCGGCAGCCCGTCGCCGAGGCCGTCGGCCAGCGCGGTGGCGATCTCCTTGGACTGGCCGGCGACCTGCTCCAGCGTCTCCGGCCCGTAGAGCCCCTGGCTTCCGGTGAGGAACCAGATCTGCTTCACCGCTGCTGACCTCCCTGTCCGTACACGTTCTGGTAGCGGTCGTGCAGCGCGTCCACGTCGTCCTGCGCGATCGGGACGAGCGGCCCGAGCTGGCGGGCGATGTGGGTCGAGCGGGCCACGTCCTCGCACATGACCGCGGACTTCACCGCGGCCTTGGCGTCGCGGCCGATGGTGAACACCCCGTGGTTCTTCATGATCACCGCGGTGGAGCGGTGCCCGGCCAGGGTCTCGACGATGCCGCGGCCGATGGAGTCGTCGCCGATGCGGGCGAACGGCCCGAGCGGGATCTCGCCGCCGAACTCGTCGGCCATGGCCGTCAGCGCGCACGGGATGGGCTCGCCGGCGGCGGCCCACGCGCTGGCGTAGGTGGAGTGCGTGTGCACGACGCCGCCGACGTCGGGGCGGTGGCGGTAGACGTAGGCGTGCGCGGCGGTGTCGCTGGAGGGCGCGAGCTTGCCCTCGACCAGCTCGCCGTGCAGGTCGCAGACGACGATCGACTCGGCGGTCAGCTCGTCGTAGGACACCCCGCTCGGCTTGATGACCATCAGGTCGTGGCCGGGCACCCTGGCCGAGACGTTGCCCGCCGTCCAGACCACCAGGCCGTAGCGGACCAGCTCGCCGTGCAGCACGGCGACGCGTTCGCGCAGGTCCTCGACGAGGCCGCGGGCGGAGTCGGGAATGGGAGCGATCACCGGGCCACCGCCTGGCGGCGGATCCGGCGCAGCCGGTGCAGCACGTCGTTGCCTCCTGGTCCTTCGCCACGGCCGAAGTGGTCGTGCAGCCTGCGGTACTCGGCGTAGAGCGCGTCGTAGGCCGCCGCGCGCTGCGGGTCGGGCCGGTAGGCGGCACGGTGCACCGAGCCCATCGCCGTCGCGGCGGCCACGACGTCGGGGTAGGCGCCCGCGGCCACCGCCGCGTGGATCGCCGAGCCCAGCGCGGGGCCCTGCTCCGACCCGATGATCGACAACGGCAGGTTGCAGACGTCGGCGTAGATCTGCATGAGCAGTGCGTTCTTCAGCAGCCCGCCGGCCACGATCAGCTCGGTGACCGGCACCCCGGCCGCCTCGAACGACTCGATGATCACCCGGGTGCCGAAGGCCGTGGCCTCCAGCAGCGCGCGGTAGGTGTGCTCCGGGCGGGTGGCCAGGGTCTGCCCGACGACGACGGCGGAGAGCTCGTGGTCGACCAGGACCGAGCGGTTGCCCGAGTGCCAGTCCAGCGCGACCAGCCCGTGCTCGCCGACGGCCTGCTCGGCGGCCAGTTCGGTGAGCAGCGCGTGCACGTCGATGCCGCGCTCCTCGGCGCGGCGGTGGTACTGCGGCGGGACCGAGGTGTCGACGAACCAGCCGAAGATGTCACCGACGCCGCTCTGGCCCGCCTCGTAGCCCCACAGCCCGGGCAGGATGCCGCCGTCGACCACCCCGCACATGCCGGGGATCTCGCCGAGCTCGTCGGAGACCATGACGTGGCAGGTGGAGGTGCCCATGATGGCGACCATCTGGCCCGGCTCGACGGCCTGCGCCGCCGGGACGGTGACGTGCGCGTCGACGTTGCCGACGGCCACCGCGATGCCCTCCGGCAGCCCGGTCCAGGCGGCCGCTTCGGCGGTCAGCCCCCCGGCCCGGGAGCCGAGCTCGCCGATCGGGTGCTCCAGCTTGTCGGCGACGAAGCCGGCGAAGCGCGGGTCGAGCGCGGCCAGGTACTCCGCGTCGGGGTAGCGGCCGTCCTGCAGGATGCCCTTGTAGCCCGCGGTGCAGGCGTTGCGGACGTAGGTGCCGCACAGCTTCCAGATGATCCAGTCGGCGGCCTCGACCCAGCGCTCGGTGCGCTCGTAGACCTCCGGGTCCTCCTCCAGCAGCTGCAGCGCCTTGGCGAACTCCCACTCGCTGGAGATCCGCCCGCCGTAGCGGGCCAGCCACGCCTCGCCGCGTTCCTCGGCCAGGGCGTTGATCCGGTCGGCCTGGCCCTGGGCGGAGTGGTGCTTCCACAGCTTGGCGTAGGCGTGCGGGCGGGCGGCGAACTCGGGCAGCTCGCACAGCGGCGTGCCGTCGACCAGCGTGGGGAGCACGGTGCACGCGGTGAAGTCGGTGGCCACGCCGATGACCGCGGACGGGTCGACCCCGGAGGCCGCGACGGCCTTGGGCACCGCGGTGGTGAGCACCTCGACCCAGTCGGCGGGCACCTGCAGGGCCCAGTCCGGTGGGAGCTTCGGGCCGCCGCCGGGCAGCTCGTCCTCGACCACGGCGTGCCGGTACGGGTGCACGGCCGAGGCGAGCTCGGCGCCGTCGGCGACCCGCACGACCACCGCGCGCCCGGACAGCGTGCCGAAGTCGATGCCGACCGTCACCGCACCGCGCGGGTCCACCTCCTGCCGGTCGACAGGACCTGGCGACGGTGGCGAGCTGCTCACGGTGTCCCCCTTGACGAGTTGTGTGCGCTCACACGATGTGAGCGCTAACAAAGATTGTCAAGGGTCGGCCACTCAACGGTGCGGCGAGGGGCCCGTGCTCCGTCTCACGACGAGTTCGGTCGGCACGACGGCCGGCGGCCCCGTCCCGCTCCCGGGCCTGGTCGCGGGCCCGTCGTCGGGGCGGATCATGTCCAGCAGCATGCCGACCGCGCGCCGGCCGGCCTCGGTGAAGTGCTGGCGGACGGTGGTCAGCGGGGGCCGGAAGAACTCCGCTTCCGGCACGTCGTCGAACCCGACGATGCTGACGTCCTCGGGCACCCGGAGGCCGGCCTCGTCGAGCGCGCGCAGCGCGCCCAGCGCCATCGGGTCGTTGGCGGCGAAGACGGCGGTCAGGTCGGGCGTCGCGGCCAGCATCTCGCGCATCGCCGCGTAGCCCGACCCGGCGCTCCAGTCGCCGGCGACCGGCTCCGGCGCGGAGCGACCCGCCTCGTCGAGCGTCGCCCGCCAGCCCTCGGTGCGCCACTCCGCGTCCAGCCAGCCGCGCGGCCCGGCCAGGTGGTGCACGGTGCGGTGGCCCAGGTCGAGCAGGTGGCGGGTGGCGGCGGCGGCACCGCCGCGCTGGTCGATGCCGACGGCGGGCTGACCGGGGCGGACCTCGTCGCCGGCGGCGATCGGGCCCGACCCGCCGCCGTGCACGCCCCCGACCAGGACGGCGGGCAGGCCGCGCAGCTCGGTGCTCAGCGCGTCCACGGCGTCGTGCTGCGGCGCGATCGCGACGATCCCCTCGACCGACTGGTCCTGCAGCCGGGCCAGCGCCCGCACGACCTCGTCGGAGGCCGCCCGCTCCGCCACGGCGATGCTGACACCGAGCCCGACCGAGCCGGCGGCCTGCTCGATGCTGTAGAGCGTCGAGACCGGGCCGTAACGCACGGTGTCGAACGTGATGACCCCGAGCGTGCCCGAGCGGCGCATCGCCAGCGCCCTGGCCACCCCGTTGCGCCGGTAGCCCAGCTGCTCCATGGCGGCCATCACCTTGGCCCTGGTCGGCTCGCTGACGTGCGGCGAGCCGTTGACCACGCGGGAGACGGTCTGATGGCTGACTCCGGCCAACCGGGCGACGTCGGTCATCACCGGGGCGGGGTCGGACGGGCGCATGGGCAACATGCTGCCCCATCCGGAGGACGATCCGACACGCCTGGTCGCCGGTGGGCGAGCCGGATGAGGCGCGGACCACATGATCGACGTCGATCGAGTCGATCAACCCGGTTGCGGCGCGCGCCGACGGCGCCGGTGGATAGCCTGCCGCGGTGAGCGCCCACCCCGACCGGTCCGCGCGGTCCCCCGGCGCCGACGAGCAGGGCGCGGGCCTGGCCACCAGCCCCTACCGGGCCGACCGCGACCGCATCGCCGCGTCGCCGTTCTTCGCCCGCCTCGCCGGGGTGACCCAGGTCGTCAGCCCCAACGGGGCCGGCCTGCTGCTGCACAACCGGCTCACCCACTCGCTGCAGGTCGCGCAGGTGGCCAGGGCGATCGCCGAGCACCTGGGCGCCGACCCCGCCACCGCGGCCGAGGTATCGCGGCTGGGCGGGTGCGACCCGGACGTCGTGGAGGCCGCCGCACTGGCCCACGACCTCGGCCACCCGCCGTTCGGGCACCTCGGCGAGCAGGTGCTCGACCGGCTGGCGCGCGAGCGCCTCGGGCTGGTCGACGGGTTCGAGGGCAACGCGCAGAGCTTCCGCATCGTCACGACCATCGACCTGCACGGCCCGGGCTCGTCCGGGCTCGGGCTGACCGCGGCCGTGCGCGCGGCGATCCTGAAGTACCCGTGGGGCAGGCGGGGCCACCCCGACCCGCACCCCAGCACCGCGGCGCTGCCCCCGCGCGGCGGCGGCCCGACACCGGGCGCGCCGCAGGCCGGGTCGGCCAAGTTCTCGGCCTACCTGACCGAGCTGGCCGAGCTGGACGCGAGCCGGGCGCCGTTCCCGGTGGGCCCCTGGCAGCAGACCGTCGAGGCCGCCGTCATGGACACCGCCGACGACGTCGCCTACGCGATCCACGACCTGGAGGACTTCCACCGGGTCGGGGTGCTGCAGCAGGCCGGGGTCGCCACCGAGCTGCGGTGCTGGCAGGAGAACCGCGACGGCGAGGGCGCCGGCCCGTCGGCCGGTCCGGGCAGCGCGCTGGAGCGGCTGCGGCGGCGCATGGCCGAGCGCGACGGCTGGGTGTTCGAGGCCGACGCGTTCGCGGCCGCCGTCGCGCGCGTGCGCGCCGAGCTCGCCGACAGCCTGCTGATCACCCCGTTCGACGGCTCGATGGCCGCCGAGCGCGCCGTCGCCGAGTTCTCGGCCCGGTGGACCTCGCGGCTGGTCGGCGGGGTGCGCGTGCTGCGCGACCCGCCGGTGCGGGCCGCGCACGTCGCGTTGGGCGTCGAGCAGTGGCACGAGGTGTCGGTGCTGAAGTTCGTCCACCAGCACTTCGTGCTGCGCCGCGCCGACCTCGCGTCCTACCAGCGCGGGCAGGCCACGGTCGTCACCGGGCTGGTCGGCGCGCTGCAGGAGTGGCTCGGCGGGGATGCCGGAGCCGCTGCCGACACGCCCGGCCTGCCGCCGCGGCTGCACGACCTGGTCGAGCTGGCCCGGGGCGAGTACGCGGGCCTGGCCGACCGCGGGGTGGTGCCGGCGGGCGAGGTGGGGGCGCTGGCCCGGGGTCGGGCGGTGGTCGACTACGTCGCTTCGCTCACCGACGCCCAGGCCGGGGCCCTGCTCGACGTGCTCACCGGGCGGTCGGCCCGGCTCTGGACCGACGCCATGGCGCTCTGACGCGGTCAGCGTCGCGGGTCGACGTGGACCTTGGGGCCGGGGCCGGCGCCGTCGGGGCGCCCGCCCGCCAGGACGTCGGCGGCCCCGTCGAGCCCGACCGTCGCCGCGACCAGCGGGCGGGCGTCGACCACACCGCTCGCGTAGGCCTCGATGGTGCCGGCCAGACCCGCGGACGCGGCCAGGACGCCGACCGCGGTGACGTCCTTCAGCACGAGCGCGCGGGTGTCGACCTCGCTCGGCGCGGCGGACAGCCCGATGTAGACGACCCGCTTGCCCGGCTCGACCACCCGGACGGCGAGGGCGGGCAGGGCCGGGCCGGTGGAGGCGTCGACGACGGCGTCGAACGGCAGCACGGGCAGGGTGTCGGCGGTCCACGCCGCCGTGAAGCCCAGCGCGCGGGCCATCACCAGGTCGCGGTCGTCGCGGCCCATCAGGTGCACCTCGGCGCCGGCCGCCCGGGCGAACAGCGCGACGAGCAGCCCGATCGTGCCGGGCCCGAGCACCAGCAGCCGCTCGCCCGGGCCGACGGCGGCCGCGCGGACGGCGCGCAGCGCGTTCCCGCCGGGTTCCACGAGGGCCCCGAGGGTGGCGTCGACGGCGTCGGGCAGGGCGTGCAGCGCCGAGGCCGGCACGGCCAGCCTCTCGGCGAGGGCCCCGGGGAAGCCGCCGCGCACGCCGATCTCGAAGCGGTCGGCGCACACGTGGTGGCGCCCGTCGCGGCAGCGCGCGCAGCTCCCGCAGCCCAGCATGGTGTCGCCGGTGACCCGCCGCCCGAGCCAGGACGGGTCGACGCCGTCCCCGACCGCGCCGACCGTCCCGCACCACTCGTGTCCGATCCGGATCGGGTAGGCGGCCTCGCCGGAGTGCAGGTAGCTCATGTGGCCGGTGAAGAACTCCGCGTCGGTGCCGCACAGCCCGACCCGCTCGACGTCGACGACCACCTGGCCGGGCGCCGCCGCCGGTGGCGCGACCTCCTGGACCTGGGCGCGTCCCGGACCGATGATGACCAGTGCCCTCACCGGCACAGGTCTACCGGACGGAGTCCTCGCAGTGACGCAGCGCCCGACCGAACATCGCAGCTCACAGTGGTACGGCGGTCACGACCGCAACAGCTACATCCACCGCGCCTGGATGCGCAGGGGCGTGCCGTCGCACGCCTTCGACGGCCGCCCGCAGATCGCGATCGCCAACACCGCCTCCGACCTCACCCCCTGCAACGCCCACCTGAACGAGGTGGGCCGCAGCGTCGAGCAGGGCGTCTACGAGGCCGGCGGCATCCCGCTGAACCTGCCGGTGGTGTCGCTGGGCGAGACGAACGTCCGCCCGACCGCGATGCTCTGGCGCAACATGGCCGCGATGGCCACCGAGGAGATGCTGCGGGCCAACCCGATCGACGGGGTCGTGCTGCTCGGCGGCTGCGACAAGACGATCCCGGCGCTGCTCATGGCCGCCGCCTCGGTCGACCTGCCGGCCGTCGTCGTCCCGGGCGGGCCGATGCTCAACGGCACCTTCCGAGGGGTTCCGCTGGGCTGCGGCACCGACGTGTGGCGGCTGAGCGAGGAGGTCCGCGCCGGCACCCTGTCCGAGGCCGACTTCCTGCGCTCGGAGTCCTCCATGATCCGCAGCCGGGGGCACTGCAACACCATGGGCACCGCCTCGACCATGGGCCTGCTCGCCGAGGCGCTCGGCGCGACGCTGCCCGGCATCGCCGGCACCCCCGCCGCCGACAGCAGGCTCCTCGAGGGCGCGCACGCCACCGGCCGGCTGGCCGTGGAGATGGTCGAGCAGCAGCGCACCCCGAGCACCCTGTTCAGCCGGGGCTCGTTCCTCAACGCGATCGTCGCGCTGGCCGCGATCGGCGGCTCCACCAACGCCGTCGTGCACCTGCTGGCCATCGCCGGTCGCCTGGGCATCGAGCTCACCCTCGACGACTTCGACCGCACCGGTTCCGGGGTCCCGCTCCTGGTCGACCTGCAGCCCGCGGGCCGGTTCCTGATGGAGGACCTGCACCGCGCGGGCGGGCTGCACGCCGTCCTGCACCAGGTGCGCGACCTGCTCGACCCCGAGGCGCTGACCGTCACCGGCAAGCCCCTGGTCAGCCACCTCGGCCACAGCACCATCGGCACCGACGACGCCGACGTGCCGATCTGGGACGCCGAGGTCATCCGCCCGCGCACCGAACCCGTCCTCGCCGACGCCGGCATCGCCGTCCTGCGCGGCAACCTCGCCCCCGACGGAGCGGTGATCAAGCCGGCGGCCGCGTCGGCGCACCTGCTGCGCCACCGCGGGCGGGCGCTCGTCTTCGACTCCGTGGAGGACCTGCACGCCCGCCTCGACGACCCCGACCTCGAGGTCGACGCCGACACGGTGCTGGTGCTGCGCGGCTGCGGCCCCCGCGGCTACCCGGGCATGCCGGAGGTCGCCAACCTGCCGCTGCCGCCGAAGCTGCTGGCCCAGGGCGTGCGCGACATGGTCCGCATCTGCGACGGCCGGATGAGCGGGACGGCCTACGGCACGGTCGTGCTGCACGTCGCCCCCGAGGCCGCCGCGGGCGGCCCGCTCGGCCTCGTCCGCACGGGCGACGTGATCGTCCTCGACGTCGAGGCCCGGCGGTTGGACGTCGAGGTCCCTCCCGAGGAGTGGGCCGCCCGGCAGCCGTCCGAGGCGACGGTGGCGGGGTTCGCGGCGCCCACCCGGGGCTGGGAGCGGCTCTACGTCGAGACCGTCGGGCAGGCGGACACCGGCGCCGACCTGGACTTCCTGGTCGGGTCGAGCGGCAACCAGGTCGCCCGCGAGTCGCACTGACCGCCCACCGGCCACGTCGCAGGGTTCACCTACCCGGCGCAGACCCCTGGGCATCTGCGCCGGGTAGGCAGACCCTGCGACGTGGCCGGGCTCAAGCGCGCGCGAGCGCGTCCAGCACCGCCACCACCGCGGGGCGCGCTCCTGAACTCGTCCGCCACAGGGCGAAGACGCGGCGGGTGGGGGGCGGGTCGATCGGGACGAACCGCACCCCGGGGGGCACGGGGTCGCGCCCGAGGCGGGGGATCAGCGCGGCGCCGAGGTCGGCCGCGACCAGCGCGAGCTGCGTCGAGTGCTCCGAGGCCGTGTGCGCGATGCGCGGCCCGCGCACGTCCGTGCTCAGCGACCGGACCAGCCAGTCGTGGCAGATCTGGCCGCTGCTCCAGCTGATCCACTCCAGGTCGGCCAGCTCGTCGGGGCCCACGCGGTCGCGGCGGGCCAGCGGGTGCTCGGGGGAGACGGCGAGGTCGAACGGGTCGTCGAGGAGGTGGCGGCGCGACAGCTCGGGCGCGACGGCGAGCGGGTCGTCCGGCCAGTCTTGGGCGACGACGACGTCGACGTGGCCGCGGCGCAGGGCGGGGACCGCCTCGTGCGGCTCGCGCTCGGACAGCGACACCGCGAGGGCGGGGTGGCGGGAGCGCAGCCCGCGCAGGGCGCGGGGGAGCAGGCCGCGCACGGCGGTGGCGAACCCGGCGACCGAGACGGTGCCGTCGACGGTGCCTCGGTGGCCGGCCAGGTCCGACTCCACCCGTTCGACGTGCGCCATCAGTTCGCCCGCGCGGTCGGCGAGCAGCGTGCCGGCCTCGGTGAGCCGCACGCCGCGCCCCTGGCGCTCCAGCAGGCGCTGGCCGACCTCCCGCTCCAGGCGGGCCAGTTGCTGCGACACCGCCGACGTCGTCACGTGCAGCGCCGACGCGGCCCCGACGACCGATCCCGTGGCCATCACCGCGTGCAGCACCCGCAGCCGCTCCAGGCTCAACATCGTAGGAACGCTACGCGATGGGGGCCAGAACGTGTCACTTGTCCTTCACCGTTGGTCGTCGCAGAGTCGTCGCCATGACGACCACGAGCAGCTCCCCGATCGAGCTGACCCTGACCATCGGCGGCGACCTCCCGGTGCACCGGCTCGGCTTCGGCGCCATGCGGCTGACCGGCGGGCCCGACCGGGCCACCGGGATCGCCACGGCCCGTCGCGCCGTCGAGCTCGGCGTCACCCTCATCGACACCGCCGACTCCTACGACCTCGGGCAGAACGAGGAGCTGCTGGCCGAGGCGCTGCACCCCTACCCGGCCGGGGTCGTCGTCGCGACGAAGGGCGGGCAGGTCAACCTCGGCCGGCAGTGGATCCCGCTGGGGCGCCCGGAGTACCTGCGCCAGCAGGCCGAGCTGAGCCTGCGCCGGCTGCGCGTCGAGCGCATCGACCTCTACCAGCTGCACCGCGTCGATCCCACCGTCCCGCTGGCCGACCAGGTCGGCGCACTGCGGCTGCTGCAGGAGCAGGGCAAGGTGCGCCACATCGGGCTGTCCGAGGTGGGCCTGGCCCAGCTCGTCGAGGCCGAGCGCATCGCGCCGATCGCGGCCGTGCAGAACCGCTACAACCTCGCCGACCGGGCGTCGGAGGACGTGCTGGAGCACTGCACGCGCCGGGGCATCGCGTTCCTGCCGTGGTTGCCGGTGGCCCCGCTGGTCCGCGGCGGCGCCGGCGCGGTGGACGCGGTCGCCGCTCGCCTCGGCGCCACCCCCGCCCAGGTCTCGCTGGCCTGGCTGCTGCACCGCTCCCCGGTCGTCGCGCCGATTCCCGGCACCTCGTCCATGGCCCACCTGGAGGAGAACGTCGCGGCGGCCGGCCTCACCCTCGACGAGCAGGACATGGCCGAGCTCGCCCCGGGGCGCTGATCCCCGCCGGCCGTCGCGGCGTCAGAAGGTGATACCGCGGGCCCGGCCGGGGTCCTGCGGCCCCCACAGGGTGGTGGAGACCTCGCGGCGCACGAGCACGAGCACCTGGGGCTGCGGGCCCCGCTCACCCGTCGCTGACCGGGTCCCCGGCCGGCTCGGCGAGCACCAGCGCGAGCAGGCCGGGGAACCGGGCGTCGAACTCCGCGCGCCGCAGCCGGTTGAGCCGGCGCGGGCCCTGGTCGAGCTGCTCCAGCAGGCCGGCCGCGCGCAGCACGGCGAAGTGGTGGCTGGCGGTCGCCTTGGACACCGGCAGGTCGAACGTGCCGCAGGCGCGGCTGAAGTCGGGTTCGCCGTCGAGGGCCCGCAGGATCTGCCGGCGGACGGGGTCGGCCAGGGCGTGCAGCGCGTCCTGCAGCGTCACCCGGGCGGGCTCGGCGTGCTGCAGGCCCAGCGACCGCCGTGAGCGAGCGACCATGTCCCCTCCTGTTCGATCGCTATCGTACAGTGGTCCGGTGTTCGTCGTCCGTCGAACACATCCTGAGCGGGGAGAAGGTCCCATGGCGGTCGAGATCGGTCCGGTCGGCATCCACACCCTGTCGGGGGTCTGGGAGAGCGGGGGTGCCGAGGAGGCGGTGGCCGAGCTCGACCGGCTCGGCTTCGGCGCGCTCTGGTTGGGCGCGGTGTCGGACCTGCGGCTGCCCGCGCGACTGCTCGCCGCGACCGACCGGCTGGTGGTGGCCACCAGCATCATCAACGTCTGGGCGACGCCGGCGGCCCGGCTCGCCGCCGACGCCCACCGGCTGGCCGCGGCCCACCCGGGTCGGTTCCTGCTCGGCCTGGGCAGCAGCCACGCGCCGGACGTCGAGGCGCTGGGCCGGTCCTACGCCCGGCCGTTGCAGGTGCTCTCCCGGTACCTCGACGACCTCGACGCCGCCCCCGGGCCGGTGCCCGCGGACGGACGGGTGCTCGCGGCGCTCGGCCCGCGGGCCGTCGCCCTGGCCGGGCGCCGCTCGGCCGGTGCGCACACGTACCTGGTCACTCCCGAGCACACGCACTCGGCGCGCGCGCTGCTCGGGCCGGGCCCGTTGCTCGTGCCCGAGCAGGCGGTCGTGCTGGAGTCGGACCCGGCCAGGGCCCGCGCCCTGGCCCGCGACGGCATCAGCTACTTCCTGCGGCTGCCGAACTACCTGCGCAACCTGCGCGCACTCGGGTTCGGTGCGGAGGACCTCGCCGGCGGTGGCAGCGACCGGATGGTCGATGCCCTCGTCGCCTGGGGCACGCCGGAGCAGGTGGCGCAGCGGGTGGCGCAGCACCACGACGCCGGCGCCGACCACGTCGCGGTCCAGGTCCTGACCACCGACGGCGAGCGCCCCGCGCTGCCGCAGTGGCGCGCCCTGGCCCCCCTCCTGGTCCGATCCGGGACAGGATGATCCCGGACGGCATGACACCGGGTGCGGACGCGGACGGGAGCGGCAGATGGGTCAGCAGGGCGACGACGGGTCGGCGGAGGCGTTCCTGCGCGATTTCGCGCAGCTGTCGACGATCGGCGCGACACCTCGCGGCGGGGTCGACCGGGAGGCCGCGACCGTGCGGGACGGTATGGCCCGGGCCTGGTTGGGCGGGTGGCTGGCCTCGCGCGGGTTCGCGATGCGCACCGACGCGGTCGGCAACCAGTTCGGGCTGCTCGACCTGGTCCCCGGTGCCCCGTACGTGCTGGCCGGCTCGCACCTGGACAGCCAGCCGACGGCGGGCCGGCTGGACGGTGCGTACGGCGTCGTCGCCGCCGCGTTCGCCGCGCACCGGGTCGCGACCGGGGTCGCGGCGGGCACGACGCGCGCGACCCGCAACCTCGCGGTGGTCAACTGGTTCAACGAGGAGGGCAGCCGGTTCGGCCCGAGCATGATGGGCAGCGCCGTGTTCACCGGCCGCCTGGGCCTGGACGAGGCGCTGGCCACCACCGACCCGGCGGGGGTGAGCGTGCGCGCGGCCCTGGACGCGATCGACGGGCGCGGCGAGCAGGGCCCGCTGCCGGTCGCCGCCTACGCGGAGATCCACATCGAGCAGGGCCGGGAGCTGGAGGAGACCGGCGACCGCATCGGCGTGGTCACCGGGACGTGGGCGGCGCGCAAGTTCCGGTTCCGGGTGCTGGGGGAGCAGTCGCACACCGGCTCCACGCGCATGGTCGATCGCCGCGACGCGCTGCTCGGGGCGTCGTTGCTGGTGGTCGAGGCGCGCTCGCTCGCCGACCGGTTCGCCGACGGGCCGCTGCACACCGCGGTCTCGCAGCTCGACGTGCGCCCGAACTCGCCGGTCGTCGTGGCGAGCGAGGTCCGGGCGAACCTCGACCTGCGCAGCCCCGACCCGGCCGTGCTCGACGCCGCGGTCGAGCGGGTCCGGGCCGTGGCGGCGCGGGTCGAGGCCGAGCACGGCGTGCGCGTCGAGCTGGAGCTGACCCACTCCTGGGACCGCCAGGACTACCAGGACGACTGCGTCGCGGTGTCCGAGCGGGTGTGCGCGGAGCTGGGGCTGGCGGCGCGGCGGATGCTGACGGTGGCCGGCCACGACTCGACGAACATGAAGGACGTCGTGCCGACGGCGATGCTGTTCGTCCCGAGCCGGGAGGGCATCTCGCACAACGAGCGCGAGGACACCGCACCCGAGGACCTGGTCGCCGGCGTGGACGTGCTCACCGGGGTCGTGCGGGAGCTGGTCAGCGCGCCGGGGACGCCGGCTGCGTGGACCTCTCCATCGCTGGGATGACGAGCTCGTCGGCGACCCGCCGCGCGACGTCGGCGGGGTAGGGCGCGGACAGTCCGAGGATGACGTGGGTGAAGCCCGCGCCGACCGCCTCGGCGATCTTGTCCCGGGTGTCGCCGGGCCGCTCGTAGGAGACCGGCAGGTGGATCGAGCGGGTGATCGTGGCGGGGTCGCGGCCGATGTCGGCGCAGTAGCGGTCCAGCAGCGCGCTGCGCGCGGCGAGGTCGTCGATATCGCCGCCGCCGGGGATGTTCCACAGGTCGGCGTGCTCGGCGACCACGCGCAGCGTCGCCGACGCGCGTCCGCCGATCATGATCGGCGGGTGCGGGCGCTGGACGGGCTTGGGGTTGGCGAACGCCCCGGTCAGCCGGACGTGGGCGCCGTGGAAGTCGAACGGCCGGTCCGCGGTCCACAGGCGCCTGATCACGGTGCAGGCCTCGGCGAGGGCCGCCACGGCGTGGGCGGCGTCGTGGTAGGGCAGCCCATGCGCGTCGTACTCGCGCCGGGCCATGGGCACGCTCGGGCGCGAGCCCGCGCCGATGCCGAAGTCGAGCCTGCCCCCGGAGACCACGTCGACGGTGGTGGCGATCTTGGCCAGCACGGCGGGCGGGCGGAACCGGTTGCTGGTGACGAGCAGGCCCAGGCGCAGCCGGGTGGTCTGCGCGGCGAGGGCCGACAGCAGCGTCCAGCCCTCCAGGATCGGCCCGTCGGCCGGGCCGCCGATCGGCATCAGGTGGTCGAACAGCCAGGCGTGCTCGATCTCCTCGATCGCGTCGGCCTGCCGCCAGACCCGCAGGACGTCCTGGTAGTCGACCTGCATCGGAGCGGTCATGATCCCGAAGCTCGGCCGGGAGGGGTGGGTCATGGGAGTGCGTCCTCGCCTGGATGAAACGGAACTGGGTTCCATCTAAGCTACGGAACGACGTTCCGCTTAGCAAGTGCGATGATGGTGGCCGACCGGAGGAGGCACGATGGCGGGCACGGCGGAACAGGGCACCCGCAGGCGCGCCGACGCCCGGCGCAACGAGGAGGCCCTGCTCGACGCGGCCGCGGCGGCCTTCGTGGCCTCCGGCGTCGAGGCGCCGGTGCGCGACATCGCCGCCAGGGCGGGCGTCGGGGTGGGCACGGTCTACCGGCACTTCCCGACGCGCGCCGACCTCGTCGTCGCCGTCTACCGCCACCAGGTCGAGGCCTGCGTCGAGGCCGGGCGGACCTGCCTCGACGAGGAGCCCACGCCCTACGCCGCGCTGGCCCGCTGGATCGACATGTTCGTCGACTTCCTGGTCACCAAGCACGGCCTGGCCACCGCACTCCGCTCGGACAGCGAGCGCTTCGACGCCCTGCACTCCTGGTTCCTCGACCGGCTCGGGCCGGTCGCCGCCCGCCTGATCGAGGCGGCGGTCGACGCCGGGGAGATCCGCTCCGACATCGGGGCCTACGCGCTCATGCGCGGCGTCGGCAACCTGTGCATCGGCGCCGAGAACGACCCCCGCTACGACGCGCGCACGCTGGTCGGGGTGCTCATCGCGGGGCTGCGGCTGCCGGACCGATCGGGCTGACCGGGCCCGTGCGCGGGTGCGTACGGCAGTTGGTGTGCAGGTGGCGCACGCACCCGACGTCGTGGATCGCGAGCGTGCCGGTGTCCTCCAGCGGGTCGTCGGAGGGCACCAGGAAGTGCGTCGGGCTCACCGCCAGCAGCGGCCGGGTGACGCGCTCGGGCCTGCCCAGGAACCGCGCCTGCACGGGGTCGACGACCTGGGTGAGGGCCAGCCCGCCGTCGCGCCCGCGCACCTCGAAGCGGGTGCCGGGCCGGGCGTAGACGCCCTCGTAGTCGGCCGGGTCCAGGGCCAGGGTGGGGTCGGTCTCCGGCAGGTGCGGTACGCCGCCCTCGCCGAGCTCGTCGAGGACCGCGTCGAGCACTTCGCGGGCGAAGGCCTCGCGCGGCCCGCCGTTGGTGAGCACCACGATCGCGGTGCCCGTGTCGGGCAGGACCCGCAGCCGGGCGTTCTGGCCGATCGTGCTGCCATCGGCGGCGTAGACCGTCCGGCCGTGCCAGTCGCACACGATCAGACCCAGGGCCCAGTATGGGCCTAACAGGTACGGGTCGGGGACCGGGACGCGCGACGACCGCATCTCGTGCACCAGTTCGGCCGACAGGATCCGCCGGCCGTCCGGTCCCCGGCCCCCGTCGAGGACGACCCGCGCCAGCGCCAGCACGTCAGCCACGGTTGAGCTGATCGTGCCACTGGGCCCGAACGCGCGCGGTAGGTGCGGCACCGGCGAGGGGATGGGGCCCTCGTCGAGGGAGCGCAGGACGTGCCCGGTTGCGGCCCGGGCGCGGTCGACCCGCTCGGGTCGGCTGCTCGTGGCGGTCAGGCCCAGCGGCCCGAACAGCCGCGCCGCCATGATCTCGTCCCAGCGCCTGCCATCGACCACCTCCATGATCCGCGCCAGGACCGCGTAGCCCAGCGCGGCGCTGTAGCCGTGCGTGGCGCCCAGCGGGTGCACCTGGGTGGCGCCTGCCATGGTCGCGACCATGCGGGCGTAGACGTCGTCGCCCTCGCCCGGGTCGCCGAAGTCCTCCTCGATGCCGTGGGTGTGGGTGAGCAGGTGGCGGGGTGTCAGCCCGGCGCTCACGTCGGGATCGGCCACGCGGAAGTCGGGCAGCCACGTCCGCACCGGCTCGTCCAGCGCGGCGCGGCCCTCGTCGACGAGCGCCAGGAAGGCCAGCGCCGTCCAGGTCTTGGTCATGGACCCGATCTGGTAGACGGTTCCGGTCGTGGCCGGGGCCCGCGACGGCACGTCACGGACCCCGACGGCGAACTCGGTGACCCGCCCGTCGCGCAGCACGCCGACCGCCGCGCTCGGGATCCGGTACCGCGCCAGCGACCCGCGCACCCGGTCGCGGACGCCGTCCACGCCCGCCTACCCGGGGAGGCCGACCGCGTTTGCGGCGTCGGCCTCGACGTAGTCGGTGGTGGCGTAGGGGGCGGTGCGCGGCTCCAGGAAGGCGCGGAAGGCCTCGACCGATCCGTGCTCGACCACGTTCACCACCGTGGTCCCGTCGCCGCCGGCCACGGCCAGGATCCACCGCGAGCCGGCGGGGAGTGCGCCGTAGGCCCCCTTCAAGGCGCCGTCGAAGCCGCTCGGGTCGTGGACGCGGGACACTGTCATCACGTGCATCGGGTCAGTCCTCCTCGGTGGTGAGCGCGGCCCGCACCCGGGCGATGAGGCCCTCCCGGTCGACACCGGCCAGGGCCAGTGCCCGGGGCACGGTCCCGACCTGGGCGGCCAGGATCCCCAGCAGCAGGTGCGCGGGTCGCAGGTCCTTCTTGCGGGACGCGTTGGCGAAGCCGCGGTCGAGCGCGAGTCGGGTCGAGGTGCCGATGGTCGGGTCCGCCGGCCGCCGGCTGGGGCGGGGGAGGTCGTAGGCGGCGGCCGACACCCCGACCGCGCCCAGGCTGTGCTCGAACTCCCGGTCCAGCGCGCGGCGCACGCCGTCGCGGTCGAGCCCGACCGCCTCCAGCGCGGGGCGGGCGGTGGGCTCCGGCTCCGCGGCCACCGCCAGCAGCAGGTGCTGCGCCTCGACCGTCGTCGACCCGTCATCGCGGGCGTCGACCGCGGCCCGCGTGAGGACCGCGTGCAGGTACGCGTCGAAGGGTTTCAGCCCTCCCGCCTCCTCAGTTCGACGCCGGCGGCGATCAGCCGCCGGGCGTGCTTCTTGTAGACCGCCTGGCGGGTGACCCCGAGCGCCTCGGCGACGCGCGGCCACCCCCATCCGGTCCGCATGGCCTGCTCGACGGCCGCGTCCTCCAGGTGGTCGGCCAGCCTGCGCAGCGCGGCGACGGCGGCCAGGGCGTCGGCCGGATCGGGGGGAACGGGAACGTCGGGCACTTAAGCAACTCTAGTTGCTTACGTGCTCAATAGGCAACCCGGGTTGCTCATCGGGTCAGCGCGGCGGTCACGGCCCGCTCGACGTCCTCGGGCAGCAGGAAGCGGTCGGCGACCAGCGCCGCCGCCGCGGCCCGCACGGCCGCCTCGTCCGGCGGGGGCGCGGGGGCCAGCAGCGGCAGCCGGCTGCCGACCAGCTCGTAGAGCACGTCGGGCAGCCCGTCGACCGGTGATCGCGGATTCCACCCGGTGTACGCCGCGGTCGGGACGGCGACCTCCGGCAGCCGGATGCCGGCCACCTCGTTGCCGCCGGCGTCGACCGCCGACACCAGCGCCACCAGCGGCTCCCCGAGCCCGACCGGCACCGCGGTGGCGTCCGGATCCAGGACCGGGCTCCACGGCAGGTGCTCGACGTCGGGCAGGGCCGCGTCCGGCGCCGCGGCGCGGAACGCGGCCAGCACCTCCTCGCGGGTGACCGCGGTACCGTCCGCGCGGCGCGGAACCCGGCTGGCCGTCGGCTCGGCGCCGTCGCAGACCCACTACACGAGCTGGACCATGAGCGCCCGCAGCACCGGCGACGGGTCGAGCGCGTGCACCGGGTTGGCCACCGGCAGCAGCGCCTTGAACGCCGCCATCGCGCCGAGGTGATCGGTCCCCGACAGCAGGTGGGACCGGGCGTCCGGGTCCTCGGGCAGGTCGTCGCCGGTGCGCGGGTCCTGGTGGACGAGCGCGCCGTCGCCGCGCCAGTACTCCCACGCGCTGTTGGTGAGCACGACCTTCGGCACGCCGCCGACCGACCGCTGGCGCCGCAGCAGCGCGGTGGTGTCGTGGGGCGGCCCGTAGGCCGGGGTGAGCGGGTGGGCCAGGCCGGGCTGGCCGTAGCGGCGGTTGAACTCGCCGCGGCGGGCGCTGGCGATGTGGGCGAAGACGCCGTCGAACACCTGCTCGCCGCGCTCGTCGACGTTCAGGCCCTCGTGCAGGAACTCCCGCAGGAAGCGCCCGCTCTGCGAGATGCCGAACGCGAACACCCGCTCGTGCCCGGAGCGCAGGTGCGCGCCGACGTCGCGTGCCGCCAGCAGCCCGGCACCGACGACCGGCGCGAACGACGACCGGTACACCAGCTCGTACCAGTGGAACGGCTGGAAACCGCCGTCCAGCGCGAACCGGTCGGGACCGGTGAACCGCCACCGCGACCGGTCGACCGGCTGCTTGGGCCGGAGCGGGGAGGTGCGGACGGTGAGCGTCGCGGCGGGGTCGTGCACGTCGACGGTGGGCAGGTCCGCGTAGCGGAACATCGGACCCGAGTCGCTCAGGGCGTGGTCGGGCTCGACGCGGTCGGGCCGGAACTCGACGCGCAACCACCCGGGCCCGACCTCGGCGACCGGCGCGGTGAGCCCCAGGGCGGCGTCGGCGCCCTCGCGGGGGATGTCCCACTGCCAGCCGCACCAGGCGATCGTCCAGCCGCGGTCGAGCAGGAACCCGTCGCCGGCCGGGGGCAGCGCGAGCGGCGCCGCCGGCACGGCCCCGCCGATGCCGAACGGCACCGCCCCGATCCGCCCGCGGTTCGGCACGACGAGCAGGGCGCGCCCGCAGCCGTCCGCGGTCGGGCGCAGCAGCCGGACGTCGGCGTCGAACCGGACGCGGCCGTCCTCGTCACGCGGGGCGAGGCCGAGGTCGGTGATCCGGTCGTGGTCCGCCGCGGCGGGATCCACGGCGAAGCGGGCCACGGCGCCCACCCACTCGTAGTGGCGTTCCGCGAAGGGCTCGACCGAGCGCACGTCCAGCGACTCCAGCACCGTGGCAGCCTCGCACGCCCGCGGCCCGTCACCAGTTCTGGCTGGTGACCTTCTCGACCACGAGCGCGGCGGCGTAGCGGGCCAGGCCGTCGTCGTCGAGCTCCTCCTCCGCGACCCCGTCCGGCGCCACCGGCGAGTACTTCGCCGCGATGCGCCGCTCCAGCACCCGCCCGGAGTCCGGGACGAGCTCGTCGACGCGCCCGCGCAGCTCGATGTAGCGGGTCGGGCGCGCCGGGTCGACCACGACCAGCGAGATCCGCGGGTCGCGGCGCAGGTTGCGCAGCTTCTGCCGGCCCTCCACCAGGCTGATCCGCACGGTGCCGGCGTCGTGCAGGAACCACAGCGGGGTCGTCTGCGGCTCGCCGCGCGGCCCGATCGTCGACACGAACGCGACGGCGGTGGAGTCGAGCAGGTAGCGCAGCGGTTCGGGGACGTCCATGGCGTGGGTGTACCGGGTCACCGGCTCCGCGGGCAACGCGGATCGGGTGCCTCCGGACGGCCCGTCGTAGGCTCTGCCGACGCGCGGCAGCACACCGGGGGACGGCAGGCATGGACGACGCCGATCGGGGTACGTCCGGCGTGCCCGACCCGGTGATGGAAGCGTTCGCGGCCCGCGCCCGGAAGCGGCTCGGAGTGCCGGTCGCGCTCGTGGCGCTCGGGCAGGGCGATCAGCAGGTGTTCCCGGCCGCCGCCGGCGCCCCCGGCCCGCTGGCGCAGTCGTTCTGCCGGCACGTGGCCCGGACGGCGCAGCCGCTGGTCGTCGAGGACGTGCGCGCGCACCCGCTGGGCCGCGACGGCTCCGCCGCCGCGGACCCCGACGTCGCCGCGTACGCGGGTCTGCCGCTGCGCGACTCCGAGGGCGGGGTACTGGGCTCGCTGTGCGCGATCGACTCCGCGCCGCGGCGGTGGAGCGGGGCCGAGGTCGAGACCCTCCGCGACCTCGCGGGCGCCTGCTCGACGGAGCTGGGCCTGCGCGCGGCCCGCCGGGACGCCGCGGCCGAGCGGTCGCTGCGCGCCGAGCTGGAGCGGGCGCAGCACCGCTCCTCCGCCCGCAGCCAGACCCTGCTGGCCGCGTCGCAGGCCTTCACCGAGACCGCCACCGTCGACGACGTGCGCGCGCGGGTCGACCAGCTCGTCGGCAGCGAGCTGGAGCCCGCCTACGTCGGGCTCGTGCTCGCCGCCGGCCCCGACGACCCGGCCGACGTGCGGACCGACCGGCTCCTGGAGACCGCGATCGCCGCCACCGCGGCGGTGCGCTCTGGCCGGATGCTCCTGCACCCGGACCCGGACGCCGCGGCGGCGGGCCTGGACCCGGCCACCCGGGAACTGCTCGACGAGCTCGGCCTGCGCACCCTCGTCGCGGCGCCGCTGCCGGGCCCCCGGGACGTGGTGGGGGCCCTCGTCCTGGGGTGGGGCGCGGCGCGGGCGCTGGCGCCCGCGGACCTGCTGATGATCAACACGGTGGCGGGGTACGCGGGTCGGGCGGTGTCGCGGGCCCGGGTGCTCGCGCACCGCATCGAGGCCGCGCACGACCTGCAGCAGGCGATGCTGACCAGGTTGCCGGAGGTGCCGGGCCTGGTGCTGGCCGCCCGGTACGTGCCGGCGGACTCCCGCGAGGACGTCGGCGGCGACTGGTACGACGCCGCCTCCGGCCCCGCGGGCCCGGACGAGGTGCTGGCGGTCTCGGTCGGTGACGTGATCGGGCACGACCTGCACGCGGCCACGCTGATGGGCCAGGTGCGCTCGATGCTGCGGCAGGCCCTGTGGGACCACCCCGGCGGGTCGGCGGCGGAGATCTTCTCGGCGTTCGAGCGGGCCAGCACGGGCGTCGGCCTGGACGCGGCGGGCACGGCGATCCTCGCGCTGCTGCGGCGGCGGGCCCGCGGTGGCTGGTCGATGTCCTGGACCAACGCCGGGCACCCGCCGCCGGTGCTGCTGGGCGCCGACGGGTCGACCGCGCTGCTGCCCGAGCACGGGATGCTGTTCGGCTTCCCCGGGCTGTCGCGCCGGCCCCGCCCCGAGCACCGCGTCGACCTGGAGCCCGGCTCGACGCTGTTCCTCTACACCGATGGCCTCGTCGAGCGGCGCCGCAGCGACCTCGACACCGGCACCCGGGAGCTGCTGGAGGTGCTGCAGGCCCACCGGGGGCTCGATCCCGCCGCGCTGGTGGACGCCGTCATCAGCGCCCTCGGCACCGACTCCGACGACGACGTCGTCGCGTTCGCCGTCCGGGCCTGACTGCGCCGCACCCGGGGCCGGTTCACGCCGGCCCGCGCAGGCGGTGGCGGCCGTCCTCCGTGCGGGCGGTGCGCCCGCGGCGCGCGAGCAGCTCCAGCAGCGGCACGGCGACCCGCCTGGTGGTGCCCAGCGCCTGGCGCGCCTCGCTGAGCGTGAAGACCGGTGCCAGCCCGGCGAGGACCTCCACGGCCCGGTCCTCGGCCCCCGCGGCCAGCACCACCCCGTCGGCCACGGCGACCAGCTCACCCGCGCGCACCAGGCTCGCCAGCTCCCGGGGCCCCAGGCCCAGCTCGGCGAGCCGGGCCGCGTCCGGGGCGGCGAACGGCGCGCGGTCGAGGTCGGCGCGCACCGCGGCGAGGGCGGCCAGCACCGGGGCCGGCAGGGTGGGGGAGGAGTCGGCGCGGACGCGTCCCG
>NZ_JAHDTH010000103.1 GCF_018531445.1 Pseudonocardia lacus
GCGTCAAGGACCTCCGGCCGCTGCGCGGGCGCCCTGACGGGCGCTCCTTGACCCCGCCGCCTACCTCGACGCGCCCAGAACCCGGCGGAGAACCCCCAGAACAAAGATCAACAGCAAGAACAGGGGGGTTGACCGGCCCCGCTCCTTCAGGGATGACAGTTCAGGAACGTGGCTTTCCTGAACCTGGACGGGCAGGGCAGCGGCGGACGTGTCGGGAAGAGTTGACATGTCGGAAGTCTCCGACATAAAGTCCCGTGGTGTCCGACGACGCGGTGTTCCTGGCCCTGGCCAACCCGGTCCGCAGGCGACTGCTCGAACTGCTCGCCGACGGCCCCCGCACCGCGGGCGACCTTGCGGCCCAGTTCGAGCTGAGCCGCCCGGCCGTCGCCGAGCACCTGCAGGTGCTGCGGCGCGCCCGGCTCGTGCGCGACGAGCCCGTCGGGCGCCGGCGCCACTACCACCTGGCCACCGAGCCGCTCGCCCAGGTCAGCGATTGGCTGCACCCGTTCGAACGTTTCTGGCGCGAGCGCCTGCGCTCGTTCGCCGACGTCGTCGAATCCGTCCCCGAGGAGGACCCGTCATGACCGCCGCCCGCACCACGTCCGTCACCGTCGACCAGTTCGTCGCCGCCGCGCCCGAGAAGGTCTGGCGCGGCCTCACCGATCCCGAGGTGCACGCCCGCTGGTGGGCGCCCGGCGACATCGCCGCCGTCGTCGGGCACCGGTTCCACCTGCGGATGCCGAAGTGGGGACCGATCGCCTGCGAGGTGCTGGAGGTGGTGGAGAACGAGCGGTTCGTCTACACGTTCAACGAGACCTGGACCCTGACCTGGACGCTGGTCGCCGAGGGCGCCGGCACCCGGCTCCTGCTGGAGCACTCCGGCTTCGACCTGGACCGCCCCCAGGACCGCTTCGCGCTGGAGAACATGGGCCCCGGCTGGCGCACCGACGTCCTGCCCCGCCTGGCCGCCCTCGCCCCCACCCTCTGACCCCGTCGAGAACGAAGTTGCCGTCAATTTGGACCGGTCCAACCGACAACAACTTCGTTCTCGACGGTCGGAGGGTCAGGGGGTCAGAGGGTCAGGGTGGCGGTGGCCGGCTGGCGGTCGCGCATGAGGTCGAGGCGGTGGCCGGTGCCATCGGCCCAGAGGCGGATCCGCTTGCGCAGCGGCTCCACCCCCTCGACGATCTTGCCGTCGACGGCGAGCAGGACGTCGCCGGCCCGCACGTTGGCCCGTTCGGCCGGGGAGCCGGGCAGCGGGGCGGCCAACACGATCATCACGGTCAGCCCGCCCGGGTGGTCCTGGCCCGGCGGGATCGGCACGGCCTCGGCCACCACCAGGCCCGAGCGGCCCAGCACCTCCGGTGGCGCGCCGCGACCGCCGGCCCGGATCAGCGACAGCAGGCCGCCGCCGGTGGACAGCAGCCCGATCCCGCCGATCACGATCAGCCCGACCAGGTGGTTCTCCCGCACGACCTGGCCCTGACGCCACGCGGCCACCTGCTCGCCGAACGCCCGGTCCCCGGGAGCCGCGACGAACAGCTGGACGTCGCGGGCCACCCGTTCGCCGTCGTCGGTGAAGAAGTAGCCGCCGCGCGGGTAGCTGAGCCACATTCCCGCCTGCACCGGGACCGTCGTGCGGTCCATCCACGGGGTGAGCGGCAGCTCGACCCGCATGGTCGGGGTGACCCGGGAGTGACCGTCGCCGCTGGAGGAGGAGGTGATGGTGTCGCCCCACTCCGCCGTGCGATCGGGCGCGGCGGCCGAGATGCCCGGCCCGGTGACCGTCCCCGACGAGTACGCCCACAGCCCGTTGATCGCCTCGACCTCGGGGAAGTCGATGTCCAGGACCGCCGGTCCGCTCTCCTCGCGGAAGACGACCACGGCGTCGGTCCCCACCGGCACGTGCGGGCCGTGGGCCAGCCGGCTGAGCTCGGCGGGGGCGCCCTCCGGCGCGCTCGGCGCCGGCAGGAACGCCGGGATGCCCGAGCCCAGCGCCAGCGCCAGGAACGGCAGCCCGAGCTGCAGCGCCGTCCCGCCCGGCGGGTAGCGCAACGACTTCATCACCAGCCACACGAGCACCGTGGCGACCACCGGCAGCGCCACCACCCACAGCGGCAGCACCAGCGGCGTCGCGCCGAACAGGGAGGGGATGAAGCGCATCAGCCACGCCGCCGCGGCGATGGGCACCCCGACGAGCAGCGCGGAGGCGAGGTTGACGTAGGACTCCTGGACCGTGCGTCGTGTGCTCGTGGTCACGGGACCTCCCCGGTGGCCGGCGTCCCCCCGTCCCCCGACGGCCCCGGCTGCGCCCGCTACACGGCTTCCGCCCCCATCCAGTTCACCGGCATCCCGCAATTACGCCGTCCGCCGACGGACCAGGTCGGCGACTGCGGCGGACGGCGTAGACCCGGTGCGGGCCGCCGCGGTGAGGACCTCCCGGACGGTGTCGCCGATGGCGTCGACCCGCTTCATCGCCTCCTCGTGCCCGACCTGCGCCGTCTCGCGCAGCACGACGTACACCGCGCCGCCACCGTTGACGACGACGTCCGGCGCCCAGGTGATCCCGCGCTCGACGAGCAGGTCGCCGACCGAGGGGTCGGCGAGCTGGTTGTTCGCCGGGCCGACGACCGCCCGGCAGCGCAGCCGGGCGACGACCTCGCGGGTGAGCAGGTGCCCGAGCGAGGCCGGCACCAGCACGTCCACGTCCAGGTCGAGCAGGGAGTCCGGGTCCGTCGTGGCGACCCCGGGGACGTGCCGGGTCGGGTCGACGTCGGCGGCGGTGACGACGGCGCCGCGCTCGACGAGCCGGCGCGCCACCCGCCCACCGACCTGGCCGAGCCCGTGCACGGCGAACCGCAGCCCGGTCGGGTCCGCGGTGCCGAACACGACCTCGCAGGTGGCCCCGATCGCCGCCAGGACCCCGGCCGCGGTGGGCGCGGCCGGTTCCCCCACACCCCCGGACTCGGTCGGCAGGCCCATGACCCGCCCGGTCCGCTCGGCGATGGTCAGCAGGTCCGGAGCGGTCGTGCCGACGTCCTCGCCGATGAAGTACCGGCCGCCCAGGTCCTCGACGGCGTCGCCGACGTCCAGGAACAGCGCGCGGCGGCGGTCGGCGTCCAGGCGCAGGCCGGGCGGCAGCGGCAGCACGGTCTTGCCGCCCCCGCGCGGCAGGCCCGCGACGGCGCACTTGACGGTCATCGCGGCCGAGAGGTCGAGGGCGTCGGCGAGCCCGGCGCGCCAGTCGGGGTAGGTCCACAGCCGGCAGCCGCCGACGGCCGGGCCGGCGGCCGTCGAGTGCACGGCGACGACGATCGGCAGGCCCGACCGCCCTCCGCGCCGGATGAGCACCTGCTCGTGGTCGAATCCGTTCAACTGGTCGGTCACGGGGACAAGCAAAGCGCTGGTGCGCGGCCCGCGGTCGGCGATCCGAACGCATGGCCGGAACCGGGGCAGTATCGGCGGGCGTGGACGAACTTGATTCGGCGATCCTGGCCGAGCTGCAGTCGGATGCGCGCCAGACCAACCGGGAGCTCGCCCGCCGGCTCGGCGTGGCCGCGTCGACCTGCCTGCAGCGGGTGCGCTCGCTGGTGCGCCGCGGGGTGATCCGCGGCTTCCGCGCCGAGGTCGACCTGCTTGCGCTCAACCGCGGCGTGCAGGCCATGGTCGCGGTGACCGTGCGGCCGCTGCAGCGCCGGGTCATCGACGAGTTCAAGGCGGCCGCGGCGGGGATGCCCGAGGTGCTGTCGGTGTTCGTGCTCGCCGGCAACGACGACTTCCTGGTGCACGTCGCCGTGCCGAGCCTGGACCACCTGCACGGGTTCCTGGTCGACCGGCTCAGCCAGCGCCGGGAGGTGGTCAGCTTCCGGACGTCGGTCGTCTACCAGCAGGTGCACAACACCGTGCTCGCGCCGCTCTAACCGCGGCTCTCCAGCGCGGAGGTCAGCACGGCCACGGCCCGGTCGACGGCGACCCCCGTCGACCGGTGCAGCTCGTCCAGCTCGTCGAGCGCATCGCGCAGGCCCGCCGGTCGGCGGGTGGCCGCGGCACCCGCCCGCGCCCACCGCTCGGCGGCGTCCGCGTCGCCGAGCGCGGCGTGGAACACGCACCGGTTGAGGTCGTGCCAGGCGTCGCGGGGCAGCACGACGACCGGGCCCTCGGCGTCGAGCGCGCGCCGCAGCCGCTCCCGCGCGGCCCCGGCCTCGCCCCTCCCGTGCAGCAGCAGCGCAGCCCGGTAGTGGGCCCGCCCGCTGGCGGTGTCCACCTCGGCGCAGTGGTCGAGGTCGGCCAACGCGCGGTCGACCTCGCCGATCGCTCCTCGGCAGAGCGCGCGTTCCACCAGCGCCGCGACGTGGTGCGGGGACAGGTGCAGGGCCCGTTCGGCGTCGGCGAGGGCCTCGTCGGGACGACCGAGCGAGCGATGGACGCCCGCGCGGGTGGCCAGCCCCCACACGTACCCGGGGTTCAGCGCGACGGCGCGGTCGAGGTCGGTCAGGGCCGCGCCGGTGTCGCCGAGGCGGAGGTGCACCTGCGCCCGGGTGCCGTGCGCCCACGCGTAGTCGGGGTTCAGGGCGATGGCACGGTCGAGGTCGGCCAGCGCCTCGGCGGGCCGCAGGAGACCGTGGTGGGCCTCGCCGCGGCTGCCGTACGCCCACCCGTAGTCCGGATCGAGTGCGATGGCGGTGGTGAGGTCGTCCACCGCGGCCCGCGGGTCGCCGCGCAGCCGGTGGGTCTCGCCGCGCTCGCCGATCACCTGGGCCGCCGAGGGCGCCACCTCCACGGCCGCGTCCAGGTCGGCCATCGCGGCGTCGAACCGGTCGAGCCTGCGCAGCACCATCGCCCGGCGCATGAGCGCCCAGCTGTAGCCGGCGGACAGCGCCACCGCCTTGTCGAGGTCGGCCAGCGCCTCCGCGGTGCGCCCCAGCGCCCGCTTGCACTCGCCCCGGCTGGCCAGCAGCGACGGCGCGTCCGGGGTGATCGCCAGCGCCCGGTCGAAGTCGACGACCGCGGCCTCGTGCCGGCGGGCCCGCCGGTGCAGGTCGCCGCGCCGGCCGAGGACCGCCGCGTTGGCCGGGGCCAGCGCGACGGCCCGGTCGAGGTCGACGAGCGCGGGCCCGGTCTCGCCCCGCACGCGCCGCAGGTCGCCGCGCTCGGCCAGCGCGAGCGCCCGCGCGTCCGCGCCGAGCGCCGGGCTGTGCGCGAGCTCGGTGAGCAGCTCCAGCAGGTCGTCGTCGGTGCGGGAGGACGCCAGCGCCTCCACCTCGGTCGCGCGCGCCGCGAGGTCGGTCAGGTCGGCGTCGGCCGCGGCGTCGGTGAGCGCCCGCGCCCAGCTCGACGCCAGCTCCGGGCGCCCCACCAGCGCCCCGAGCAGCCCCTCCAGCAGCACGCCCGCCGCACGGCCCGGCTCGGCGCACGCCCGGTGGTAGGCCTGCTCGACCGCGGCCAACTGCCAGCGGCGGTCGCGCGGCGCCTCCACCGCGGGCAGCCCGAGACCCGCGCAGCGGGCCGCGTAGTGCTCGGCGAGGGCGAGGTGCCGGCGACGCCACTCGACCGGCGCCGTCGTCCGCACGTGGCGCAGCATCGCCCGCCGGGCCATCCCGTGGTAGCGCACGCCGTCGCCGCGCTGCTTGACGAACGCCCGCGACCGCAGCACCGCGAAGTCCTCGGTGGCCCGCTCCGGCTGCCCGGTCGCGGCGGCGAACACGTCGGCGTCCAGCGTCCGGGGCAGCGCGGCGTGCAGGGCCACCGCGCGCCGGCGCGCGTCGGGCTCCCAGCGCAGGAACCGGTTGACCACCTCGTCGGTCGGGTCGCCCAGGTCGTCGACGCCCTCGGGGCGGCCCTGCGCGTAGGCGGTCAGCAGCAGCGGCAGCCCCTCCGACCGGTCGACGACCGCCCGCACGACCTCCTCGTCGCGCAGCCCGCGCCCGGCCAGCAGCTCGCGGGCCTCCTCGTCGGTGAACCGGGGCACCGCCACCACGACCCGCCCGCCCAGGTAGTCGGCCCACCGGCCGGCGTCCAGCGACCGCTGCCCCGCGATCACCACCACCGTCGAGGCCGGGACGTCGCCGTGCGCGCCGCCGAGCACGTCGAGCAGCCAGCCCTCCAGGAACGCGGCGGTGTACTCGAAGGCGTCGAACAGCAGCACCACCGGCGCGCGCTCCGCGGCGCCGCGCAGATCCGCCAGGAAGGCCCTGGTCAGGGCCCGCTCCGGGGTCCACATCAGCTCGACCTCGGCGTCGCTGCGCAGCTTGCGGCGCAGGTAGGCCTGGAAGCGGTCGGCCTCGCGGGCCACCGCGTCGGGGTCGAGGGCCTCGACCGCGATCCCGGCCCCCGGGATCTCCCCCGCCAGCTTCAGCCCGATCCCCACGACCCCCGCCAGCAGGCCGGACGGGCGCGGCGGCGCGTTCGGGTCGGACTCCAGCTCGCGCTGGCGCTGCTGGTAGGACGACAGCGCCCGGCGGAACGCCCGGCAGCGCACCCCCTGCCCCCGCAGGTCCTCGGCCAGCGCGGTCAGGCAGGAGACGACGTCGGGCGCCGACTCGTCGGCGAGACCGGTGAGCTGCTCGCGCTCGCGGGCGACCCGGACGAACTCGGCCAGCAGCGTCGACTTGCCGACGCCCGCGTCGCCGACGACCTCGACGAGGAACCGGCGCCCGGGGTCGTCGATGCCGAGGTCGAGGTTGTCCCCGAAGGCGGCGAGCAGGTCGCGGCGCCCGACGAACCCGCCCCGCCGGCGGGCCCGCACCAGGTCCTGCAGGCTGCGCGGCGGGTCGTCGGTCACCCGGTCGAGCGTAGGGACGCCCGGTCAGGACGCGCCCCCGGCCCGGGCCCGCAGGCGCCGCAGCATGCGGGCGTCGTCGAAGCCGGTGGCGCGGGCCGCGGCCTCGACCGTGTCGCCGTGGCCGATCAGGTGCTCGGCGCGCTCCAGGCGCAGCAGGTGCTGGTAGCGCAGCGGCGTCAGGCCGGTGGCGTCGCCGAACAGCCGGGTCAGGGTGCGTGTGCTCACCCCGCACGTCGCGGCCAGCTCGGAGAGCGGCAGCCGCTCGGCGAACCGGCCGTCGATCACGTCCTGGGCCCGGTGCACCACCTCGCTCAGGTGGGCCCGGTGCCGCAGCAGCGCGCTGGCCTGCGGCTCGCCGCCGTTGCGCCGGGCGTAGACGACCATCTCGCGGGCCACCCGGGCCGCGGTCGCGGCGCCGTGGCGGGTCGCCACCAGGTGCAGCGCCAGGTCGATCCCGCTGGCGATGCCGGCCGAGGTGACGACCCGCCCGTCGACGACGTAGAGCACGTCGCGCTGCACGCGCGCGGCCGGGTAGCGACGGGCCAGCTCGTCGACCAGCGCGTGGTGGGTGGTGCAGCGGCGCCCGGCGAGCAGGCCGGCCTGGCCGAGCGCGTACGCACCCGCGCACACGCTCGCCACCGTCCCGCCGGCGGCGTGGTGGCCGGCGATGGCCGCCCGCGTCGGCGCGGCGAGGCGGGCGTGCGGGCCGAACCGCCCCCGCCAGCCCGGCACCAGCAGCAGGTCGTCCGGGTCGAGCGCGGGCCACTCGGTGCCCGCGCGCAGCGGCACGCCCTGCGCGGTCGGGACGTCCGCCCGCTCGGCCACGTACCCCAGCTCGTAGCCGCAGCCGAGGTCGGCCGCGGTGGAGAAGACCTGGGCCGGGCCGGCCAGGTCGAGCAGGTGCAGCTGCGGCACGAGCAGGAAGACGACACGACTCACGCGCTGGTCAGCCCCGCCACCGTGCGGATCGTGGCGAACCGGCGGGCCAACGCGTACTCGGTGCGCGCCAGCACCTCCTCGACGCCCAAGGTGCGCGGGTCGGCGAGCAGCTCCTCGACGGTCCGGTCGGTCGGGGCATCGCGGTGCGGGATGGGGAAGGTGGCCGTCGCGTCGGTGACGAAGTCGACCCGGTAGCCCAGGTCGTTGGCGAGCCGGGCGGTCGTCTCGCAGCACTGCTCGGTCTGGATGCCGGTGACCACCAGCTCGCGCACGCCGCGCTCGGTGAGCAGCTGCTGCAGGTTCGTGGTGGTGAACGCGTTGCGTGAGGTCTTGGTCAGCACCGGCTCCCCCTCCCGCGCGGCGAGCCCGTCCATCAGCCGGACGTGGCCGTTGGTCGGGTCGAAGACCGTGCCGGTGCCGGGCTCGGAGTGCAGCACCCAGACGACGAGGTCGCCGCGCAGCCGCGCGGCCTCGACGAGCGCGCCGACGTCGTCGACGATATCGGGGTTCGAGACAGCCTTCCAGGTGTCCCGCTCGCGGAACGACTGCTGGACGTCGATGACGAGCAATGCCGTGGTCATGGCCCCATCCCACGCCGCGTCGGCCCCGGCGACCAGAGCGGATCAGGACGTGGACCGGACCGATCCGGTCAGCGCCGCGGAACCGGTTGCAGTGGCGGCACCGGCTTGCCATCGTCGTGGCGTGCACACCAGCGGCGCCGACCCGGTCCTCGACGACGTCGTTGCGCGCGAAAGGCGCCTGCTCGACCCCGCCGTGCGCCGCTCCCCCGACGCCGCCGGCCACCTGCTGGACCCCGACTTCCGCGAGTTCGGCGCCTTCGGCCGGGTCTGGGACCGCGACTCCGTCCTCACCGCCATGGCCGGCGAGGACGCCCCGCCGCCCGCGGTCGACGACATCGCCGCCACCCGCGTCTGCGTCGACACGGTCCTGGTCACCTACCGGGCGCGGCGCGCCGACCGCACCACGCTGCGCAGCTCGCTGTGGCGCCGCCGCGACGGCGGCGACTGGCAGCTCTACTTCCACCAGGGCACGGTCCAGCGCTCCTGACGCCTCCCCCGCCGGCGGCTCACGTCCGGCCGTCGGAGCCGCCCAGCGCGACGCGGGCCATCTCGGCGAAGACCTCCTCGATCGCCGCGGGGTCGGCCCCCACCAGCGCCGGCGTGCCGACCACCGACCGCGCCACCGAGATCCCCAGCACCAGCGCCCCGAGCAGCTCCGCCCGCAGCTGGGCGTCCGGTCCCTCGACGAGGGCGGCGAAGTCGGCCAGGAACCCCTCGCACATCTGGCGCTGCAGCTGCAGCCGCGCCTGTTCCCGCCCCGACGAGCGCAGCAGGGCCAGCAGGGGGTGGTCGGCCCCGGAGCGGCCGGCGTCGTCGAGGACGCCGCGCAGCAGCTGCAGCGGCAGGTCGGCGGCTGGCCCGTCGACGGGCTCGGCCTCGACGGTCGCGGCCTCCTCGAAGAGTGCCTGCTTGGAGCCGAAGTAGCGGAAGATCAGCGCCGGGTCGACGCCCGCGTCGGCGGCCACGTCGCGGACGCTGACGCCGTCGAAGCCGCGGGCGGCGAACCGGTGCCGGGCCGCGACCAGCAGCGCGGCGCGGGTGGCCGCGCGGTCGCGCCGGCGCCCCGGGGCCGGCAAGTCATCGCTCGTTGACATCGCTCCGAGCCTGACGCTAGCGTGGCAAGTCATCAAATGGTGACTTATCCGGGGGCGGACATGGCGCGCACGATCGTGATCACCGGCGGGACCCGGGGCATCGGGCTGGCCCTGGCCAGGGCCCGGTTGCGCCGCGGCGAGGAGGTGGTCGCGCTCGCCCGCGATCCCGGGCCGGGCCGGCGCCTGGTCGAGGAGGGCGACGGCCGCGCCCACTTCATCGCCGCCGATCTGTCCACAGTGGCCGGCACCCGCGCCGCGGCGACCGAGCTCACCGACCGCCACCCGGTGATCGACGCGCTGGTCATGGGCGCGCACGGCCTGCGCCCCGGCCGCCACGTCACCGCCGAGGGCCTGGAACTCACGTTCTCCCTGTACTACCTCAGCCGCCACGTGCTGCTGCACGCCCTGGCCGGGCCGCTGACCAGGGCCGAGCGGGCGGTGACGATCAACCTGTCCGGCGCCGGGATGAAGGCGGGCCGCATCCACTGGGACGACCCGCAGCTCACCGCCGGCTACTCGGCGACGAAGGCGAACCTGCAGGCCGGGCGGGCCAACGACCTGCTCGGGGTGGCCTTCGCCGAGCGGTACCCCGGCATCCGCACCATCGCCTACAACCCCGGCTTCGTCGACACCCGCCCCTACACCGGGATGGCGCAGCCGTGGCGCGCGCTCGCCGAGGCCGCCGCCGCGGTGGTCGCGGCCCGACCGGAGACGGCCGCGGCGGCCCTCAGCTCGCTCGTCGACGAGCCACCGGCCGAGGCGTTCAGCGCCCGGGCGCGGCGCGGCACGACCAACCGCCCGATCGACACCACCGGCCCCACCTACGACCCGGCGACCGCACGCCGCCTCGACGCCATGACGCGCGACCTGCTGGCCGGGCTCGACGCCGTCACCCGGTAGCCGAGCCACCCGCCCCCCGGTGTCTTCGCAGGGGCGGTGTGGTCGGCGCAGAGTCCACAGCACCTGCGAGGACTACGGGGACCCTGCGAAGACGGCGTCGACCCCGCCGCGCCGGGCCGGCGAGCGACGACCGGTGAACGGTCGTGGCCACCGCACTAGATCGTCACCTGCGACCGGGCGACCGTGAAGAGCCGGTCGAGGTAGTAGTCGACGGTCGCCACCGCGGCCTCGGCGGTGCGCTCGCCCAGCAGGATGGCGGTCGACTGGGAGTCGACGACCGACCAGAACACCAGGGTCTCCTGGCTCACGTCGACGCCGTCGACCACCTCCCCCGCCCGCTGCGCCTTGGCCAACTGCTCGCCGAAGTAGCCGTGCAGCGCCGGGCCGCCGGAGACGATCAGCTCGGCGATCCGCGGCTCGCGCAGCGCCCGGATGAAGTACGCGAGGCCGACCGTGTAGTCGGCGCGGCTCTCCTCGGAGATGGGCAGCACCTCCAGTGCGGCGACCCGGAAGAGCTCGCGCACTGTCGGCGGCCGGCCGGCCGCCGACAGCTGCCGCACGATCCGCTCCTCGCGGCGCCGGGCCTGGGTCTCCAGGGCGAACGCGAGCATCTCGTCCTTGCTGCGGAAGTAGTGCTGCACCGCGCCCATCGAGATCCCGGCCTCGGCCGCGACGTGGCGCAGGCTCACCGCCTCCAGGCCCTCGGCGGCGACCAGGCGCAGCACGGCGTCGGCGATCTCGCGCCGGCGCGCGTCGTGGTCGACCTTCTTCGGCACTCCCGCATCCCCTCTTCGCCATGCAACCGCATTGCAACGATCACCTGGGCGGGATACGATGCGATCGCATTGTAAACGAACTTCGGGGGACGGACCATGACCACGGGAACGGCCGACACCGCGGCACCACCCAGCAGCACCCGGCTGCGCCCACCGCGCAACGCGGTCGACCGCCGGGCCATCGGCTGGTGGACGACCAACCTGCTGCTGCTCTTCGCCGCCCCGGTGGTGGTGCTGGTCGTGCTCGGCGTCCTCATCGCGCCGGCGCGGTTCTGGCTGGTCGCGCCGGCCGTGCTCATCGCCGCCGTCGGCCTGGTCGCGGTGGCGGCGCTGCCGCGCTGGTGGTTCCGGGTGCACCGCTGGGAGGTCACCGACGCCGCCGTCTACACCCGCACGGGGTTCTTCTGGCAGGAGTGGCGGGTGGCGCCGCTGTCGCGCATCCAGACCGTCGACACCCGGCGGGGGCCGCTCGAACAGCGGTTCGGGCTGGCCACCGTGGTCGTCACGACGGCGTCGGCCAAGGGCGCGGTGACCATCCCCGGCCTCGACCACGCGCTCGCCGCGGACGTCGCCGAGCAGCTCACCGAGACCACCCAGGCCACCCCGGGGGACGCGACGTGAGCGGCGACTGGCAGCGGCTCGACCGGCGCGTGGTCCCGGTCGCCGCCCTCTTCATGGCCGGCGTGGCCGTGCTGGCCGGCGTCCCGACCACCGTCGGGATCGCCGACGGCGAGCGCTGGGGGGCGGCGCTGGCCTGGACGCTGCCCGGGGCGGCGCTGGTCATCGCGCTCGGCGTCGCCGTCGAGTGGCTGCGCCTGCGGACCACCCGCTACCGCGTCGGCCCCGACCGGGTCGAGTTGCACAGCGGCGTCCTGGTGCGCACCCGGCGCTCGCTGCAGCGCGACCGCATCCGCACCGTCGACCTCACCGCCGACCCGCTGCTGCGGGTGTTCGGGCTGGTCGCGGTGCGCATCGGCACCGGGGAGCAGGCCGCCGAGGGCACCGTCGCGCTGCGCGGGGTGCCCCGCGAGGCCGGCGACGCCCTGCGCCGCACCCTGCTCGACCGCGCGTCCGCCACCCCCACCGCCGACGGCGCGCTGGCCGCGCTCGACCCGCGCTGGATCCGCTACGCGCCGATCTCCTTCGTCGCCCCCGCGCTGGGCGTCGCCGCGTTCGGCGGCGTCATGCAGGTCGCGGACTGGTTCAACCGGACCGAAGGCGTGATCGGCCTGGCCATCGACCTGCTCTCCGGGCTGCCGCTGCTCGGCGCCATCGCCGTCCTGGCCGTCGCGGGCCTGGTGGTCGGCGTGGTCGGGGCGCTCGGGCTGTTCGTCGAGATGTGGTGGAACTACCGGCTCGACCGCGAACCCGGCGGCACCCTGCGGGTGCGGCGCGGGCTGTTCACCACCCGGTCCATCTCGATCGAGGAGGAGCGGCTGCGCGGCGTCGACGTCGTCGAGCCGCTGGGGGCGCGGCTGGCCGGCGCGGCCCGGGTCGACGCGGTCGCCACCGGGATGACGACCAAGCCGGAGGACGCCAAGTCCGCCCACAACACGCTGCTGCCGGCCGCGCCGAGGGCCGTGGCCGAGCGGGTCGCCGCCGACGTGCTGCGCGAACCGGTCTCCCCGATCGAGGCCGTGCACCTGGCCCCGCACCCGGTGGCCGCCCGCGGGCGCCGGCTGCGCTGGGCGCTGGCCGCCGTCGTCGTCGGCGAACTGCCGCTGGTGGTGCTCGGCCTGCTCCTGACCGACGTCCTGCTGCACATCGCGTGGGTCACCGCGCTGGTCGCCGTCCCGGTGGCCGTGGCGCTGGCCGTGGACGCCTACCGCAGCCTCGGGCACGGGCTGGTCGGCGACTACCTGGTCACCCGCAGCGGCTCGGTCCGCCGGTCCACGGTCGCCCTGCAGCGCCGCGGCGTCATCGGCTGGACGGTGCGCCAGTCGGTGTTCCAGCGCCGCGCCGGGCTCGCCACCGTGCTGGCGACGACGGCCGCGGGCGCCGGCGCCTACGCCATCCGCGACGTCGGCACCGGCACCGGCCTGGACGCCGCCGAGTCCGCGGTCCCCGGCCTGCTGGCCCCGTTCCTGGAACAGCAGCCCGTCACAGCCCCGGCGTAGACCGCCCTCCACGTCCCGCACACCCCCCAGCCTCACGCACATCCAGCCGCTGCGGCGCTCGGGCGGGTGCGTGGCCGTCGGCCCGCTCCATCGTCACGGCGCGAGGACGGCGACCTGGGCCCGGACGGCGGCGGTGGTGCGCTGCACGTCGTCGGTGGCCAGCAGGTCGAGCAGGCCGCCGCGCAGCGCGGCCAGCACCGCCGTGGCGCGGACGCCGGCGTCGTCGCGACCGAGGAGCTCCCCGAGCAGGGCGAGCCAGTCGCGCACGCTGTCGGCGGCGAACCCGCGCCACGGGCCGTCGGGCTCGACCAGGGAGCGCCCGTAGCCCTCGGCCCACAGCCGCAACAGGCCGCGGTGCTCGGGCTCGGCCAGCCAGTCCCACAGCCGCAGCACCGCCTCGGTCGCGTCGGCGCCGGCGGCGCGGACCTCGTCGAGCAGGGCGAGCTCCTCGGCCCTCGACCGCCCCAACAGCGCCCTGACCAGCTCCTCCTTGGACCCGAACAGGAACAGCAGCACGCGCGGGCTGCTGCCGACGGCCTCGGCCAGCGGGCGCAGGGACATGCCGGCCAGCCCGTGGGTCAGCGCGTAGCGGTAGGCGAGTTCGAGCAGCTCGGCTCGACGTGCGGAAGGGGGTGGGGTGGCCGGCACGGCGACCATCCTGCACTGACACGCGTGTTTCAGCAGGCGTACCCCACGCCGGCACGGCCGAGGGCCTGCCGGCATCCAGCGGTACGCCGTCGGCGTTTCGGCGGACCGCCTCCACAGCTCTCCGCAATCACTCGATTACACTCGGCGATCCGCAGCACACGCTGCCGGCCATCCGCAGTCGGCGTCGGGGACGGCTCGACACAGGAAGGACGCCCGATCGTGGCAGAGGATCCCTACACGGCCTGCGCCGAACAGCTCGCCCGCACCCCGGAGCTCGTCGGCCGGTTGCTCGTCGACCACTCGCCCACCGAGGACGGGTGGTGCCGTGGCCACGACGGCCACCAGGAGCGGTTCCCCTGCTCCATCCGTCGGCTGGCCGAGCTGGCCAGGGCGCACGCCACCACGACCGGGCGGCTGCGCACCCCGGCCTGACCGACCCGGGCGCGACTCAGGCCGCCGCGTCCCACTGCCACTGCTCGACCATCACCCCGCCGCAGTCCGGGCAGGGGACCTGGAAGCCGTTCGTCGCGCCGACCGCGAGCTCGGCCTCGACGGCGCACTCCGAGCAGCTCCACCAACCGGTCATCGTCGTCGTGTCCATGGCCGCGACAGTAAATGCCACCCCTGTCATTTTCCGGCCGGACACCCGCGCGGACACCTGCCGTCATCACGGCGTCACGCTGTGACCGACTGCGCTCCGTGATCGCTCCACAGCCCGTTGGCCTGCACGGACGGCACCTGTAACACCGTTCCCGCTACGGCCGAGTGGACGTGCGAGGGTAGGCGGAACGGCCGCTGGACGGTCTGGCGAAACGACCAGTGCACGGCAGCGTCGACCTTCGACCGGTGGGACTCCCCCTCCCCCCACCGGTCACCGGGTCCACGTCGGCGTGCCCGCCGACGTGGACCCGGCGTCTCACACCTCGTCGACCAGGTCGGCGATGGAGGTCACCACGCGGCTCGGGCGGTAGGGGAAGCGGTCGATGTCCTCGGCCCGCATGATCCCGGTCAGCACCAGCACCGTGCGCATCCCCGCCTCCAGGCCGGCGACCACGTCGGTGTCCATCCGGTCGCCGATCATCACCGTCGACTCCGAGTGCGCCTGCAGCCGGTTCAGCGCCGCGCGCATCATCAGCGGGTTCGGTTTGCCGACGAAGTAGGGCTCCACCCCGCTGGCCCTCGTCATCAGGGCCGCGACCGCGCCGGTGGCGGGCAGCACGCCCTCCGCGGACGGCCCGGTGGAGTCGGGGTTGGTGGCCACGAACCGGGCCCCGGCCCGGATCAGCCGGATGGCCGTGGTCACCGCGGTGAAGCTGTAGGTGCGGGTCTCGCCGAGCACCACGTAGTCGGGCGCGTTGTCGGTGAGCACGTAGCCGATGTCGTGCAGCGCCGTGGTCAACCCCGCCTCGCCGATGACGTACGCGCTGCCGCCGGGGCGCTGGTCGGCCAGGAACGCCGCGGTGGCCAGCGCCGAGGTCCAGATGGCCTCCTCCGGCACCTCGATCCCGCTGGAGCGCAGCCGGAACTGCAGGTCGCGCGGGGTGTAGATGGAGTTGTTGGTGAGGACGAGGAACGGCGTGCCCTTCTCCCGCAGCCGCGCCACGAACGCGTCCGCCCCGGGGATCATCCGGCCCTCGTGGACCAGCACCCCGTCCATGTCGGTCATCCAGCACTCGACGGGCCGCTGATCGCTCACGGCCGGCAGCGTAGGGCGCCCCGCACCCCCGCGCCCGACGGCTGCGCGTATTTCTGCACCTTCGAGAACGCTCAGAAGCACACGACCGCCGCGTCCCGGGGGGCCAGGATGGTGCCCGTGCCGCCACGGCGCGGGAGGAGCAGGAGCCGCATGACCGGAGTCATCCCCACCGATCCCTTCACCTCCACCGGGGCCACCGACCGGCACGTCATCTACGACGCGCTGGTCGGCGAGGGTCCGGTGCACCGGTTCCCGATGCCCAACGGCGTCGAGGGCTGGCTGGTCACCGGGTACGCGGCGGCGCGGGCCGCGATGGCCGACCCGGCGCTGGTGAAGGGCGGGCCCGGGCACGGGCCCTACACCGGGCAGCTGCCGCCCGACATCGCCGCGGCGATCGACCACCACCTGCTCACCCTCGACCCACCCGACCACACCCGGCTGCGCACGCTGGTCTCCGCGGCGTTCACCCGGCGCCGTTGCGAGCTGATGGGCCCGCGGGTCCAGGAGCTCACCGACGAACTGATCGCCGGGTTCGCCGACGCCGACGAGGTCGACCTGGTCTCCGCGTTCGCCTACCCGCTGCCGATCTCGGTGATCTGCGAGCTGCTCGGGATCCCCGACCCCGACCGCGACGCCTTCCGCGCCTGGACCGGCCCCCTGGTCGTCGGCGGGATGGCCGGCTTCGAGGCGTACTCGCGCGCGGCCGTCGGGCTCGTCGGGTACCTGCGCGAGCTGCTGGAGCGCAAGCGCCGCGAACCCGCCGACGACCTGCTGTCCGCGCTCGTCGCCGTCCGCGACGGCGGCGACGGGCTCACCGAGGACGAGCTGACCTCGATGGTCTTCCTGCTGCTCGTCGCGGGCCACGAGACGACGGTCAACCTGATCGCCAACGGGATGCTGGCGCTGCTCGACCACCCCCGGCAGCTGGCCGACCTGCGGGCGCACCCCGAGCGCACCGCGCGGGCCGTGGAGGAGCTGCTGCGCTACGACCCGCCGCTGCAGTCGACGATCCCGATGATCAGCGCGACCGCCACCGAGATCGCCGGCACCCCGATCCCGGCCGGTGAGCTGGTCGTCGTCTCGACCATGGCGGCCAACCGCGACCCCGCACGCCGCCCCGGGGCCGGCTGCCTCGACCTCGCCCGCGCGGACACCGCGCACCTGTCGTTCGGCCACGGCGTGCACCACTGCCTGGGGGCGCCGCTGGCCCGCCTGGAAGGCCGCATCGCGCTGCGCGCGCTCGTCACCCGCTTCCCCGGCATGCGCCTGGCCGTGCCGACCGACGAGCTCACCCGGCCGCCGGGACTGCTGATGAACGGGCTCAACGAGTTGCCGGTGCGGCTGCGCTGACCGGCGGAGGGGAAGGGACGACATGACCGGATCGACGACCGCGGCGGAAGAGCTGACCACCGCCCTCGACCGCGTGGCGCACGCGCTGGCCGCCATGGGCGCGGGCGACCCCGCCCCGTACACCGCGCTCTGGGCGCCCGGCCACGACGTGACCCTCTACGGGGCGTGGGGTCCCGTCGAGCGCGGGCACGAGGCCGTGACCAGCACGTTCACCTGGGTGGGCAGCCGGTTCTCCGACGGGGCCCTGGCCCCCCGCAACGACGTCGTGCACGTCGAGGGCGACCTCGCGGTCACCGTCGGAGTCGAGGAGGGCGAGGTCCGCGTGGACGGCGGCGAGAAGCGGCCGATGCGGCTGCGCGTCACCCACGTCCTGCGCCGCGTCGAGGGCCGCTGGTACCTGGTGCACCGCCACGCCGACTTCCCCCCGGCCGACCAGCGGACCCGGTCATGACGGCGTTCGTGCTGGTCCACGGCGGGTGGCACGGCGGATGGTGCTGGCGGCGGGTGGCGCCGCTGCTGCGCGAGCGCGGCCACGAGGTGCACGCGCCGACCCTGACCGGCCTCGGCGACCGCGCCCACCTGGCCGGCCCCGGCACGGGGCTGGACGCGCACGTGCGCGACGTGCTGGCCGTGCTCGACCTCGACGACCTGCACGACGTCGTGCTCGTCGGGCACAGCTCGTCCGGGGCGGTGATCACCGGCGTGGCGCAGCGGGCCGCGGGGCGCGTCCGCGAGCTCGTGCACCTCGACTCGTTCGTGCCGGGGCCGGGCGAGTCGGTGTTCGACCTGCTCGCCCCGCCCCGGCGGGAGTACTTCGAGCGGCTGGTCGACGGGGCGGGGCGGATCGTGCTCGACCCGGAGGCGGCGATGGACGGCTGGGCGGTGACCGACCCGGACGACCGGGCCTGGGTGGGTCCCCGGCTGCGGCCGCACCCGGTCGGCGGGCTCGCCGACGCGCTGCCGGACGACCCCGTGCCCGACCTGCCGCGCCGCTACGTGCACTGCACCGACAAGCCCGCGGCCGACAGCTTCGCCGGGTTCGCCGAGCGGGCCGCCGCCGACCCGGCGTGGCGCTTCGACGCGCTGGCCACCGGCCACGACGCCATGGTCACCGCGCCGGCGGAGCTGGCCGACCTGCTCTGCGACTGACCGGTCGGCAGCGTCAGGCCGCGGTGGCGGGCTGGCAGGTCGGGCACCAGAACAGGTTGCGGGCCAGGTGCTCGGAGTGCGCGATCGGCGTGCCGCAGACCAGGCAGGGCTGCCCGGTGCGGCGGTACGCGTAGACGCGGCGGGCGCGGACCGCGCCCCGGTCGGGCGGGCCCAGCCGCCTCGGGTCGTGCTCGGGGCGCAGCGTCTCGATCCTGCCGCGGCGCACGCCGTCGCGCAGCAACGCGACCAGGTCGGCCCACAGCGCGTCCCACTGCTCGCGGCGCAGCGCCCGGCCCGGCAGCAGCGGGTCGAGGCCGTGGCGGAACAGCGCCTCGGCCCGGTAGACGTTGCCCACGCCGGCGATCACGCTCTGGTCCATCAGCAGCGTCGCCAGCGGCGCCCGTGACCGGGAGATCCGCGCCCAGGCCCGGTCCGGGTCGGCGTCGCGGCGCAGCGGGTCCTCGCCCAACCGGGCGTGGATGGCCGCCGCCTCGCCGTCGGTGATCAGCTCGCAGGCCGTCGGGCCGCGCAGGTCGGCGTAGTGCGTGGGGCCGACCAGGCGCAGCCGCACCAGCCCGCGCGGCGGCTCGACCGGGTGCGGCTCGTCGGAGAACGTGCCGTACAGCCCGAGGTGCACGTGCAGGACGAGGTCGGGCCCGTAGTGGTGGAAGAGGTGCTTGCCGTGCGCCTCGGTGCGCTCCAGCACCCGGCCGTCGAGGACCTCGGCGCCGGTGGCGAACCGGCCCTGCGGGCTGCTCACGGCCGGCGCGTGGCCGCGGTAGCGGCGGCGGTGCAGCCGCGCGAGGCGGTGCAGGGTGTGGCCTTCCGGCATGTGCGTGACCCCGTTCAGGCCGGGCCGTGGCGCTCGACCAGGCCGAGCAGCCGCGACCGCCCGACCGGGTTCGCGCTGTGCACGTGGACGTCGAGGGGCCGGCGGCCGGGGTGCTCGCCGAACCAGCGCACGACGCCGCGCCCTCAGGAGCCCGGCAGCGGCGGGGGGACGCGGGTCTCCTCGTACTCGCCGAGGATCGCGATGCGGCGGGCGTGGCGGTGCTCGCCGGAGAAGTCCGTGGCCAGGAACGCCGCGATGATGTCCTCGGCCTCCTCCGGGGTGTGCATGCGGGCGCCGATCGCCACGACCTGGGCGTCGTTGTGCAGCCGCCCGAGGCGCGCGGTCTCCACGCTCCAGGCCAGCGCCGCGCGGATGCCGACGACCTTGTTGGCCGCGATCTGCTCGCCGTTGCCCGAACCGCCGATGACGATCCCCCTGCTGCCCGGGTCGGCCAGCACGGCCAGCCCGGTGGCCACGCAGAAGGCCGGGTAGTCGTCCTCGGGGTCGTAGGTCGCCGGCCCGATGTCGACGGCCTCGTGCCCGAGGCCGGCGACGTGGGTCAGCAGGTGGGACTTGAGCTCGAAACCGGCGTGGTCGGAGCCGAGGTAGACGCGCACGGCGGACGATCCTGCCCTATCGCCCCGCTGATCGGCCCGACGGGCAGCGGGTGGTCGTGGCGCACACCTGGTGGTCGCGGCGCACACGTCGGGGCATGTGCGCGGTGACCACCGGGTGTGCGCGGTGGTGGGCTACTTCCGGCCGCCGCCCAGCAGACCCCCGAGCAGGTCGCCGAGGCCACCACCGGCCCCGGCACCACCGCCCGCGCCCCCGCTGAGGACCGACCCGAGCAGCCCACCCAGCAGGTCGCCGATCCCGCCACCCGCCGCCGGGCCCGCGGCCGGGCCCGCGGCGTTCCCGCTGAGCTTGCCCGCGAGCCACGACATCACGATCGGCGCCAGGATCGGCAGCAGCTTGGCGATCAGCTCCTTGCCGCCGACGCCGCCGATCCCGCCCAGCGTCTGCACGACCTCCGCGCGCTGCGGGCCGAAGACGTGCCCGACGATCTTGTTGCCGTCGGTGGCGTCGACCTGGCGGAGGTCGACGCCACCGTCGACGAGGGCGCCATCGTGCTTGTCGACCGCGCGGGCGAACGACGAGGCGCCGCCGGGGTCGTCGGTGTTGGCCTGGATCCCGCCGAGCAGCGCGGGCACGGCCTGGCGGGCGGCCCGCTCGGCCGTCGCCTCGTCGACCCCCAGCTGGGCGGCCAGGTCGGCCATCGGGATCCGGGACAGGATCTCCTCGACTGCGCTCATGGTCCTCCGTCCTCACCGCGCCGCCGATCGGCGCAGGACACTGATCCTGGCGGACGCCGGGCCGGCCGCCACTCGACCCGCCGGGCGTCGGCGGCGCGCCGGGGTCACGTCTTCCGGGTGGCCTGCTCCCCGGTGGGGTCGTCGTCGGGCGAGCCGTGGCCGCCGGCGCCGGGGTCGACCGCGCCCATGTCGGCGTCGGGGTCGCTCGGGTCGGGGGCACCGGGGTCGGGGTCGCCGGAGGACGGGTCGCCCGGGCCGGGGCCCTCCGGACCGCGGTCGCCGCCCGGCACGGTGGCGTCGGGGCCCCGCGCGCCGGTGCGGCCGGGCATCACCTGCACGACCTCCAGCGGCGGGTCGACGGCCGGGCCCCGGCCGCCGGCCACCCGGGCGTCCACCCGCTCGCTCAGGTAGCGCAGCACCACCGCCGCCGCGGCGGCCACCGGCACCGCCAGGAAGGCGCCGGCGATGCCGTAGAGCGTGCTGCCCGCGGTGACCGCCAGCAGCACCACGACCGCGTGCAGCCCCAGGCTGCGCGACTGCAGCATCGGCTGCAGCACGTTGCCCTCCAGCTGCTGCACCAGAACGATGATCACCAGCACGATCAGCGCGGTGGTGAAGCCGTTGCTGACCAGCGCGACCAGCACGCCGAGCGCGCCGGCGATGATCGCCCCGACGATCGGGATGAAACCGCCGAGGAACGTCAGCACGGCCAGCGGGACGGCCAGCGGGACGCCGAGGAACAGCAGCCCGGCGCCGATCAGCACCGCGTCGACCAGGCTGACGACGGCCTGGGTGCGGATGAAGTCGCCGAGGGTCTTCCAGACGCGCCTGGTCACCTCGACGAGGTGCCCGCCGGTGCCCTCCCCGACCACGGCCCGCAGCCAGGGCAGGAACCGCGGCCCGTCCTTGATCAGGAAGAACGCGATGACCAGCGTGAGCAGGCCGTTGATCACCCCGTTGGCCACGGTGGAGACGCCGGTCAGCACGCCGGAGGAGATCGTGGAGATGCTCGCCTGCAGCTGCTGGGTGACGGTGTTCAGGGCGGCGTCGAGCTGGGTCTGCTGCAGGTTGAGCGGCGGCCCGGACAGCCAGTCCTGGATGGCCTGGATGCCGCCGACGGCGCTCTGCGAGATCTCGTCGATGTTGCCGGCCACCGAGACGACGATCAGCGTGATCAGCCCGGCCAGCACGAGCAGCCCGGCCAGCAGCACCACCGCCGCCGCGGCCGCGGGCGGGAACTTGTGGCGGCGCAGCCACCTCGTCGGCGGCCACAGCACGGTGGCCACGAGGGTGGCCAGCAGCAGCGGCAGCACGATCGACCACAGGCTGCCGATCAGCCAGGCCAGCATCCACAGCCCCAACGCCACCAGCGCGACCCGCAGGCTCCAGCGGGCGAGCCAGGTCACCCCCTCGCCGATGGCGTGGCCGCGCCCGCGCTGGGGGCGTTCGGTCGTGGTCACGGCAGCTCCTCGCCGATCGTCGCGTCGGGTAGTCATGGGCGCCGGGAGGTCACCCTCCCGAACGAGCACACCCTGTCAGACCGACCCGACGAACAGCCGTCGGACGCGGCTGTCGGGGCCGAGTTGTCCACAAGTGGCGAGACCGAAACACGCGCGGCTCAGCCGACCGCCGACCGGCCGAGGGTGCGGGCTTCCCGTTCGGTCCCGGATCGGGACGTGGGGTCGTCCTCGCAGGGCGGTGCGGTCCTCGCAGGGGCGGTGTGGTCTTCGCAGGGGCGGTGTGGTCTTCGCAGGGGCGGTGTGGTCTTCGCAGGCGCCGCCGACCCTGCGGAGACCACGGAGACTCTGCGAGGACAACCAGCAGGTGTGCGCGGGCGCACTCCCGGTCGAGTCGATCATGTGATCGGGCTCCTCGCAGGACCAGCGGCGTCGTCGCAGCCCGCCGGCGCGCTGCGAGTACCCAGTCAGCGCTGCGACACCCACCCGGCGCTGCGAGGACGCCCACCCCGGGCTGCGAGGACGCCCTCGCCCGCCCGCGTCCGGCCGCGCAGCGGCACTCCCCCCGAAGCCCCTGCTCACAGACCCGCGGTCGCCCTCCGCGCAGGAGCCGCCGGAGGCCCCAAAGCCGAGGCCCTCGCAGGGCAAATCCCGACTCCGCAGATGAGTTCCGCCCTCCCCACCTGTCCTACCCCTCAACAGCGGCGGACGACGAGCTTGACCTGAAGTCAGATTCAGGTCATAGCGTCGTTCCCGAACCGGACGGAACGGAACTGTCGGTGGTCGGGTCCAGACTCGCCGCGGCGGAGGGAGAACCCGATGAGCATGGAGATGGTGGCCTGGAGCGAGATGTACCGGGCCTCGCACGACACCGGTGAGAAGCGGCCCTTCTCCATGGCCACGCTGCGCCGCATCGCCGCGTTCGCCGGGCCGCACCGTTCGCGCGTGGCGACGTTCCTGCTGGTCAGCGTCGTCGGGGCGGCGCTGGCCGTGGCCACCCCGGTGCTCGCCGGCCGGGTCGTCGACGCGATCGTCGGCGGTGGCCCGCTGTCGGTCGTGGTGGTGCTCGCCGCGCTGATCGCGGCCATCGCGGTCGTCGAGGCGGCCGGCGGCATCCTGCAGCGCTGGCTGTCGGCCTCGCTCGGCGAGGGCCTCATCCTCGACCTGCGCGCCGCGGTGTTCGACCACGTCCAGCGCCAGCCGGTGGCCTTCTTCACCCGCACCCGCACCGGCGCGCTGGTCAGCAGGCTCAACAACGACGTCATCGGGGCCCAGCGGGCGTTCAGCGACACGCTGTCCGGGGTCGTGGGCAACGTGGTCACCCTGGCCCTGACCGTCGCCGTCATGGTCACCCTGTCCTGGCAGGTCACGCTGCTGGCGCTGGTGCTGCTGCCGGTGTTCGTCATCCCGGCCCGGCGGATCGGGCGCACGCTGGCCGCCATCCAGCGCGAGGGGGCCGACCACAACGCCGCCATGGGCGACCAGATGACCGAGCGCTTCTCCGCGCCCGGCGCCACGCTGGTGAAGCTGTTCGGCCGCCCGGCCGAGGAGACGCGCGAGTTCGTCGCCAGGGCCGCCCGCGTGCGCGACATCGGCGTGCGCACCGCGATGGTCCAGTGGGTGTTCGTCTCCGCGCTGACGCTGGTCTCGGCGCTCGCCCTGGCGCTGGTCTACGGCGTCGGCGGCTACCTGGCGCTCAGCGGCGGGCTGGCCGCGGGCGACGTGGTGGCGCTGGCGCTGCTGCTGACCCGCCTCTACGCCCCGCTCACGGCACTGGCCAGCGCGCGGGTCGAGGTGATGAGCGCGCTGGTCAGCTTCGAGCGGGTGTTCGAGGTGCTGGACCTGCAGCCCCTGATCGCCGAGCCGGAGCACCCCGCGGCGCTGCCGGAGGGCCCGCTGGGCGTGGAGTTCGACGGCGTCGACTTCGCCTACCCGTCGGCCGAGCGGGTCTCGCTGGCCTCCCTGGAGGACGTCGCCCAGCTCGACACGCGCGGCGGCGAGCAGGTGCTGCACGGGGTCGGGTTCCGCGCCGAGCCGGGGCAGATGGTCGCGCTGGTCGGCTCGTCGGGGGCCGGCAAGTCCACGATCGCCCAGCTGCTTCCGCGCCTCTACGACGTCGACGCGGGCGCCGTCCGCATCGGCGGGGTCGACGTCCGCGACCTCTCGTTCGACGCGCTGCGCGGCGCGATCGGCATGGTCACCCAGGACGGCCACCTCTTCCACGACAGCATCCGCGCCAACCTGGCCCTGGCCCGCCCGGAGGCCGGCGAGGCCGAGCTGTGGGACGCGCTGGAGCGCGCCCGGCTCGCCGAGCTGATCCGCTCGCTGCCCGAGGGCCTCGACACGGTCGTCGGCGAGCGCGGGTACCGGCTCTCCGGCGGGGAGCGCCAGCGGCTGACCATCGCCCGCGTCCTGCTGGCCCGGCCGCGGATCGTCGTGCTCGACGAGGCCACCGCCCACCTCGACTCCACTTCGGAGGCCGCGGTGCAGGAGGCGCTGGCCGAGGCGCTCGACGGGCGCACCGCGGTCGTCATCGCGCACCGGCTGTCCACCATCCGCGCGGCCGACCAGATCCTGGTGCTGGAGCGGGGCCGGATCGTCGAGCGGGGCACGCACGCCCAGCTGGTGCGCGGCGCCGGGCGCTACGCCGAGCTGCACGACGCCCAGTTCGCGCAGCCGGCGGCGACCGAGGTCGAGCTGGCGGCTTCGTAGCCCACGTCGCAGGTCCCCCACCCGGCGCAGACCCCTCGGTCCTGCGCCGGGTGGGCCGTTTCTACGCCGTCATCCCGGGCTCAGTCGACATCGGGGAACGCCAGGAAGCGCACCAGGATCCGGCGCGCGTCGTCCGGGGGCGGGTCGGTCACGTGCTCTTCCGGGTCGTCGCTGCGGTAGCGCAGCACCAGGGCCATGTACTCCTCCCAGAAGGCCAGCAGCTCCTGCGGGCCCAGCCGCAGCGAGCTGCGGCTGAACAGCAGCGCGTCGCCCCAGGGACCCATCTCGTCGCGCCGCCGGTGGAACCGGGCCAGCGCCTCGTCGTCCTCGGCGGCGTTGAGCTCGGTGAGCTGGTCGAGGGCCACCCGGGCGTCCTCGGTCATGGCGCTGCGCGGCAGGAACCGGATGTCCTGGTGGCGGGCCCGCCACCAGCGCACTCTCCCCCGGGCCCGCTCCGGGACGTCCTCGATGAACCCGTGCTCGGCCAGCTGGCGCAGGTGGTAGCTGGTGGCGCCGGTGTTCTCGCCGAGCGCGGCGGCGAGCGTCGTCGCGGTGGCCGGGCCGTCGCGGTGCAGGCGCCGCAGGATCTGCTGGCGCAGCGGGTGGCCGAGGGCCTTGAGGGCCGCGGGGTCGCTCAGCTCGCGGGTGGGTCCGGGTTCCCCGGACCCGCGATCTCCGGGCTTCTCCTGGGTTGACATCCCCCGCAAGCTAGCACACTCTTCTCTGCAAAGAGATGTTTGCAGAACTTCTTCTGTAGAGGGGTGGATCATGGGGACACGACGGCGGTTCCGCCGGGCGGGTGGCCGGTTGCTGGTCGCGGGGGTGCTCGTCGCCGCGGCGACGGCGACGCTGACCGGGTCGGCGCTGGGTGGGCAGGATCCGGGCGGTGCGCCCGCTCCGGGACTCCGTGAGGTCGAGGTGACCGTTCCGACCAGCGACGGCCTCGCGCTCCCCGCCGTGCTGCGGATCCCGGACGAGCCGCGCCCCGGCGCCCCGGCCCTCGTCCTGGTGCACGGCGCGGGCCCCGGCCCGCGCGACAAGTACCGCGACGAGGCCGAGGCCTTCGCGGCGGCCGGGGTGGCCACACTGGCCTACGAGAAGCGGACCGTGGGCTACTCGCTGACCCAGCGCTCGTACCCCCAGCTGGCCGACGACGCCGTCGCGGCGGCCGGGGTGCTGCGGGCGCAGCCCGGCATCGATCCCGACGCGGTCGGGCTCTGGGGCTTCAGCGAGGGCGGCTGGGTGGCCCCGCTGGCCGCCTCCCGCGACCCCCGCACGGCGTTCCTGGTGCTGGTCGGCGCGAACGGTGTCCAGCCGCTACGCCAGCAGACCTGGGCCGACGCGCAGAAGCTGCACCACGCCGGGGTGCGCGGCTCGCTGGTCGACGCGGCGTCGGCCGGTGTGTACCGGCTGATCAACGACATGGGGATGTTCGCGGAGGCGTACTACGACCCGATGCCCGTGCTGAACGGGCTGCGGCTGCCGGTGCTGGGCCTGTGGGGCGCGAAGGACCGGCTGACACCCCCGCTGGAGAGCGTGGCCGCGTACCGCACCGGGCTGGACCGCGCCGGCAACGCGCACTACACCCTGCGGACCTTCGCCGACGCCGAGCACGGCCTGCGCGTCACCGCGGACGGCTACACCGAGGAGGTGGAGTTCGCCCCCGGCTACGTCGACCTCGTCGCGTCCTGGACGAGCGCGGCGGCGACCGGCGACGCCCCGGCCCCGTCGGTCGGCGGGACCGGCGACCAGCCGCTGCCCACCGCGCCCGTCGCGCCGCTGGCCTGGTGGGAGTCCGCTCCCGTGCACGGCGTCGCCCTGCTGCTGATGGTGGTCGGGTTCGTCGGGTTCGCCGTCACCGCGGCCGTCCGCCGGGTGCGCCGCGTGTTCCGGCCGGGAGCGGCGACCCCGGCGCCCGTCGCGGCCCGGGTCGTGGCCGGCGCGGGCCTGGTCGCGGTGCTCGGCACCCTGTACTACGTCGTCGCGCTGACCCTCGTCCGCGGCGGCGGCACGATCGACCCCGGCCCGCTGCTGGCCGGGCGCACGCTGCCGTGGCTGGCGCTGCAGGCGCTGGCGGTCGCCACGGTGGTGGCGGCGGTCGTGCTGGTCGTGGGGCTGGTCCGGGAACGCGGCCGGATCGGAACCGACGGGGCCGGCGCGCCCGAGCTCGTCGGCGCGGGCCGCGGGCCCGGCACCGTCCGCCGCCCGGCCGCGGTCGTCCGGTCCGTGGGCGAACGCGTCCGGATCGCCGCCCTCCTGGTCGCCGCGGCAGCCTTCGTCCCATGGGCCCTCTACTGGGGCCTGCTCCTCCCCTGACCGCCCTCGTCGAACGCCGGGAAGGCCGCCGCGAAGGTGGCCTTCCCGGCGTCGGTCAGGAGCGGGTGTCGGCGAGCACGGCCATCGCGGCGTTGCGGCCGTTGATGCCGATCACGCTGCCGCCGGGGTGGGTGGCGGCGCCGGCCAGGTAGAGGCCGGGGACGCCGGTGCGCGGGGCGAACCGGCGGTCCCACATCTGGGCGGGCAGGCAGTCGCCCTGGAAGATGTGCCCGCCGGTGAGCCCGATGCGGGCCTCGACGTCGGGCGGGCCGAGGACCTGGCGGTGCTCGATGCGGTCGACGACGTCGGGGGCGAAGCGGGCGACCTCGGCCATGGCGGCGTCGGCGATCTCCTCGCGGCGGGCGTCCCAGCTGCCGTCGGCCAGCGCGTAGGGCACGTACTGGGCGAACACGCTCATCACGTGCCGCCCGTCGGGGGCGACGGAGCTGTCGTAGCGCGACGGGAAGTAGACCTCCGCCCAGGACGGCGCCGGGTGGCCGGCGACGGCCCGTTCGAACGCCGCCTGGGTGGCGTCGATGCCGGAGGTGATGGTGACCATCGCCCGGTGCGGGAGGTCGGGGTCGGCGGCGGCCGGGAACGTCGGCAGCCCGCGCATTGCGCAGTTGATCTTCAAGACCGGGCTGGTGGACGTCCAGGCGTCGACCCGGGAGCGCCACGCGTCGGGCACGGCGTCGCCGCACAGCGCCGTCGTGGCCTTCGGGTCGGCGCTGGACACGACCGCGTCGGCGGCGATCAGCTCGCCACCGGCCAGCCGCACCCCGTCCCCCGGCTCGATCGCGGCGACCCGGACGCCGCTGGCCAGCACCGCACCGTGCGCGAGGGCGGCGTCGGCGATGGCGAACGACACGCGGCCGGTGCCGCCGCGCACGTAGCCCCAGCGGCCGTCGTTGAGGGTGCCCAGGGAGTGCATGGCGTGCACGCCTGCGGTGCCGGGGTCGCGCGGGCCGGCCCAGGTGCCGATGACGCCCTGGCCGTGCAGCAGGGCGCGCAGCCGCTCGTCGCGCACGTGCTCGGACACGACGTCGGCGATCGAGCGGTGCAGCAGCACCTCCAGTGCCTCGGTGTCGGCGCCGAACAGCTCGGCCAGCTCGGCGCGGTCGGGGCTGTCGCCGACCCAGGTGTCGCGCGGGCCGAGCCGCAGGGTGCGCCGGATGCGTTCGAAGAGCGCCTCGTAGGCCAGGTAGCCCTCGACGTCCGACGGGGAGATCGCGGCGATCTCCTTCGCGGTCGCGTCGGTGTCCGACCACACCGCGACCGAGGTGCCGTCGTCGAAGGGGCACCACAGGCTCGGGTCCATCAGGGTGACCGCGAAGCCCCGCTCGGCCAGCCCCAGTTCGGCCACGACCAGCGGGTGCAGCAGCCCCACCACGTACGCGCACGGGCTGACGAGGTAGTCGGGGTCGTCGGCGAAGGGCCGTTCCAGGGTGGCGGCGCCGCCGAGCTGCTCGCGCGCCTCCAGCACCAGCACCGAGCGGCCGGCCCGGGCCAGGTAGGCGGCGGCGGTGAGGCCGTTGTGCCCGCCGCCGACGACGACCACGTCCCAGCGTCGGGCCGCGAGCTCGGCGGTCGGCGCCGGGAGCCCGACCCTGCCCAGAACGTCCTGAACCATCACGTCCCCGGACGCTACCGTCGGTCGGTGGCGATCGAGCCGAGGATCGAGCACCGCCAGCGCGGGCACCGCGTCCGCCTGGAGTGGGGCCGCCACGGCGTCGACGTGCTGGCGGCCGACTGCGCCGTCGTGGTCGTCGTCGACGTGCTGTCGTTCTGCACCTCGGTCGACGTCGCCGTGGGGCGGGGCGCGGCCGTGCTCCCGCAGCGCGACGCCGACCGGGCCGCGGCGCTGGCCGAGGCCCAGCGGATCGGCGCACTGCCCGCGGGGCGGCGCGACGGGCGCGGCCCGTCGCTGCGGCCGTCCTC
>NZ_JAHDTH010000104.1 GCF_018531445.1 Pseudonocardia lacus
GTGCGCGCCGGCCGGGGTCGGGGCCGGTCCGAGGACGGTCACCGCTCGCCGACCGCGGTCCCGCGGAGCCGGTCGGGCAGGGCCCGGTGCACGACCGCGGCGACCAGCGCGGCGATCACGACCTTGGCGGCGTCCCCGGGCAGGAACACCAGCGAGCCGACCACGGCCGTGGTGGCGTCGCCGGTGTAGACGGCCAGGAAGGGCACGCCGACGGCGTAGTCGGCGAGGACCCCGCAGGCGGTGGCCAGCAGCAGCAGGGGGAACGTCGGGCGCGTCGCGCGCTGCGCGATGAGGCCGGTGACCAGGGCGGAGAGCAGCCAGCCGATCAGGAAGCCGCCGCTGGGCCCGACGAACGGGGCGAGCCCGCCGCGCCCGCCCGAGAGCAGCGGCAGGCCGATGGCGACCAGCGCCAGCAGCAGCGCCACGGCCGCGGTGCCGCGCCGGGCCCCCAGCAGCGCGCCGGCCAGCAGCGGGCCGGCGTTCTGCAGCACGATCGGCACGCCGGAGGCGGCGACGTAGATCCCGGGGAAGATCCCCAGCACCGCGATGAACGCGGCGAACACGACCATGGTGGCGAGGGCGGTCGCGGGCGAGCGATCGCGCGGAGCGGTCATGATCGGAGGCTAATGCGCCCCGCGCGCGCCGCACGGCATTCGTGGCGCGCCGAACAACGCGCCACGAATGGCGCCCGCTTCGGTACGGCTGCGCGGTTCAGACCGGTCGGGCGCGCAGGCCGTCGAGGTGCAGGGCCAGGAACCGGCGCCAGGCCAGCGGATCGGCGTCGGCGGTCAGCTGGATGATCCGGGAGACCGCCCAGACCAGCGCGGCGAGGTCGTCGTTGGTGAAGTCGGCGCGCAGCTCGCCCGCGCCCTTCGCGCGGGCGAGGATCCGGTCGACGTGGGCGAAGCCGGCGCAGGAGGCGGCGGGGTCGGCGGTGCCGGGGGCGTTGCGGGCCACGGCGTCGTTGATGCCGCGGTCGCGGGCCTGCAGCGAGAACAGGCCCTCCAGGAACGTCACGAAGCCGTGCCACGGGTCGGGGTCGGCCATGGCCCGCTCGGCGATCGGGTCGAGCGGCGACAGCTGCGCCGGCAGGATCGCGGCCACCAGCGCGGCGCGGTCGGCGAAGTGGTTGTAGAACGTCCCGATGCTGACGCCGGCGCGCCGTGCGACCTGGTCGAGCGGGGCGTCCAGGCCCTGCTCGCCCAGCACGGCCGTCGCGGCGCGCAGCAGCTTGTCGCGGTTGCGCGCGGCGTCGGCGCGCACGGGGCGCTCCCGGACCGTCACGGTCGCCGATCCTAGCGCCGGGCCACGTCGAGGGCGCCTCATGGTCGTCGTGCAACGCGATGATCCTACCGTCGGGCACAGTGTGCGGGTGCCGGACCTCGTCGCCGCCCTCACCCCCGTGCTCACCGCCGCGCTCGGACCCACGACCCGGGTCGTCGAAGCCACGTCGATGACGGCCGGCGCGTCCCGGCGCACCACCTCGATCGTCGTCGACGACGGCGACGGCGCCGCGGGCTGGTGCTCCAGCAGGCCCAGCCGGGCGCGGCCGGGACGATGCTGGTCGAGGCCGAGCTGATGCGCCGGGCGCGCGCGGCCGGGGTGCCGGTGCCCGAGGTCGTGGCCGCCTCCGACGACCCCGCCGCGCCCGGGGCGCCGTACACGCTCACCGGGCGCGTCGTCGGGGAGACGCTGCCGCAGCGGATCCTGGCCGCCTGCCCGCCGGGGCTGGCCCACCGCTGCGGCGAGGTGCTGGCCGCCATCCACGGCATCGACCCGGACGGCGTCGCGCTGCCCGACGCGCCCGACCCGGTGCGCGCCCTGCGCGACTCCTACGACGAGGTCGGCGCCGCCGTGCCCGCCTTCGAGCTGGCCTTCCGCGAGCTGGCCCGCGACCGGCCCCCGGCCCGTCCGCGCGGGCTGGTGCACGGCGACTTCCGGATGGGCAACCTGGTGGTCTCCGCGGACGCGCCCGGCGGCCTGGCCGCGGTGCTCGACTGGGAGCTGGCCCACCTCGGCGACCCCGTGGAGGACCTCGGCTGGCTGTGCACGAAGGCGTGGCGGTTCCGCCGACCCGAGGTGGTGGGCGGCTTCGGCGACGTCGACGACCTGCTGGCCGGCTACACCGCGGGCGGCGGCCGGCCGGTCGACCGGGCCGAGCTGCGCTGGTGGACGGTCTACGGCACGGTGCGCTGGGGGGTGCTGTGCCTGTCCATGCTGCAGGCCCACCTCGACGGCCATGTCCGCTCGGTCGACCGGGTCGCCATCGGGCGCCGGGTCGCCGAGCAGGAGTGGGACCTGCTCGACCTCCTGGAGCAGTGACCGCTACCTGCCCGACAGCTCGGCCACGACCGGGGCGAACGCGTCCGCGTCGCGGATGACGTAGTGGCTGATGCCGAGCAGCTCGCGCAGGCGCTGCAGCTTGTCCACGACCTGCTCGACGCTGCCGGACAGCACGAACGGGCTGTCCCGCACGGCCTCCGCCGGCTGCTCGAAGCGCTCGGCCAGGTCCTCGGCGCCCGGCGCGTCCGGCCCCACGGCCACGAACTGCGCGAGCGCGGAGCGCTCGATCGCGGCGTCGCGGTCGCCGGCGGCCTCGGTCAGCCAGTGCGCCCGCTCGACCAGCGCCGCGACGGCGAACCCGCCGCCACCCGGTTTCCCGCCCTCGCCGTGCACGATGCCGGTGAACTGGAAGATGTCGGCGTAGCGGGCGGCCAGCCGGACCACCCGGGGCCCGTGCCCGCCGATCAGGAACGGCACCCGCTCCTGCACCGGGCGCACGCCCAGGTCGTCGAGGTGCACGCGGTGGTGCTCGCCGTCGTGATCGGCGCGGCCGTCGTCGAGCAGCGCGCGCAGCACGGAGAGCGACTCGGCGAACCGGGACACCCGGGCGCCCGGCGGCCGGATCGGGGCGCCGATGGACTCGTGCTCGGACTCGTCGTAGCCGGTGCCCAGACCCAGCACCAGGCGCCCGCCGGTCATCCGGTCGACGGTGGCGGCGGTGCGGGCGAGCAGCACCGGGTGGTGCAGCTCGTTGTTGAGCACCAGGGGCCCTACCCGCAACCGCTCGGTCGCCGTGGCCGCGACGACGAGCGGCGCGAACGGGTCGACGTGGCCGATGTGGTCGTAGGAGTACAGCTCCTGGTAGCCGAGCGACTCGACCTTCCTGGCGTACGGGGGCAGCGCGACGCCGTCGGCGAGCACCCGCTCCTGCGTGCCGGCGGCGGTGACGCCCTGGACGGTGAACCGGAACGGGCGCGGCATGGGGTGTCCTCCGCGGTCTCGACGGGTGGGTCGCCCACAGCATCGCGTGATCGCCCGCTCACCGGGGCCGAGTTCGCCGACCGCCGAAAACGCGCGTTCGGGCTACCGCCCGGGGTCGAGCGGCACCGGTGCGGTGGCCGTCGAGGAGAAGTCGACGGAGGCGGTCGCCGAGGCCGCGTCCGGCACCGGGTTCGGGCCCGTCTGCAGCCCGGTCACCAGCCCCGCCCTGGCCAGCAGGCCCTTCTCGTTGAGCGCCCACTCGCCGCGCTCGGCCAGCCGGGCGTGCGCCTCCTCGAAGTCGGCCCGCACGCGCACGGCCTCGGCGGCGCGCTGGTCGCCGCGGTCGGCGTGGTGCTCGGCGTAGGTGCGGTGGAACTGCGCCCGCCACCGCCACGACGGCGGCGCGGACTCGCGCAGCACCGGCGGGAACTGCGGGCGGGGCAGCGGCGGCCCGGTCAGCTGGCGGCCCAGGGCCAGCTCGCCGGCCAGCGCGTAGGTGGGCCACCCGGCGAGGTGGCCGAGCAGCGGGTCGATCTCGAAGCGGCCCTGCTCGGCGAGCGCCGCCCAGCTCTCGACGACGTCGAGGTCGCGGTAGAGCACGTCGACCTTGACCCCGTCGAGGGTCCACCACGCGCCGCCGTTCATCAGCCGCCCCCACTCGCCGGGGTCGACGACGGTGCCCGGGTGGCCGAAGGCCCGCAGGTGGCCCGGGTCGAGGTGGCCGCGGTAGTAGAGGCCGAAGTCCCAGTCGCTGTCGGGCAGCTCGGCGCCGCGGGCCCGGGATCCGCCGAGGGTGACCGCGACGACCCCGGGAATGGCCTGGAGCCGCTCGGCGAGCCAGTGCATCGTCGAAGTATGACGGCTCGGCCCGACAGGCGGAGCGGGGTCCCGGGGGTGGCCCCAGACGACCCGGTCGGGCCGCACCGACCGGAGGCGGGCGACGCCCGCGCCACCTGGGCCTTCCGTCGACCGCGGCTCGGCACCCGTCCTCGGTCGAGCGGTAACCTCCGGGCGTGTCCGCCCCGCAGCCCGGCAGGCGCTCCGGGCGGCCCCGTTCGCTGACCCGCGAGCGGGTCGCCAGGGCCGCGCTGGCCGAGGGCGTCGGGCGGATGTCGATGCCGACCGTCGCCCGCAGGCTCGGCGTCAGCCACTCGACGCTCTACCGCTACGTCCACGACCGCGACGACCTGGTCCTGGCCGCCGTCGACCTGGCGGTGCGCGAGTTCGACTGGCCGGCCCCGACCCCCGACTGGCGCGCCACGCTGACCGCGCTCGCCGACGCGGTGTGGGACCTCCTCGCCCGCCACCCCGGACTGGCCGGCGCCGCGGCCGTCGTTCCCGGGATGCCGCGCGCGGCGGCCGAGCAGGTCGGCCGCTACGTGGCGACCCTGCGCGCGGCCGGGTTCAGCGCCGAGGACGCGCTGCTCGGCGTCGACTTCGTGATCGACCTGACCCTCGGCACGGCCGGGCTGATGACCGACCTCGCCCGCCGGCACGCGACGCCCGACGGGCCCCGGCCCCTGCACGAGCTGCACCGGCGGACCTGGCCGGAACTGGTCGAGCTGGTCGGCGGCCCGGCCGCGGACCAGCTGCTCACCGGGCGGGGCTGGTTCGACCGCAAGCTCGTCGTGCTGCTCGACGGGCTGGCCGCGCGGCTGCCCTGAGCGAGACGCGCCGCCGCTACGGTGGCGACCGTGACGACGCCCGCCGAGAAGGCCGCCGAGCTGCTCCGCCTGCACACCGACCCCGAGCTGCTGCTCGTGGTCAACGTCTGGGACGCGATCACCGCCAAGGTCGTGGCCGACACCCCCGGCACGAAGGCGCTGGCCACCGCCAGCCACAGCATCGCCGCCTCGCACGGCTACCCGGACGGAGAGGTGATCCCGCGCGACGAGATGATCGCCGCGGTCGGGCTGATCGCCCGCACCGTCGACCTGCCGGTCACCGCCGACCTGGAGGGCGGCTACGGCGACGCGGGCGGCACCATCGCCCGGGCCATCGACGTCGGGATCGTCGGGGCGAACCTCGAGGACCAGATGAAGCCGCTGGCCGAGTCGGTGGCCGCGGTCGAGGCGGCCGTCGCGGCGGGGGAGCGGGCCGGCGTGCCGTTCGTGCTGAACGCCCGCACCGACGCCTTCCTCAGGGGCGCCGACCGCGACCCCGAGGACGTGCTGGCCGACGCCATCGAGCGCGGCCGCGCCTACCTCGACGCCGGCGCGTCGAACTTCTTCGCCCCCGGCAAGCTCGACGAGCAGACCGTCGGCCGGCTGGTCGAGGCGCTCGGCGAGCGCAAGGTGAACATCATCGGCATCCCCGGCTCGATCGACCTGGCCACCGCGCAGCGCCTCGGCGTGGCCCGGGTGTCCTACGGGCCGTGGAGCCAGAACGTCGCGCTCACCGCGCTGTCGAACCTCGCCGCGGACGTCTACAACGGCGGCGGCCTGCCTGCCGAGACCCGCCGGCTGAACTGACGGGCGGGTGGGAGTCCGCGCCGCGGCGCGGACTCCCACCGGCGACCCGTCAGGCGGGGCTGGACTCCAGGACCGGCTCCTCGGTCGTCGCCGGCTCCGGGGTGCGCAGCGCCACCGCGGCGAGCGCGGCCAGGCCGGCGGCGATGACCGCGGCGACCAGCGAGGTCACGTGCAGCCCGCTGACGAACGCGGAGTTCGCGGCGTGCAGCAGGGCATCGGCCTGGGCCGTGGGCAGCTGCGCCGCCACCGCGCCCGCCCCGCCGAGGGTGTCGGCGGCCGCGCCGGCCAGCTCGGCCGGCACGCCGGCGGGGAGCCCGTCGGCGACCCCGCCGCGGTAGATCGCGACCCCGACGGTGCCCAGCACCGCGATGCCCAGCGCCCCGCCCAGCTCGGAGGCCGTCTCGGAGATCCCGGACGCCGCGCCCGCGGCCTCCTCCGGCGCCGAGCCGACGATCATCTCGGTGGTCAGCCCGAACACCGGCCCCATCCCCAGCGAGACGACGACCGAGGCGACGACCACCGCGACCAGCCCGGAGGTGGTGCCGACCGTGGTCAGCACCAGCAACCCGGCCGCGGCCAGCGCCAGCCCGGCGGAGACCAGCGTGGCGGGGCGGAACCGGCGGACCAACCGCGGCGACAGCTGCGAGCTCAGCACGAACCCGGCCGCCCCCGGCACCGCGGCCAGCCCGGCGGCCAGCGGCGACATCCCCAGCACCAGCTGCATGTACTGGCCCAGGTACAGCACGTACCCGACCATCACGAAGATCGACAGGAAGTTGACCGCGAGCGCCACGGTGAACGCCCGGATCCGGAACAGCCGCACGTCGATCATCGGCTCGGCCAGCGCGCGCTGCCGGCGGAACCAGGCGACGCCCAGCACCGCCCCGACGCCGATCGCCAGCAGCGGCACCAGGTGCACGCCGTCCTGCACGATCTGCTTGATGCCGTAGACGACGGCCAGCAGCGCGGCGACCGACATGGCGGCGCTGACCGGGTCGAGCCGCCCCGCCCCCGGGTCGCGGTACTCCGGCAGCAGCTTCGGCCCCAGCACCAGCAGCGCGCCCATCACCGGCAGCGCCAGCAGGAACACCGACCCCCACCAGAACCACTCCAGCATGACCCCGCCCAGCACCGGCCCGACCGCGCTGCCCGCGGAGAACGCCCCGATCCAGATCCCGACGGCGCGGGTGCGCTCGGCCGGGTCGCGGAACATGTGGAAGATCAGCGACAACGTCGACGGCGCGATCGTCGCCCCGGCCACGCCCAGCAGCGCCCGGCTGGCGATCAGCATCTCCGGCGTCGTCGAGAACGCGGCCACGACCGACATGACGCCGAACGCCGCGGCCCCGCCCATCAGCAGCCTGCGCCGACCGATCCGGTCGCCCAACGTGCCCATCGTGACAAGCGCACCCGCGACCATGAAGCCGTACACGTCGATGATCCACAGCAACTGGCTGCTGGTCGGCCGGAGGTCCTCGCTCAGCGCCGGCACCGCCAGGTCCAGCACGGTGAGGTCCATGACGTAGAGCAGGCAGGCCAGGGCGAGCACGGCCAGGCCGGTCCACTCGCGGCGGGTCGCCTTCGGCGGCGGCGTGGTGTACACGGTCTCGTCCTTCCGGTGGTTCGCTTCGTGGCGGTTGCGGGTAGGACCGCTCGTTCCGCCCGGACTCATCGCAAGGTCGAACCGCGCGGGCCCGGATCGACACCGCCGCTGACTTCTTTCACGCCGCTGCGAGCCCACCCCCGTGTTGCGCGCCCCACCCGGCGCTGCGAGCCCCACCCCGCGCCGCGCGCCCACCCCGCGCTGCACGCCGCGTCCCGGGCGCGTTCTCGCAGACCCGGCTGTGTCGCGCAGCGCCGGGTGTGTCGTCGCAGCCGGCCGGCGCGCTGCGAGAACACCCCCAGCCCTGCGAGGCCCACCCCGTGCTGCGCGCCGCGTCCCGGGCGCGTTCTCGCAAATCCGGCTGTGTCGCGCAGCGCCGGGTGTGTCGTCGCAGCTGGCCGGCGCGCTGCGAGAACACCCCCAGCGCTGCGAGGCCCACCCCGTGCTGCGCGCCGCGTCCCGGGCGCGTTCTCGCAGACCCGGCTGTGTCGCGCAGCGCCGGGTGTGTCGTCGCAGCTGGCCGGCGCGCTGCGAGGACGCAGCCAGTGCTGCGAGGCCCACCCCGTGCTGCGCGCCGCGTCCCGGGCGCGTTCTCGCAGACCCGGCGGCGCGGCGCAGCCTCGGCGGTGTCGTCGCAGCTGGCCGGCGCGCTGCGAGGACGCAGTCAGTGCTGCGAGGCCCACTCGGCCCTGCGCGCCTCGCCCGGCCGCGTTCTCGCAGTCCCGGCTGTGGGGCGCAGCGTCGGCTGTGTCGTCGCAGCTGGCCGGTGCGCTGCGACAACACGGCCGGCGCTGCAAGGCCCACCCCGCGCTGCGACAACACGGCCGGCGCTGCAAGGCCCACCCCGCGCTGCGACGCCGCCGCCGGCGCTGCGAGGCCCGTGAAGACCACACAGGCCCGGCGACGCGCGCCGCGTCCTGTTGCGACACCCCACGCACCGGTGGAACCTGCAGAGACCCCAGCCGAAGGAGGTCGCGTGGCGACCATCTTGCAGCGCTCGTTCCGGCGCAAGCCCGTGACCTCGATGGCCGCCGAGACCGGCGCGGACAGCGGGGGAGGGGAGCTGGCGCGGTCGATCGGGCTGTTCCAGCTGGCGATGATCGGGGTCGGGGCCACCATCGGCACCGGCATCTTCTTCGTGCTGACCGAGGCCGTGCCGACGGCGGGGCCTGCGGTGGTGTGGTCGTTCGTGCTCGCCGGCGTGGTCGCCGGGCTCACCGCGGTCTGCTACGCGGAGCTGGCCAGCGCGGTGCCGGTGTCGGGGTCGTCGTACTCCTACGCCTACGCGACCCTGGGCGAGGTCGTGGCCATGGGTGTGGCCGCCTGCCTGCTGCTGGAGTACGGGGTGTCGTCGGCGGCGGTGGCGGTGGGCTGGAGCGAGTACCTCAACCAGCTGCTGGGCAACCTGTTCGGCGTCACGATCCCGGACGTGCTGTCCAACTCGCCGGAAGAGGGCGGGATCATCAACCTGCCGGCCGTCGTGCTGGTCGCGCTGTGCGCGCTGCTGCTGATCCGCGGGGCCAGCGAGTCGGCGGCGGTCAACGCGACCATGGTGCTGATCAAGCTCGCGGTGCTGGTGCTGTTCATCGTGGTCGGGGCGACCGGCTGGAGCACCGACAACTTCGCCGACTTCGCGCCGTTCGGGGTCACCGGGATCACCGGGGCGGCGGGCATCATCTTCTTCTCCTACATCGGCCTGGACGCGGTCTCGACCGCCGGTGAGGAGGTCAAGAACCCGCGGCGGACGATGCCGCTGGCGATCCTGATCGCGCTGGTCACGGTCACCGTCGTGTACGTGCTGGTGGCGCTGGTCGCGGTGGCGGCCCAGCCGGCCGCCCGGTTCGAGGGCCAGGAGGCGGGGCTGTCGGCGATCCTGGAGCAGGTCACCGGGCAGGCCTGGCCGGGCACCCTGATCGCCGCAGGCGCCGTCATCTCGATCTTCAGCGTGACCCTGGTGACGATCTACGGCCAGACCCGGATCCTGTTCGCCATCGGCCGCGACGGCATGCTGCCGCGCTTCTTCAGCACGGTGAACCCGCGCACCCGCACGCCGGTCAACAACACCATCGTGGTGGCCATCGCGGTCGCGCTGCTGGCCGGTCTGCTGCCGATCAACTTCCTGGCCGAGATGACCAGCATCGGCACCCTGGTCGCGTTCACGGTGGTGTCCATCGGCGTGATCATCCTGCGGCGGACGGCGCCCGACCTGCCCCGGGGGTTCAAGGTCCCGCTCTACCCGGTGATCCCCATCCTGTCGATCCTGGGCTGCCTCTGGATCATCGTCGGGCTGCGGCCGATCACGATCCTGGTGTTCCTGGTCTGGGTGGCCGTGGTGCTGGTCTGGTACTACGCCTACGGCATCCGCCATTCCCGCCTCGGCGAGCCGGACGCCCAGATCGAGGACCGGACGTGACGCTCGTCGTCGGCCTGCCGCGCGACGAGCGGGCCACCACCGCGATGCACCTGGGCGGGCAACTCGCCCGGGCGCTGGGCGACGACCTCGTCGTCTGCACCGTCGTCCCGCCGCCGTGGCCGCCCGGGCTGGGCCGGGTGGACGCGGAGTACCAGGACTACCTCGACCGCGACGCCGAGGACGCCCTCGACCGGGCCCGCGACCTGCTCGCGCCCGGGCTCAGCGCCGACTTCGTCGTCGCCAGGGCCCGGTCGACCTCGCGCGGGCTGGCGGAGACGGCCGAGGAGCGCGGGGCGTCGGCGATCGTGCTGGGCTCCTCGGACGCCGGCATGCTCGGCCGGGTCGCGTTCGGCAGCGTGGCCGAGCGGCTGCTGCACACCTCGCCCGTGCCGGTGGTGCTGGCGCCGCGCGGGTTCCGCTGCCTGCCCGATGCCGGCGTCAACCGGGTCACCGCCGCGTTCGGCGCGGCCGAGGGCGACGACGACCTGGTCGTCGCGACGGCAGGCGTCGCGGTCCGGATGGGGGCGGCGCTGCGGGTGGCCTCGTTCGCCGTCCGCCCCCGCACCCCGCTGACCGCCGGCATCGGGTCGCGGGCCGAGGACGCCGTGCTCGCCGAGTGGTCGAGCGAGGTGCGCCGGGCGCAGCAGGCCGTGCTGGAGCACGTGGCCGCGCTGCCGACGGCGCCGTCGAGCACCGGGGCGGTGATCGGGCGCGGCACCGAGTGGGACGCCGCGCTGCAGGACGTGGACTGGACCGACGGCGACCTGCTGGCCGTGGGGTCGAGCGCGGAGGGCCCGCTGGCCAGGGTGTTCATCGGCTCGCGCTCCTCGAAGATCGTCCGGCACTCGCCGGTGCCGGTCGTCGTGCTGCCCCGCGGTGCCGTGGTCGCGCTGGCCGAGCGGGCCGAGCGCCCCTGAACGCCCGGAGGGGGTGGTCCCGGGGCGCCGGGACCACCCCCTCCGGGTGGCCGTCGCGGCACGGCGCTGTGTCGCGACGGGTACTGCGGTGGTGCCGTCAGCCGGTCTCGACCGGCTGGACGTCCGGGATGCCGTTGGCGGTCGGCGTGGACGGCGGCGTCCCGACCGGGGTGATCGGGGCCGAGCCGTTGTCGGTCACCAGCACGTCGGTCAGCGGCGTGACCGTGCCGCCGGTGATCTTGTTGACGGCGACGCCGGCGATCCCGCCGTGCTTGTCCGCGGAGAACCGGAAGGGCGCCAGCCACGGGCCCTCGAAGGTCTTCCCGCCGCTCTCGACGGCCTTGACGATGCCCTCGCGGGTCGGGTTCGGCCCGGCCGCCTGCAGCGCCGAGACGAACGTGTAGGCCTGCGACATGCCGTAGATGCGGAAGTTGTTCAGCTCGCCCTCGCCGCCGTGCTCGTCCCACACCTTCTGGAACAGCTGCACCCAGGCGTTGTCCTTCTGCGTGACGTTGGGCAGGTAGCTGGTGCTGATCACGCCCTCGAGCAGCCCGGCGTCGGTGATGGCGCCCTCGGAGAAGCGGGCCAGCAGGGAGCCGACCAGGGTCAGGTCGGCGCCCACGTTGGAGTAGGCCCACTGCGGCTTGTAGTTCAGCCGCAGCGCGTTGAGCTGCGACAGCGCCGTGTAGGACGGCACCGCGAAGCCCACCACCAGGTCGGCGCCCGCGGCCTGCAGCGCGGCGATCTGCGGGGCGATGTCGGTGTTGCCCGGGGTGTAGCGCTGGACGGTGACGATCTGGGACTCCAGGTACTGCCGGGCGCCCTTCTCGCCGTCCCGGCCGAAGTCGTCGTCCTGGACGAACAGCCCGACCTTGGCCTGCGGGAAGTTCTGCGCCAGGTACTGGGCCAGGATCTTGCCCTCGACCTCGTAGTCGGGCTGCCAGCCGAAGGTGTTGGGGTTCTCCCGGGGCTGGTCCCACAGCAGCGACCCGGAGGAGACGAACAGGTCGGGAACGCCCTCGGAGTTGAGGAAGTCGACGACGGCCGAGTGGGTGGGGGTGCCCAGGCCGCCGAGCATCGCGAAGATCTGGTCCTGCAGCACCAGCTCGTTGGTGATCTGGCTGGTCTGCGTGGGGTTGTAGGCGTCGTCCTTGTAGACGTACTCGATCTGGCGGCCGTTGACCCCGCCGTTGGCGTTGACGTAGTCGAAGTAGGCCTTGGCCCCGGTGGGGATGTCGGCGTAGCCGGGCGCCGCCACGCCGGTCAACGGGAAGTGCCCGCCGACCTTGACCGTGGTCTCGGTGATGCCGACGTCGGAGGCGGTGGCGGCCTCGCCACCGGTCGCGCCGCCGCCGTCCTCCTCGGCCGGTCTGCCCCCTGCGCCGCAGGCGGCCAGCGCCAGGGACGCGGCGACGGCCGCGGCCGCCAGCCGTGCGGTTCTGCTGATCATGCACTCCTCCTCGTCGAGGAACCCGGGTGGTTGCCCCGTGTCCGATGCCAGAGCTTGCGAAGCACGCCGACCGCTCCCGCGGGCGCGAGCAGCATCACCAGCACGAGCACGACCCCGTAGACGAACGGGGCCACCTCGGCGGCGGCGGTGGCGTCCAACCCGAGCGAGGTGCCCAGGTTCGTCACCGTCGGTGTCAGGAAGACCAGGAGCGCGCTGCCCAGCAGCGCCCCGGTGAAGCTGCCCAGACCGCCCAGCACGACCGCGGTCAGCAGGCTCAGCGAGAGCACGATGGTGAACCCGCTCGGCGCCGCGAGCCGCACGACGACGGCCAGCACCGCGCCGGCCAGGCCCGCGCAGGCCGCGCTGACCACGAACGCGATCACCCGGGTGCGGCCCAGCCGGATGCCGGCCAGCTCGGCGGCGACCTCGTCGTCGCGCACCGCCTGCCAGACACGCCCGACGCGGCCCCGCTTGAGGTTGGCCATCAGCAGCAGGACGACCAGCAGCGTGATCCACCCGACGTAGGCCAGGTACTTCACGCCCGGGGTCTCGTTGGCCGACAGGAAGTAGACGGCGTCGGAGAACCAGTCCGGCGGGCGCGGGGCGGCGATCCGCAGCCCCTGCTCGCCGCCGAGCCACTCGTCGAAGTAGATGGCCAGCCCGGGCAGTGCGACGGCCAGCGCCAGGGTGGCGCCGGCCAGGTACGGGCCGTGCAGCCGGGCCGCGGCGGCCCCGACCACGACGCCGACGACGGCGGTCACGGCCATCGCCACGAGCATCACGATCGGCAGCGGCAGGGCGGCGCCGTCGGCGTCCGGTCCGAGCAGCAGCCCGGTCGTGTAGGCCCCGACCGCCATGAGCGCGCCGTGCCCGAGCGAGATCTGGCCGTTGAGCCCGGTGAGCGTGGTCAGCCCGACGGCGGCGATCGCGTAGTAGGACATCGTGGCGAACTGCGAGTTGCGGAACGGGTTGGTCAGCTCCAGCACGAGGAAGACCACGACCAGCCCGCCCAGCGCGGCCAGCGCGTGCCGGGCGAACGTCGACTTCGGCAGCCTGCGTCGCACGGCGTCGAACCGGCCCGGCCGAGGGGCGGGCGCGGCGGCGCGGGCGGGCGCGGCGGGCTGCCCGGTGTCCTTCTCGGTGTCCTGCGGGGTGTCGGCCTGCTGCGTCATCAGACCCTCCTGGCCGCGGCGTGGGAGAACAGGCCCTGCGGGCGCACCAGCAGCACGGCCACCAGGATCACCAGCGCGGCCAGCGCGACGAGCTCGCTGCCGAGGTAGCCGCTGACGTAGGACAGCAGCAACCCGATCGTCAGTCCGCCGACGACCGCTCCGCCCGGTGACTCCAGGCCGCCGAGGACGGCGGCGACGAAGCCGAAGACCACGACGGCGTCCATGTAGTTGGGCGAGACCAGGTTGCCGCCGGCGATCAGCACGCCGGCCAGCGAGCCGACGACCGCGGCGAGCGCCCAGCCGAGGGTGAGCATCGCGCCCACCCGCACGCCGAGCAGCCGGGACACCTCCTGGCTGAAGGCCGAGGCGCGCATCTGCAGCCCCAGGTTCGTGAACCGGAACAGCGCCACCAGCGCCAGCATCACCACGACCACCGCGGCGATGACGAAGATGCTGTTCGGGGTGAACGCGATGTTGACCCCGCCGACGGTGAACCCGCGCAGGTCGAACGGCGCGGGGAAGGACACGAAGGTCGAGCCGAACAGGATCGCGGCCAGCGCCTGGAAGCCGACGAACAGCCCCAGCGTGACGATCACCGCGTTCAGCTCGGGCCCGCCCTCGACCGGTCGCACCACCACGCGCTCGACGAGCGCACCCAGCACCAGGCCGGACACCAGCGCGACCAGCAGCCCGACCCAGTACGACTGGCCGGCCTCGATCAGCGAGAGCGCGATGTAGGTGGTGAACATGGCCATGGCGCCCTGGGCGAAGTTGACGATCCGGGTGGACCGCCAGATCAGCACCAGGGCCAGCGCGATCGCGGAGTACACCGCGCCCTGCGCGAGGCCGGTCAGCGTGACGTTCAGGAACTGCTGCATCCGATCCCCTGCTCAGAATCCGAGGTAGGCGTGGCGGAGGCCGTCGTCGGCGGCGAGCGCGGCGGCGCTGTCGGTGGCCACCACACGACCGAGGTTGAGCACCACCCCGACGTCGGCGATGGACAGCGCGCTGCGCGCGTTCTGCTCGACGAGCAGCACGCTCAGCCGGCCGCTCGCGGCGTCGTCGACGAGCTCGCGCAGCAGCCCGAAGATCTGCGCCACGATCCGCGGCGCCAGGCCGAGCGAGGGCTCGTCGAGCAGCAGTACGTCGGGCCCGGTGACCAGGGCCCGGCCGATGACCAGCATCTGCCGCTCCCCGCCGGAGAGGGTGTGCGCGTGGCGGGCGCGGCGCTCGGCCAGCGGCGGGAACATCGCGTAGACGTCGTCGATCACGTGGCGGGTGCGCTTGCGCGAGCTGCCCAGCAGGGCGCCAAGGCGCAGGTTCTCCTCCACGGTCAGCTCGGTGATGACCCCGCGGCCCTCCGGCACGTGCGCGACGCCGGCCCGGGCGATGGTCTCGGCCGGTGCCCGGGTGAGGTCGCGGTCGCCGAGCAGCACCTGGCCCGCGGTCGGCCGCACCAGCCCGGAGATCGTGCGCAGCAGCGTGGTCTTGCCGGCGCCGTTGGCGCCGAGCACCGCGGTGATCCGGCCGGGCTCCGCGGTGACGTCGACGCCGTCGAGGGCGGTGACCGGGCCGTAGCTGGCGGACAGGCCGCGGACCTGCAGCGCGGCCGTCGTCGCTGGGGCACTCACGAGTGCGTCGCCTCCTCGCCCAGGTAGGCGTCGATCACGGCCGGGTCGTCGCGGACCTCGTCGGGCGTGCCGTCGGCGACGACCCTGCCGAAGTCGAGGACGGTGATCCGGTCGCAGACGCTCATCACCAGGTCCATGTGGTGCTCGACGAGCACCACCGACATGCGCGCGGTCAGCGACCGGATCAGCTCGCCGAGCTCGGCCATCTCGTCGGCGCCCAGCCCGCTGGCCGGCTCGTCGAGCAGCAGCAGGTCGGGGGCGCCGGCCAGCGCCCTGGCCAGCGACACGCGCTTCTGCACCGGGTAGGGCAGGCTGCCGGGCAGGCGCGCGGCGTAGGACTCCACGCCCAGCTCGGCCAGTGCCCGCTCGGCCCGCTCGCGCAGCGCCCGCTCGTCTCGGTCCGAGCGCGACAGCGCGAACAGCGTCGAGGCGAACCCGGCGCGCGCGTGGCGCTCGGCGCCGACCATCACGTTCTCCAGCACCGTCAGCCCGGCGAAGAGCCCGACGCCCTGCAGCGTGCGGGCGATGCCCATCCCGGCCAGCCGGTGCGGCCGCAGCCCGCGCACCGGCCGTCCGTGGCGGAGTACAGTGCCGGTGTCGGGCCGGACGAAGCCGCAGCAGACGTTGAACAGCGTCGTCTTGCCGGCTCCGTTGGGCCCGATGACCCCGCGCACCTGTCCGGGGCCGACCGAGAACGACACATCGTCGAGGGCGACGAGACCACCGAACCGCACGCTGACACCGGCGACACCGAACACGGCCGCCTGGTCGTCGGTGGTGGCATCGGTCGCCTTGCCGAGGGGCACGGTCACGGGTCGCAACTCCATCGTCGGTCCGAGAGCCCCGCGTCCGGCGCGGGTGCGGCACTACTTTGGGCGGATCGCCCAGCGACCGCCATGGGCGCGGCGCCCAACATGCCCCACCCCGACCTGGGCGCAGCGCCCCAGCTTGTGGACGGCGCTGTGCGTCGTGCTGCACAGTGCTGCCCGTGGCTACGCCTACGCGCAGTGGCGGACGAGTCGGCGCAGACCGCCCGCCCCTCCCTCGCGCACTGCCGCCGCAGGCCCACGAGGCACTGCTCGTCCTGGGGGCGGCGCTGCTCGAGGACGTCGACGCGCTCGCCGACCGGCTCACCGTGATGGCCCTGCAGCGCGAGTCCGTCTACTCCGACATGGACCTGGTCGATGACCTCCGCGCGGCGTGCCGCATCAACCTCGAACGCGGGGTGCAGGTGCTGGCCGACCAGGTGCCGCAGGGCGTCGAACCGGAGGACACCTCGCGCCAGACCGGTCGTCGCCGGGCCCGCCAGGGCGTGCCGCTGGAGTCGGTGCTGCGCGCCTACCGGCTGGGCGGGCGGGTGATGTGGGAGGCATTGCTGGAGACCTCGCGGGGGCGCTTCAACGGCGCCTACGACGAGCCGCTCCTCGACGCGGCCGCCTACGTCTGGCGGGTGAGCGACAACAGCGCCTCGGCGCTGGTCGAGGCGTATCGGATGGAGGAGCTGCGGCTGCACAGCCACGACCTGAGCCGCCGGCACGCGATGCTCGACGCGCTGATCGAGGGCCGCGGCAGCGACCCGACGTTCCTGCGCAACGCGGCCACCGTGCTGGGGCTGCCCGAGGAGGGGGCGCTGCTGTGCGTGGTGGCCCCGATGGAGACCGCGGGGGAGTACCCGCTGCGCTCGCCCCAGGAGGCCATGGCCCTGCAGGACCTGCTGTCGGTGTGGTTCGTGCGCCCCCGCGACGAGGTCGGGGTGATCGTGCTGGGCTCGCGGCCGGCGAAGGTCGCGCTGGACGCCCTGCGCCCGTGCGTGATCGGGCGGGCCGGGGTCTCGCCGGTGGTCGAGGGCCTCGGCTCGGTCGACGCCGGCTACCGGATGGCCCAGACCGCGGCCCGCACGCTGAGCGGCCCCGGCCTGGCCGTGCTCGACGACCGCCTGCCCGAGGCGCTGCTGGTCGACAGCCCCGAGCTGCTGCCGCGCCTGGTCGGCACCGCGCTCGGCGGCCTGATGAGCCTGCCCCCGGCCGACCGCGACACCCTGCTGGGGACCCTGGAGGAGCTGCTGGCCTGCGGCGGGTCACCCACGCACGCGGCGACCGCGCTGTTCTGCCACCGCAACACGGTGATCTACCGGATGCGCCGGATCGAGTCCGCGACCGGCCGCTCGATCAGCAACCCGCGCGACCGGCTCCTGCTGACCCTGGGGCTGATGGCGGCCCGGGCGAAGCGGACCTGACCGGAGGGTCGTCACCGCGCCGGTCCTCGGCCCCGCCGTCATCGTGCGAGCCCGCCGGCCCGCTCCGGGACGGGATCGGGGGTGGCGCGGCCGAGAGCCCGCCCGAGGGCGCGCACCGCCCACCCCGCCGCGGCCCAGCGTTCCAGCGGCAGCGCGTTGCGCGCGTCGAGCACCGCGCGCGTGCGCACGTGTCCGGCGAGCCAGACCGGGTCCAGGTCGCGGTACTGCTGCCACTCGGTCAGGTGCAGCACGACGTCGGCCTGCTCGCAGGCCTTCTCGATGTCCACGGTGTAGTCCAGGGTCGGGAACACCGCGCGGGCGTTGTCGATCGCGGCCGGGTCGTGCACGCGGACCTGCCCGCCCTGCAGCTGGATCATCGCGGCCACGTTGAGCGCCGGGGAGTCGCGCACGTCGTCGCTGTCGGGCTTGAAGGCCGCGCCGAGCACCGCGACGTTGCGCCCGAGGAACGAGCCGCCGACGAGCTCGCGGGCGACGTCGACGGTGCGCCGCCGCCGCCGCATGTTGATCTCGTCGACCTCGCGGAGGAAGGTCAGCGCGTCGGCCACGCCCAGCTCACCGGCCCTGGCCATGAAGGCGCGGATGTCCTTGGGCAGGCACCCGCCGCCGAAGCCCAGGCCGGCCGACAGGTACCGGGAGCCGATCCGGGCGTCGTAGCCGATCGCCGTGGCCAGGGTGGTGACGTCGGCGCCGGCGGCGTCGCACACGTCGGCGATCGCGTTGACGAAGGAGATCTTGGTGGCCAGGAACGCGTTGGCCGAGACCTTGACCAGCTCGGCGGTGGCCAGGTCGGTGGAGATCCATGGGGTCCGGTCGGCGTCCACGATGGGCCGGTAGACCGCCCGCAGCAGGTCGTCGGCCGCGGTCGAGGTGACGCCGACGACGAGCCGGTCCGGGTGCAGGGTGTCGGCGATGGCGAAGCCCTCGCGCAGGAACTCCGGGTTCCAGGCCAGCTCGGCCCCCTCGCCGGCCGGGGCCAGCTCGCGGACCCGCGCCGCCAGCCGGGCGGCGGTGCCGACCGGCACGGTCGACTTGCCGACCACGAGCGCCGGCCGGTGCAGGTGCGGGGCCAGCCCGTCGACGACCGCGTCGACGTGGCGCAGGTCGGCGGCGTCGGAGCCGGGCAGTTGCGGGGTGCCGACGCACACGAAGTGCACCTCGCCGAACTCCGCGGCCTCGGCCAGCGAGGTGGAGAACCGCAGCCGGCCCGAGTCCACGGTCCGGGACAGCACCTCGGCCAGCCCCGGCTCGTGGAAGGGCGGCCGCCCGGCGGCCAGCGCCTCGACCTTGTGGGCGTCGACGTCGACGCCGAGCACCTCGTGGCCGATGTCGGCCATGCAGGCGGCGTGCACCGCGCCCAGGTAGCCGGTGCCGATGACGGTGATGCGCATGTCTGTCTCCTGCGGGGGTCAGGCGGACCGGTAGCCGTGCGGGTGCGACCGCTGGAACTTCCACGCGTCGGCGCACATGTCCGCCAGGTCGCGGGTGGTGCGCCAGCCCCACGCGGCGGCGACCCGGGACGGGTCGGCGACCAGGATCGGCACGTCCCCGGCGCGGCGGTCGGCGATCCGGTACGGGATCGGGCGGCCGACGGCAGCGGAGAACCGGGCGACGAGCTCCAGCACGGACGCGCCGGTGCCGGTGCCGAGGTTGAGCACCCGCAGGCCGGCCTCGTCGTCGAGGTGGTCCACCGCCACCCGGTGCCCGTCGGCCACGTCGACGACGTGGACGTAGTCGCGCACGCAGGTGCCGTCCGGGGTGGGGTAGTCGTCGCCGAACACGGCCAGCTCGTCGAGCCGGCCCACGGCCACCTGGGCCATGTAGGGCAGCACGTTGTTGGGCACGCCGGTCGGGTCCTCACCGATCATGCCGCTGGGGTGCGCCCCGATCGGGTTGAAGTAGCGCAGCGCGATCACCGACAGCTCCGGGTAGCGGCGGCAGGCGTCGCCGAGCAGCTGCTCGCAGATGTGCTTGCTGCGGGCGTAGGGGTTGGTCGGGCCGGCCGGCTCGTCCTCGCCCAGCGGGACGGTCGCCGTGTCGCCGTAGATCGAGCAGGACGAGGAGAACACCAGGCGCCGCACACCGTGCTCGTGCATGGCGCACAGCAGGGCGGTGGTACCGCCGATGTTGACGTCGAAGTAGTCCAGCGGGATCCGCATCGACTCGCCGACGGCCTTCTTCGCCGCGAAGTGGATCACGGCGTCGACGTCGTGGGCGGCGAAGACGGAGTCGAGGGCGGCGCGGTCGCGCAGGTCGACGCGGTGCGCGCCGGCCAGCGGTCGGCCGGCGAGCTTCTGCACCGCGTCCAGGGCGTGCGGCGAGCTGTTGGAGTGGTCATCGACGACGACCACGTCGTGACCGTGGTCGAGCAGCTCCACGCAGGTGTGGCTGCCGATGAAGCCGGCTCCGCCGGTGACGAGGACGGTCTGGGGCACAGGGGTCTCCAGGGGTGGGGCTGGGGGTCGGGGCTGGGATCAGAGCGGCAGCAGGCCGGCGAGCTCGGCGCCGGTGAAGGCGCGCCACCAGTCGGGTCCGAACACGGCGGAGGCGTAGGCCGGGTAGCGGACGGCGGCCAGCGCGGTGCCGGCGGCCACGACGACGGCCCAGACGAGCGGCCACGCCGCGGTGCGCCCGAGCGCCGCGGAGAACGAGGTGCCGGCACTGCGGGCCGACTCGCGGGCGTGCAGCACCGGGAGGGCCAGCACGACCAGCGAGTACGCGGTCGCGCCGACGAGGCAGAGGAGCACGTAGCCCGCGGCGTCGGTGTGCGCCTCGGCGTAGAGCGCGGCCCCGGCGAGCACGACCACGGTGAGCAGGTAGGGCAGCACGAGCCGCACCGGGAACGGCTCCAGGCCGCCGGGGCCCTTCGGCGTGACCGCGAAGGTGATCTGCCGGGGGCGCACCGCCTGCAGCACCGCCGCGGTGACCCCCCACGCGATCAGCGGCCACCGGGTCAGGCAGTACAGGTAGTTCTCCCAGCTGACGAGGGGCGCCCGCGGCGGTCGCAGCAGCCCGCGGCGGCGCAGCACGAGCGCGGTGAGCAGGACGGCCAGCGCGACCACCCACCACAGCAGGATGAACTCCACGTAGTCGACCCGGATCCAGACCGTGCCGGTGACCGCGGCGACCGGGGCGAGCAGCAGGCCACCCACCGTGGTCAGCGACAGCAGCAGGTAGTAGCTCAGGGCGTAGAGGAACCGCAGCCGCAGCCGCCACGGCAGCCGGCCGAGGTGGCTCGGCACCAGCCCCAGCAGCACCGTGGTCAGGCTGCGCGACCACTGGAACTCCTGCACCAGCATCGCGGCGAAGGTCGGCGGGCCGTCGCCGTGCGCCTCGGCGTCGATGGCGAACGCGCCGTGCCAGCCCGCGGAGTTGAGCAGGAAGCTGGTGCTGAAGTCCTCGGCGAGCTCGGGCCCGATGCCGCCGATCTCGGCCAGGGCGGCGGTCCGCACGGCGTAGTGCGAGCCGATGCACACCGGGGCGAGCCCGGCGCTGTGCCCGAGCTGCGCCGGGCCGTGGAAGGTGGCCTCGCGGTGCAGCCGCCCACGGGCGGCCCACGACTCGGCCGCGTTGGCGTCGCAGACGCTGGGCGCGCTGACGTAACCGATCGCCGGATCGGCGAACGGGCGCACCATCTCGCGCAGGTAGCTGCGGGTCGGCACGTGGTCGCAGTCGAGCTGCGCGACGACGTCGTAGTCGCGGTAGCCGCCGTGGTCGTAGAAGAAGGCCAGGTTGCCCTCCTTGCACTTGGTGCGCCGGGGCCAGGTGAGCCGGTGGTAGGCCTCGACGCCCTCCCGCGTCGACAGCTTCACCCCGTGCCCCGCGCACCACCTGCGGATCTCATCGGTCGTGCGCTCGTCGCAGAGCCACACGTCGTAGCGGCGCGGGTAGTCCTGGTCCAGCATCGCCGACAGGGTCGTGCGGGCCACCTCCCACGGCTCGGAGGGAGCCCGCGTCACCACGAACGCCACCCGCAGGTCGGGCACCCCGACGTGGCCCGCCACCCGCCGGAGCCGGTTCACCCCGACCACGAAGTAGACCGGCATCACCGACAGGTAGAGCAGGATCGTGCCGTTGAGCAGCAGCCCGAGCGTGCCGACCCGGTGCGCCGGGTGCAGCAGCCAGGTCCAGAACACCACCAGCGCAGCCACCCACGCGATCGACAGCACGGCGACCACCACCCGCGAACCGGGCCCGAGCACCGGCTCGAAGGTGGCCCGGCCCAGCCGGCGGCGCAGGTTGCGCGAGCGCTCGAACACCGGACCGGAGGGGCGGACCGCCCGCACCGCCCCCCGCGAGAGCGCCTGGATCCGGCCGGCCAGCTCGTCCGGCCCGGCCGGGGCAGGTGCTGCCGAGGTCCGGTCCAGGACGGCGACCCCGCCGCGGTCCTGGACCGGCAGCACGACGGTGGCCGCTTCCCCGCGTCCTCCGACCGGGCGCAGCCGCTGGGTCGGAGGGTCGACCGACCGCGGCAGGCGGACGGTGGGACCGTCCACGGATCCGGCCCGCCCGTCCGGTCGCGGTCGCGGGACGAGCACACGGCGGTCCGGGCACGATCGGGTCATCGGGCGCGGGTCGGTGCGGTGCCGGGACGGGTGGTGATGACGCTCATGCCGGGACGGCGGCCGTCGCCGCGGTCGCGCCGTCGAGCTGGCCGCCGGCGATCGCGCCGCGGGCGGCGACGACCTCGTCGCGGTGCGCGCGGAAGTAGTCGACCGTGCGCCGCAACCCGTCCTCCGTGGGGACGCGGGGCTCCCAGCCCAGCAAGGCCCGGGCCCGTTCGACGACCGGCCGCCGGCGTGCGGGGTCGTCCTGGGGCAGCGGGTGGTGCTCGACCCGGGAGGTCGAGCCGGTGATGGCCAGCACCAGCTCGGCGAGCTCGGCGACGGTGCGCTCGCTCGGGTTGCCGATGTTGATCGGGCCCGCGGCGTCCGAGTCGAGCATCGCCACCAGGCCCCGCACCAGGTCGTCGACGTAGCAGAAGCTGCGCGTCTGGCTGCCGTCGCCGTAGACGGTCAGCGGGTCGCCGTTGAGCGCCTGGGCGATGAAGCTGGTGACGACCCGGCCGTCGTGCGGGCGCATCCGCGGCCCGTAGGTGTTGAAGATCCGCACGATCCCGGTGTCGACGCCGTGGGTGCGCCGGTAGGCGGCGGTGAGCGCCTCGGCGTAGCGCTTGGCCTCGTCGTAGATGCTGCGCGGGCCGATCGGGTTCACGTTGCCCCAGTAGGACTCCTCCTGCGGGTGCACCAGCGGGTCGCCGTAGACCTCGCTGGTCGACGCGAGCAGGAAGCGCGCGCCGTCGGCGTGCGCGATGCGCAGCGCGTTCTCGGTGCCGCTGCTGCCGACCGCCATCGTCTCCAGCGGGCGCCGGTGGTAGTCCGGCGGGGACGCCGGGCTGGCCAGGTGCGCCACCGCGTCGACCCGGCCGTCCACCGGGATCGTCCGCGACACGTCGGTCCGGACGAACGTGAAGCGGGTGTCGGCCAGCAGGTGGTCGACGTTGCTCAGGCGGCCGGTGGACAGGTCGTCCGCGCAGACGACGCTGTCACCGCGGGCGAGGAGGGCGTCGCACAGGTGCGAGCCGAGAAAGCCGGCACCGCCGGTGACGAGCACGCGCATGGTGTCTCCGAGCTGGGTCTGACGTTCGGGGGTGGATCGGTACCTGCCCGGTGGCTCTTTCGGGGGCGGAACGATGGCGCAGATACCCCACGGTCGTCGACCGGATGCCACAGGCTGTTACATCTCTCGGGCGTGTCGTAGCTCGTCTGAGGTAATGATGGACGCGAATCCGCAGGTTCTTCTCACGGAGAGCGGTCACCGTGGGCAACCGAGCGACGCGAATCACCCGGTCGGGTGGTTCAGCCGGAACCCGGGAGGTCCGAGTGCTCAACAGACGGCGACTGCTGTCCGTCGCCGCCGTGGCCGCCGCGGCGACGGCGTGCGCGGCGCCGGCGCCGGTACCGGTCCCCGTACCCGCACCGGGACCCACGCCGCGGCTGCGCATGCGTGGCGCGGACATCTCGTTCGCCCTGCAGCTGGAGGCGGCCGGGTCCACCGTCGCCGCCGACGGCGGCGTGCGGCCGGTGGAGTCCGTGCTGGCCGCGCACGGTGCCAACCTGGTCCGGCTGCGGGCCTGGGTCGACCCGCCCACCGGCTACAGCGACCTGGCCATGGCCCTGCGGCTCGGCAGGCGGGCCGCCGCCGCGGGCTGCGCCATCCACCTGGACCTGCACTACTCCGACTTCTGGGCCGACCCGCGCAGCCAGCGGATCCCGGCCGCGTGGCAGGGCCTGGACGGCTGGGCGCTGGCCGAGGTGGTGCGCGCCCACACCCGCGACGCGGTCGCCGCCTTCGCCGCGCAGGGCACGCCGCTGTCGATGATCCAGATCGGCAACGAGGTCACCTGGGGCATGCTGTGGCCCGTCGGGCAGATCGTCGCCGGCCCGCAGGAGCACTGGGACGGCTTCGCCGGGCTGCTGCACGCCGGACTCGCCGGGGCCCGCGAGGCGGCGCCCGACCTCGCCACGATGGTGCACATCGAGCGCAGCGGCGACCCAGGCGGCAGCCGCCGGTTCTTCGACACCCTGTTCGGCCGCGGCATCGACGTCGACGTCATCGGCCTGTCGTACTACCCGTTCTGGCACGGCTCGCTCGACGACCTCACCGGCACGCTGCACCTGCTGGCCGAGCGGTACGGCAAGGACGTGCTGGTCGTCGAGACCGCCTACCCGTCCGGGCTCCCGGCCGACGACCGCGCGGACTACTTCGTCACCGATGCCGACGACCTGCCCGACGGCGACCGGTTCCCGCCCACCCCCGACGGCCAGGCCGCGTTCTTCGAGGAGTTGCGCGCGGTGCTCGCAGCCGTGCCGGGGGACCGGGGGGCCGGCTTCTGCGTGTGGGAGCCCGCCTGGCGCGGGCACGAGGTCGGGGTCCGGCACGGCGAGGGCAACCCCTACGCCAACCTCGCGATGTTCGACGACGGCGGCCGGCCGCTGCCCGCACTCGCCGCGTTCCGTCCGTGAACCGATGAGCCGTCGGATGCAACGCTTCCGGTCGTTCGGGCGACGAGGACGGTACGAGGGTGTGATCGACCGGTGGCAGGGGAGTCGATGGTGCTGACCCGGCGTCGCCTGCTCGGCGTGTCGGCAGGGCTGGGCGGAGCGGTGCTGCTGGGCGCCTGCACCGGCGGGAGCGGGTCGGGACCGCCCGCGGGCGGCCCGCCGCCCACGCCCGCCCCACCTCGGACGCTGCCCGCGTTGACCCGGATGCGCGGCGCCGACCTGTCGTTCACGCTGCAGCTGGAGGCGGCCGGGCTGGCCTTCGTCGACGGTGACCGCTCCGCTCCGGTCGAGACGCTGCTCGCGGCCCGGGGGATGAACCTGGTGCGCCTGCGGTTGTGGGTGGATCCGCCGCCGGGCACCAGCGACCTCGCCAGCACCCTCGCCCTCGCCCGGCGGGCCAACGCCGCCGGGTGCCACGTCATGCTGGCCCTGCACTACGCCGACCTGTGGGCCGACCCCACCCACCAGCCGACGCCGCGCGCGTGGGACGGCCGCGGTGTGGACGCCCTCGCCGAGACCGTCCGCCGCTACACCGGCGAGGTCGTCTCCGCGCTGGCCGCCCAGGGCACACCGCCCGCGCTGGTCCAGGTCGGCAACGAGGTCTCGAACGGGATGCTCTGGCCGACCGGGCGGATCGAGCGCGGAACGGACGCCGAGTGGGACGTCCTGGCCCGGTTGCTGCAGGCCGGCGTGCTCGGTGCCCGCGACGCCGTGCCCGGTGTCCGCACCGTCGTGCACACCGACCGCGGCGGCGACCGCCGCGGCTGCGAGCGGTTCTTCGGCGCCCTGCTCGACCGGGGCGTCGAGTTCGACGTCGCCGGGGTGACCTACTTCCCCTGGTGGCACGGCTCGCTGTCGACGCTGTCGGCCAACCTCGACCGGCTGGCCACCCGGCTCGGGCGCGGCGTCGCTGTGGTCGAGACGGCCTACCCGTGGACGCTGGACTCCGCGGGCGTCCCCGACGCGTTCGTGTCGCAACGGCAGGCCCTGCCCGAAGCGGCGCGGTTCCCGCCGACCCCGTCGGGCCAGGCGGCGTTCTTCGCCGCGCTGCGGGAGCGGATCGACGCGGTGCCCGGCGGCGCCGGCCTCGGCTTCATCGCCTGGGAGCCGGCCTGGATGGCGGCCGTGCGGCCCAGCCCCGGCGAGGTGAACCGGTTCGTCAACCTGACCATGTTCGACTGGGACGGGGCGGGCCTCCCGGCGCTCGCCGCCTTCACGGCCTGATCCGGGCGCCGCTCACGTCCAGGCGCGGGCCGAGCGCGCCGCCCAGTAGTCCCGAGGGGCCTCGGAGAGGTCCGCGAGCTCGCCGAGGACGTCGGCGGGGACGGTCACGGCGGTCGCGGAGGCGTTGCTGTGCACCTGGGCGGGGTCGACCCCGCCGGACAGCACGCACCACGTCCACGGCTGGGCGAGCGCCGCGGCGATGGCCAGCTGGTCCACCGGCACGGCGAGGTCGGCGGCCAGCGCCGCGACCCGGGCGGCGCGGTGGTCGTCGGGGGCCGCACCGCCGGGGGCGAGCCGACCGTTCGCCACCGGCTCCTTGACGATCACCTCGGCGCCCGCGGCGGCCGCCTCGGCCAGCGCGGGCCCCGCGGAGGTCTCCAGCACGTTCCACGTCGACTGGACCGAGGTGAACAGCGGGACACCGTCGACGTCGATGCCGATCGCCTGCCGCACCGTCGCCGCCTGTGCCGGTCCGGAGGTGGACAGGCCCACCCGGATGCCGCGCTCGCGCAGCCCGGCCAGCGCCCGCAGCACGGCCGGGTTGTCGAGCACTCCGGTCTCGGGCGTGGCCGAGTGGATGTGGTAGCGCTCCAGGCGGGGGCCCAGCAGCGCCAGGCTCTGCGCGACCTGCTCGATGAACGCCTCGACCGAGTGGTCCTTGACCTCGTGCACATCGGCCTCGACGTGCCACTCGCCGACGTAGCGGTAGCCCCACTTGGAGCCGATCCGCACGTCCGTGGCGTCCGGGCGCGCGGCCAGCCACCCCGTCAGGAACTCCTCGGCCCGACCGTACGACCGGGCGACGTCGATGTAGCGCACGCCGGCCCGGTACGCCGCGTCGAGCACGCTCCACGTCCGCTCGCGCAGGTCGTCGACCGAGCGGTGGTCGCCGAGATCGGTGACGCGCCCCGAGGTGATGTAGGCGGGTCGGGCGACCGCGGCCAGGCCGATCCCGATCCGGGTGGGCAGGGGGTTCATCGAAGGTCCTTCCGGGGCTGGTCGTCGTGGCCTACGGTTCGCAAACGATCGCGATCGTCCGACGAGGGGCCACCGTGAAGAAGCTGATCAACGATCCCGCCGACGTCGTGTCCGAGGCCCTGCTGGGCATCGCCGCCGCCCACCCCGATCTCGGGGTCGACCACCAGAACAAGGTCGTCTACCGGGCCGACGCCCCCGTGCGGGGCAAGGTCGGCCTCATCTCCGGCGGCGGGTCGGGTCACGAGCCGCTGCACGGCGGCTTCGTCGGGCCGGGGATGCTCGACGCGGCCTGCGCCGGCGAGGTCTTCACCTCGCCGGTGCCCGACCAGGTCGTCGCGGCCACCCGGCTGGCCGATGGCGGTGCCGGTGTGCTGCACATCGTCAAGAACTACACCGGCGACGTGATGAACTTCGAGATGGCCGCCGAACTGGTGACCGCCGAGACGGGCGTCGAGGTGGTCTCGGTCGTGGTGGACGACGACGTCGCCGTGCAGGACAGCCTCTACACCGCAGGCCGGCGCGGCGTCGGCACGACGGTGCTGCTGGAGAAGATCACCGGCGCGGCCGCCGACGAGGGCCGCGACCTGGCCGCCGTCGCCGACGTCGCGCGCCGCGTCGACGCCGCGGGCCGCAGCATGGGCATGGCGCTGACCTCGTGCACCGTGCCCGCGGCCGGGCAGCCCACGTTCGACCTGCCCGAGGGCGAGATGGAGATCGGCATCGGCATCCACGGCGAGCCGGGCCGCAAGCGCGTGCCCGTCGCACCGGCCAAGGACATCGCCGAGATGCTGGTCGAACCCATCCTGTCCGACCTGGACTTCACCGGCGGCGAGGGCGTGCTGGCCTTCGTCAACGGCATGGGCGGCACGCCGCTGCTGGAGCTGTACCTGATGTACAACGAGGTCGCGAAGCTCCTGGCCAAGGCGGGGGTCACGGTGGTGCGGTCGCTGGTCGGCCCCTACATCACCAGCCTGGAGATGGCCGGGTGCTCGGTCACCCTGCTCAAGCTGGACGACGAGCTGGTGCGGCTGTGGGACGCCCCGGTCAGCACGCCCGGCCTGCGCTGGGGGCGGTGAGCGCGGTGCCGGTCGACGTGGCCGCGCTGCGGGCATGGATCGGGGCCTTCGCCGCCGACGTCGCCGAGCACCAGGAGGAGCTCACCCGCCTGGACTCGGCGATCGGCGACGCCGACCACGGCGCCAACCTCGCCCGCGGGATGAGGGCGGTGGTGGCCGCGCTCGACAGCGAGAAGCCGAGCACGGCCGGCGCGCTGCTCAAGCGCACGGGGATGACGCTGGTGAGCACGGTCGGCGGGGCGAGCGGCCCGCTGTACGGCACGTTCTTCCTGCGCATGGGCACGGCCGCCGGCGAGGTCGAGACGCTCGACGCGGCCGCGTTCGGCGCCGCGCTGCGCGCCGGCGTCGGCGGGATCGTGGCGCGCGGCAAGGCCGAGCTGGGCGACAAGACGATGTACGACGCGCTCGCCCCGGCCGCCGACGCCTACGACGCCGCGGGCGACGACCTCGGGGCCGCGCTGCGCGCCGCGTCCGAGGCCGCCGACCGGGGACGCGACGCGACCGTCCCGCTGCAGGCCCGCAAGGGCCGGGCCAGCTACCTCGGCGAGCGCAGCGTCGGCCACCAGGACCCGGGTGCGACGTCGTCGGCGTTGCTGCTGGCCGCGGCCGCGCGCACCTTGGGATGATCGACGGGTGAGCGCACCGGTCGGCCTGGTCGTCGTCTCGCACAGCCGGGCGCTGGCCGCGGCCGCCGTCGCGCTGGCCCGCGAGATGGCCCCGGCCGACCTGCCCGTCGAGGTGGCCGCGGGCGTCGACGGCCCCGACGGCCCCGCCTTCGGCACCGACGCGGTGGCGATCAGCGCCGCGATCGGGGCCGCCGACCGGGGTGCCGGCGTCGTCGTGCTGATGGACCTGGGCAGCGCGGTGCTCTCCGCCGAGCTGGCCCTGGACCTGCTGGCCGACCCCGACCAGCGCGACCGGGTGCTGCTGTGCCCCGCCCCGCTGGTCGAGGGACTGGTGGTGGCCGCCGTGGCCGCCGGGGGCGGCGCGAGCCGGGCCGAGGTCGCGGCCGAGGCGAGCGGGGCGCTCGCGGCCAAGCTCGCCC
>NZ_JAHDTH010000105.1 GCF_018531445.1 Pseudonocardia lacus
CGTCCAGGAGGGCGTCGACGGCCTCGCACCAGGCCAACTCGTCGTCGCCGGTGTCCGCGAGCAGACCCGCGAGGCCGTCGCGGACCCACTCCCGGTGGGCGGCGCGCAGGCGCTCGTCCTCGCCGTCGCCGCGGGCGACCTCCGTCGCGTACTGGCGGATGGTCTCCAGCACCCGGTAGCGGGTCGGGGGTCCGCCGCGCACCGACACCAGGTTCCAGTCGACCAGCCGGGCCAGCGCGTCCAGCGCGACCGCGCGGGGGCGGCCCATGACCGCGGCCAGCGCGTCGGCGTCGAAGCGCGACGCGAAGACCGCGGCAACGCGCAGTGCGGCGCGCTCGTCGTGGTCGAGCAGGGCGTAGCTCCAGTCGATCGCCGCGCGCAGCGAGCGGTGCCGGCCCTCGGCGCGGTGCCCGACGGCGAGCAGCGCCAGGCGCGCGTCGAGGGCGCCGGCCAGGCCGTCCAGGCCGAGCCCGGGGACGCGGGCCGCGGCCAGCTCGATGGCCAGCGCCATGCCCTCCAGGGCGCGGCACACCTCGCGCACCGTGGCCCGCTCGTGCGCCGTGACCGGTTCGGGCGCACCCGCGGCGACCGCGCGCTCGACGAACAGGGCCACCGCGTCCCCGTCCCCGTCGGACGGCCCGGCGGCGTCGGCGATCGACAGGCCGGGCACGGCGAACACGTGCTCGAAGGGCAGCATCAGCCGGATCCGGCTGGTGGCCAGGATCCGCACCGACGGGCACGCCGTCAGCACCCGCTCGACGCAGGGCCGCACGCCGTCGACCACGTGCTCGCAGTTGTCGACTACGAGCAGCGGGTCGCGCCCGGCCAGCGCGGCCAGCAGCGACTCCGCCCGGTCGACGCCCGCGCGCTCCGGCACGCCGACCGCGTCGGCGACGGCCGCCACCACCAGCGCCGGGTCGAGCACCCTGACCAGGTCGACGAACACCGCGGCGTCGCGGTGCCCGGGGGCCAGCCGCTGCGCGGCGGCCAGGGCCAGGCGCGTCTTGCCGACCCCGCCCGGCCCGGTGGCGGTCACCAGGCGGTGCCGCCGCACGGCGTCGACGACGGCGTCGAGCTCGCGCACCCGGCCGACGAACGGCGTCAGCGGAACCGGCAGCGCGGATCCGGGCGGGACCGGCGGCACGGCGGCCACCCCACCCGACCCGGCCAGCCGGGCCAGCTCCCGCCGGTCGGCCGCGCCGAACTTGCGCAGCAGCGCCGACACGTGGCTCTCGACCGTGCGCACCGACACGACCAGTTGCCCGGCGATCTCGCCGTTGCTCAGCCGCTGCCCCAGCAGCGCGAGGACCTCGGCCTCCCGCGCGGTCAGCCCGGTGCCCACCACCGGAACAGTCTGGCACCCCGCGCGGGCCCCGCCGCAGCTCCGCGATCACACCCCGCCGCGCGGCCGGCCGTCCCGCACGTGCTCGGCGAGCGCGTGCAGCGCGGCCTCCACGTCGTCGACGACGGTGGCGGCGGACGGCGGACCGGCCTGCGCGGCCAGGAAGAGGCCGTCGAACAGGGCCTGGGCGGTGTCGGTCAGCTCGTCGGCGACGCGCAGCGCGTCCGGCTCGCCCCAGGGCAGGTAGGCCCACCGCAGACCGCGGTGGACCAGCCCGCGGGCCCCGGCGCGGACCCGGGCGACCACCTCGCCGTGCTGGTGGTCGCCGTCGCCGCCGAGCAGCAGCAGGACGACCAGCCGCAGGAACCGCGGGTGCTCGCCGATGCCCGCCACCACGTGCCCGACCAGCAGCGCAAGGCGCCGGCGCGGGTCGGCCGGCGGGTCGGCGAAATCCGCGGCGGAGACGGCGGCGAAGAAGCGCCGCGCACCGCGCTCCATCACCGCGCCGAGCACCCCCGACTTGGACCCGAAGTGCCAGTAGATGGAGCTGGGCGGCAGGCCGGAGGCCTTGGCCAGCAGCGAGATCGATGTCGCGGCGTAGCCGCGCGTGCCCATCAGGCCCTCGGCCGCGTCGAGGATCACCTCCCGCGAGCGCGCACCCTGGTCCGCCGGCGCGGGCGGGGAGACGGGCAGCGGCATTCGCAGACGATAGTGGCGCTTCGGCCGGCCGGCCCCGTCGCGCGTGACTGTTGACGGACCCCGCCACTGCGCCGTTCGGCCTGTCCGCCTGGCGTGGTCCTGACCTGTCTGGAACGCTCGCTCCAGACTTCACCGGAGATCATCCGCCGGAGGTCGTCCGACATCCCCCGGATCCCGGCAGGCCCACCATGACCACAGCCGCGACCGCCCCCAGCGGCGAGCGTGCGGCAGCCCACGTCCTCGACGGCGTCCAGGCGCCGTGGAGCGTCGGGCTCGGCCTCGTGGTCGTGCTGCTCCTGCTGGGATGGTGGTGGGCCGACCGGGTCGACGCCCGGCGGCGCAGGGCGGCCGCTCCCCCACCCGCCCCGCCCGTGCCCGGTCCCCCGCCGGGCAGCCGGGTGCTGGTCGACCCGCCGATGGTCGAGAACGACCCGGTCACCGCGGTGACCTCGGGAACCGCGGTCGTCCCGCTGCGCGACTGGCTGATGCACTTCCACCCGACCGCCGCCAACGTCTGGTCGGAGGTCACCCACGAGTTCTTCGCCGCCGCGATGGGCGACCCGCGGATCGCGAGCTTCTTCCGCACCGCCGACCTGGCCACCCTGCAGACGCACTTCCTGGCCGTGCTCATCACCGTGACCAGCGGCGGGGTCACCACCGACATGGTGAACCGGCTGCGCCACCAGCACGAGGGGGTGCGCAACGACCGCGGCGAGCCGATCAACCGGGTGGACCTGGACCGGACCACCGCCCTCCTGGTCGGGATCCTGCGCTCCAAGGCGGTCCCGGAGCCGACGCTCGACCAGGTCGAGGTCGTGCTGGCCCGGCTGGGCGAGGCGATCGTCCCCGTCCGCCGGTGAGACCGGCCCCGGTCAGGGCCGCGGGCGCTCGTCGAGCACGCGCCGGGCCTTGAACGTGGTCTCCGGCAGGGTCCCGGGGTCGAGCAGCTCGGCCGGGACCCGGATGCCCAGCACCCGGCGCAGCGCGGCCTCGACCCGGGCCGTCAGCGCGGCCCGCTCGGAGTCGACGGCGTCCGCGGGCAGGCCGGCCAGCGCCGCCGCGGCCCGCGGACCCAGCTCCGCCCGCACGGTCATCTCGTCCAGCGCGCCCTGGCGCCGGACCAGGATCTGGAACTCCGGGCCCAGCTCGTCGACCGAGCGCAGGGCCGTCTCCACCGCCGAGGGGAAGACGTTGGCGCCCCGCACGACGAGCATGTCGTCCAGGCGCCCCAGGACACCCTCCGGCAGCCGCGGGTAGGTGCGCCCGCACGGGCAGGGATCGGGGGCCATGTAGGTCTCGTCGCCGGGCGCGAACCGGATCATCGGCTGCGACTCGCGCCAGAGGTGGGTGTAGACCACCGCGCCGCGCTCGCCCACCGGGACGGGCTCGTTCGGGTCCGACACCGAGACGACCTCGGGGTGCACCTCGTCGGAGATGAGGTGGGTACCGGTGCCGGCCTCGCAGCCGATGCTGGTCTGGAACGGGTACATCTCCGAGGTCGACCCGGCGTCGACGGCGATGGCGCCCCAGCCCTCCTCGATGATCCGGCGGGTGCCGGGCAGCGACCCGCCGGGCTCACCGCCGACGAGCATCCGGCGGACCGTGCTCCCCCGCAGGTCGATCCCCATGCGCTCGGCGACCGAGAGCAGGTGGATGCAGTAGGACGGGGTCGCGCTGAACACCGTCGAGCCCAGCCGGGTGATCAGCTCCAGGTGCTTCTCGGAGTCGGTGACCCCGATCGGGAACACCGTCGCGCCGATCCGCTCCAACCCCTGCACCACGCCCCACCCGCCGAAGAACAGCCCGAACGGGAACCCGACCTGGGCCAGGTCGTCGGGGCGGATCCCGGCGCACCACTGGGCCATCGCGTGCACGTCGGCGGCACGCGCCCAGTCGGCCTTCGAGACCGCGTACAGCGTGGGCGCGCCGGAGGTGCCCGACGAGCCGTGGATGCGCGCGATCCCGCGCGAGCGGTCCGCGGCGTCGAAGGCCTTGGTGTAGCTGCCGAACGGCGGGTGCTCGGCCTGGTCGGCCACCAGCATCTTCTTGGTGATCACCGGCACCCTGGCGGTGAAGTCCGCCAGCGAGCGCACCTGGTCGGGGTGGAAGCCGTGGGCGTCGTAGTGGCGGCGGTAGAACGGCAGCTCGGTGTACGCGTAGTGCAGCTGGTGCTGCAGGCGCTCGAGCACGAGCTTCTCCCGGACGGCGGGGTCTCGGGTCTCGCGCTCCTCGTCCCAGAACCGGGGGAAGCCGCGCTCGTCGAGGGCGGTCACGACAGCTCCCTCAGGCCACGCCGAGCGCGACGTCGGCCAGCCGCTGGCGGCGCGCCATGTTCTCCCTGGCGGTGAACTGGGGCATGACGTAGCGGGCGAACAGCTCCAGCGAGCGGTTCCACTTGTCGGTGGTGACCCAGTCGCGGGCGTTGATCAGGAAGGTGCCGAAGCCCCCGGTCTGCTCCTCGAGCTCGCGGATCTGGCGCACGCAGTCCTCCGGGCTGCCGATGATCCACGGGATCTCGTCGACCATCCACTCGAAGGTGAGCTCGGCGTCGTCCATGCCCTCGCCCTTCTTCATGAGCGCGCCGAGGCCCAGGCCCAGCAGGTACTCGTAGGAGCGCTTGACGCCCTCGCGGATCTCGTTCATCGCCTGGTTGCGGCTGTCGGAGACGTAGACCTCCCGGCTGATCCGCCAGTTGCGCCGGGCGACGGCCGGGTCCAGCCCGGCCTCGACGGCGGCGCCGGTGAGGGCCTTGGCGTGCGCGCCCAGATCCGGGGCGTTCGCGTAGCCCTGGTTGTCGGTCGGGGCGAAGTAGACCGACAGCGCCTTCCAGCCCTTGGACCCGCAGCGGGCGTAGTTGTGCGTGCCGGTGAGCCCGGCGATCGCGAACGGCGGGACCTCCTGGTACGGCCCGACCTGCAGCTGGCGGTTCTCGTACTTCCAGTAGACGCCCTCGTAGCTGACCGGCTCCTCGGAGGTCAGCAGCTGCCAGATGATCTCCAGCGCCTCGTTGGTGCGCGGCGCGGCCTCCGCGCGGTCCAGGCCGAACAGGGCCTGGTCGGTGGGCAGGCCGCCGCCCCCGAAGCCGTACTCCAGCCGGCCGTGGGTGAGGTGGTCGAGGAACGCCATCCGCTCGGCCACCTGGAACGGGTCCTGGTAGGGCAGGTTGATCACGCCGGTGCCCAGCCGGATGCGGCTGGTCAGCGCGGACGCCTTGGCGATCATGTACTCGGGCACCGGGACGTTCTCGTAGCCGCCGGTGTGGTGCTCGCCGATCCAGTACTCGGCGAATCCGAGCTTCTCGGCCAGCACGATGTCGTCGATGTCCCGGTCGTAGGACAGCGTCCAGTTCTCGATCGGGGGGTGCTCGGGCATGGTGAACAAGCCGAACTGCATTGGTCGGTCCTCCCGGCGGCGCGCGTCGTTGCCGAACAGCGTTTTTGCCAAACCCTGGTTCGGCTTCGTGATCGACGGCTACAGTGACCGCCTTCACTCACCCCTGTCAAGACGGCACCTGATCGCCTCGTGGGGGACGTTGCACGAGGTGACGACCTCGCAACGGCTCCGGATTGATAACTGACTCTCGGTTTGCTTACATGGCACGACCTCGACCTCGGGAGTCCACGTGCCACACGCGATCGGCGCCGATCCGCGACCTCGGACCCGACGCTCGCCCGACGGCCGCTGGCGGGTCGCCGGGCTGCGCTGCCGGGCCTGCGCCGAGGTGGCCGCGTACACCTGGCCGGTCTGCCCCCGCTGCCGCGGACCGGTCGAGCCGGCCGACTTCGGCCCCACCGGCACGGTCTGGAGCAGCACCGTCGTGCGGATCCCGGTGCCCGGCCGGACCCCGCCCTACGCGCTGGCCTACGTCGACCTCGACGACGGGCCGCGGGTGCTCGCGCACGTCGTCGACGCGGCGGAGCCCGCCACGATCGGCGGGCGGGTGCGCCTGACCGCCCCGACCGCCGACGGCGACCCGAGGGTGGAGGCGCTCGCGTGAGCGCGGTCGCGGTGCACGGCGTCGGCACCTCCCACTTCGGGCGCCAACCCGAGCGCGACGCGATCGCGCTCGCCCACGACGCGGTCCGGGAGGCTCTCACCGACGCCGGGGTCGACCGCGTCGACGCGGTCTGGGTGGGCACGGTCTTCGGCCCGGCCGGGGTCGCCCAGCGCACGCTGCGCGCGCTCGGGATCACCGGCGTCCCCGTGCTGACCGTCGAGAACGCCTGCGCCAGCGGCACCACCGCCTTCCTGGAGGCCCACGAGGCGGTGCGCACCGGTCGGTACGGCCGGGTGCTCGCGCTCGGGATCGAGCAGATGAGCACCGCGTTCTCCGGGGCGATCACACCCGAGCCGTCGGACCCCGAGCAGCGCGGCGGGCTGGCGCTGCCCGCGCTGTACGCGATGAGCGCCGCCCGCTACCTGCACCTGGGGGCGGTGACCCCGGCGGAGCTGGCGGCGGTCTCGGTGAAGAACCACGCGCACGCCCTGCACAACCCCCGCGCCCAGTACTCGGGCTCCTACACCGTCGAGCAGGTGCTGGGCTCGCGGATGATCGCCGACCCGCTGACCGTCCTGCAGTGCTGCCCGACCTCCGACGGCGCCGCGGCCGCCGTGCTCGCCCCGGCGACCGGCGGGCCGCGCGAGGTGCGGGTGCGCGGTGCGGCGCTGCGCAGCGGGCGGGTGTGGGACCACTCGTCCCCGCACGTCTGGGGCTACGACATCGTGCGCGACACCACCGCCGACGCGCTCGCCGCGGCCGGGCTGCACGCGGCGACCGACGTGGACGTCGTGGAGGTGCACGACGCCTTCACCATCGGCGAGATCGTCACGACCGAGGCGCTGGGGCTGGTCCCGGAAGGCGCGGGCGGGAAGGCGGCCGCCGCGGGTGTGACCGCGCTGGGCGGCACCCACCCGGTCAACCCGTCCGGCGGGCTGCTCTCCCGGGGCCACCCGCTGGGCGCGACCGGGTTGGCCCAGCTCGCCGAGATCACCTGGCAGCTGCGCGGCGAGGCGGGCGGGCGCCAGGTCGACGGCGCCCGGCTGGGCCTGGTCGAGACCATGGGCGGCGGGGTGTCGGTGCTGGACGGCAACGCCTGCGTCGTCGCCGTCCTGGAGGGACCGTGAGCGAACCGTCCGGCACCGTGAGTGCGCCGAGCGGGGACGACCTGCTCGACCCGCGGGCCGTCGCCGACCCGTACCCGCTGCTGGCCGCCCTGCGCGAGCACGACCCGGTGCATTGGAGCGCGCGGTACCGCTCCTGGTTCGTGACCCGCTTCGACGACGTCTCCGCCGCCCTGCGCGATCCGCGCTTCTCCTCCGACCGGATCTCGCCCTACCGGCGGGCCAGGCTCGACGGGCCCGACGCCGACCCCGCCCTGCGCGCGGCGTTCGGCGTCCTGGAGGACTGGATGGTCTTCAAGGACCCGCCCGACCACACCCGGCTGCGCAAGCTGCTCAGCCGCGCCTTCACCCCCCGCGCGGTCGAGCGCACCCGCCCGCGGGTCGTCGAGCTCACCGACGAACTGCTCGACGCCGTGTTGCGCCGGGCCACCGGGCGCGTCGACCTCATCCGCGACTTCGCCTACCCGCTCACCGCGTCGGTGACCGCCGAGCTGCTCGGCGTCCCGCGCGCCGACCAGGACCGGTTCAAGGACTGGTCGGACCGGATCACCGGGCTCGTCTTCGGCGGCCTGACCGACGCCGGTCGCCACGCCGCGGGCGCCGCTGGCATGGCCGAGCTGACCGATTACCTGGGGCGCCTGGTCGAGCAGCACGAGCGCGAACCGGCCGACGACCTGCTCTCCGCGCTGATCAGCGCGCGCGACGACCGCGACTCGCTCAGCCACGACGAGGTCATCGCCACCGGGGTGCTGCTGCTGTTCGCCGGGCACGAGACCACCACCAACCTGATCGGCAGCGGGGTGCTGGCGCTGCTGCGCCACCCCGCCCAGCGCGCGCTGCTCGACGCCGACCCCGGCCTGCTCGGCGGGGCCGTCGAGGAGGTCCTGCGCTTCGACGGGCCGGCCAAGACGGTCGCCCGGCTGATGGCCGAGGACGTCGAGCTGGGCGGGCGGCGGCTGCTGCGCGGGCAGCGCGTGTTCCTGTGCCCGTCGGCGGCCAACCGCGACCCGGCGGTCTTCGCCGAACCGGACGCCTTCGACATCACCCGCCGCAACGGCCGCCAGCTCGGGTTCGGGGTCGGGCTGCACTACTGCCTGGGCGCCCCGCTGGCCCGGCTGGAGGCCTCGATCGCGATCCCGCGGGTGCTGGAGCGGTTGCCCGGTCTGCGGTTCCGCGACGAGGCACCGCACTGGGCCCCGGTGCTGCTGTCCCGGGGCCTGGAACGACTCCCGCTACGGTTCGACCCGTGACCGGACCGGACGACCTGGCGGAGCAGGCGCTGGCGGGGTTCCGGCTGACCGGGCGGGTCGCGGTGGTGACGGGGGCTTCCGCGGGGTTGGGCGCGTACTTCGCCCGGCTGCTGGCCGCCGCCGGCGCGGCGGTGGCGATCGGCGCGCGCCGGGCCGACGAGCTGGCGGCCACCCGCGCGGAGATCGTCGAGCGGGGTGGGCGCTGCGTCGCGGTGCCCACCGACGTCGCCGACCCGCGCCAGTGCGAGGCGCTGGCGGAGGCCGCCGTGCGGGAGTGGGGGCGGCTCGACGTCCTGGTGAACAACGCCGGCACCGGCTACGGCGCCCGCGCCGAGCGCGACGACCCCGCCCGCGCCGCCCGGCTGCTCGAGGTGAACCTGCTGGGCGCCTACCAGATGGCGGTGGCCGCGGGGCGGGCGATGATCGCCGGCGGGCGCGGCGGGTCCGTCGTGAACATCTCCTCCGCACTCGGGCTGACCGCCGGCACGGTGCCGCAGGCCGCCTACTCGGCGTCCAAGGCCGGGCTGCTGGGGTTGACCCGCGACCTCGCCCAGCAGTGGTCGGGCCGGCACGGGATCCGCGTCAACGCGCTGGCGCCCGGCTGGTTCGCCTCGGACATGACCGCGCCGCTGCTGGCCCGCGAGTCCGCGGCGGCCGCCGTGGTCGACCGGATCCCGCTGGGCCGCATCGGCGAGCCCGCCGAGCTGGCCGGCCCGCTGCTGCTGCTCGCCTCCCCCGCCGGCTCCTACCTCACCGGCACGACGCTGTGCGTCGACGGCGGTTGGACGATGCACTGATGCCGCCGCCGATGCCGCCCGCCCGGGAGGGCTGACCGATGCCCCGTCCGAGCCGCTGGCCGGACATCGTGCGCGCCGCGGGCGAGGAGTTCCGCGAGCGCGGCTACGACAACGCCACGCTGGAGGGCATCGGCGCCCGCGTCGGCATCCTCAAGGGCAGCATCTACAACTACGTCGCCAGCAAGGAGGAGCTGCTGCTCGCGGTCATCGAGCAGCCGGCGCGGGCGCTGCTGGCCGAGCTCGACCGCCTGCGGGAGGACGCCACCAGCAGCGTCGCCGTCCGGCTGCGCGAGCTGATCCGCACCCAGGTGCGCATCTTCGCCGACTACTACCCCGCCGCGTTCGTCTACCTGCAGCACATCGGCCGGCCGCGCTCGCCGGCGTTCGCCCAGTTCGACCAGATGGACCGGCAGTACACGGCGGCCATCGAGTCGCTGCTGGCCGAGGGGGTGCGCAACGGCGAGTTCTCGCTGCCCGGCGGCCCCGGGACCGCGGCCCGCGCCATCGTCGGGATGCTGGACTGGATGCAGCACTGGTTCACCCCGCGTGGCGAGCGGGCCGACCGGGAACTGGCCGACGAGATGTTCGCGCTGGCCCTGGGTGGCCTGCTCGCCGCCGGCGGGGTGCACAGCCTGACCAGGGCCGTCCCCGGCGCGGACGGCTGAACGGGGCGATCAGCCCGTGGTGGTCGCGTCCCGGTCGCGCGCCGGCGCGCACCAGTCGGTGAGCACCCGCCGGACCCGCTCGGCCGGGACCGGCCCGTCGACGGCCCACGCCACGTAGGCGTCGGGGCGGACCAGCACCGTGCGGGGCAGGTCGGCCGGCAGCTCCGCGGTGACCACCGCGATCCGGTCGCCCAGGCCGCGCGCGGCGTCGGCGACCCCGGGGTCGTCGGTGACCAGCAGGAACCGGCCGTCGCGCAGCTGCTCGTAGAGCCGCCCGCCGGGCAGGTCGGCGTCGGGCGCGCGGTGGCCGGCCAGCCGGTGGGTGTGCTCGCCGTGCGGCGGATAGCTGATGGAGACGCCGCTGACCAGGCCGCGGGGGTGGCGGCGGATGGCCTCGACGCTCAGCGCCGCGCGCATGCCCAACTGCACGAGCCGCAGCAGCGGGCGGCTGCGGACCAGGGCGGCGCGGGTGAGGCCGTCGGTCAGGCGCAGCACGCGCGCACCGACGGGGTGGCGCTCGGCCTGGTAGCTGTCGAGCAGCCAGGACGGCGCCGTGCCGCGGACGGCGGCGGCGAGCTTCCAGCCCAGGTTCATCGCGTCGCCGATGCCGGTGTTCATCCCCTGGGCGCCGATCGGCGAGTGGGTGTGCGCGGCGTCGCCCGCCAGCAGCACGCGGCCGACGCGGTAGCGCGCGGCCTGGCGCTGCTCGGACAGGAACCGCGACATCCAGCGCGGGTCGCGCATGCCGTGGTCGGTGCCGGCGATGCGCCGGAACGCGTCGCGGATCTCGGTGAGCTCCAGCGGGGCGTCCATCGGCAGGTGGTCGTTGCGCCGGTCCCAGACGATCGCCCGGTGGTAGCCGTCGCCGAAGGGCACCAGCAGCGCGACGCCCTCGGGGCTGACCGCGGCGTTGACCGCGCCGGTGCCGGCGTCGGTCAGCCGGACGTCGGCCAGCGTGATGGGGGTGCGGTTCTCCCGCCCGACGAACTCCACGCCCAGCGCGGCGCGCACGGTGCTGTGCGCGCCGTCGCAGCCCACGACGTAGGCCGCGCGTTCGGTGCGCGGGCCGTCGGCGTCCACGACGGAGAGGGTGACGCCGTCCGCGTCCTGGGTGAGGCCCACGAGCTCGACCCCGCGCTCGATGCGCACCCCGAGCTCGGCGCAGCGCCGCTCGATCGTGCGCTCGGTGATGCTCTGCGGCGTGATCAGCATGAAGTTGAACCGGCTCGGGATGCGCGTGAGGTCGATCGTGACCCCGGCGTTGAGGCCGGCGGTGGGCACGACGTTGGCCCGCGCGACGAGCCCGTCGGCCATGCCGCGGGCGTCGAGCAGTTCGAGGGTGCGCGAGGCGACCCCGAACGCGCGGGTGAGGTTGGGCTGGTCGGCCCGCTTCTCCAGGACGGTGCACTCGACACCGGCCAGGGCCAGCTCCGCGGCCAGCATCAATCCGGTCGGTCCGGCTCCGATGACGACGACCCGCTGCGACATGACTGCCTCCTCACCACTGGTGCCGCGGGATCGCCGCGGCAGTTCCGGGATCTCAACTGAATTCAACGGTACATGAATTAGGCGTCCATGACGGCTCGTGTCGCCCACGTCACGCGAGCCCGGACGCGGTGCGGCGTGATCGGGACTCACCGAAGGGTGAGATTTCCCTTCCGGAGCGGTCATGATCATCGGGCCTGGCGGGGATGCCGCCCGTCCCCCGCGGGTTGCGACGCTTCCGGGGTCGCACCCGACCGCCCGAGCCCCCGGAGTACACGATGATCAGGACCCTGCTGTCCCGCCTCGCCGCCGCCCTAGGCCTAGCCGTCGCCGCCACCGCCGCGGTCGTCGCCCTGCCCGGCACGGCCGTGGCCGGCGGGCTCTGCGAGCTGGACCGGCCCTGCAGCTACCTGACCTACAACTCCGCCACGGCGACGGTGACCGCGCGGATCTCGGACTTCGACGCCACCGAGGACGACCCCGCCGACTTCTTCCAGGTGCGCTGGACGATCAACCGGAACGGGGCGGTGCAGACCTTCCCCCAGCAGAAGATCGCCCACGACTTCCGCAACTCCTTCACCTACGCGTCCTTCGGTCCGATCGCGCCGGCCGACCGCGGCTTCGTGATCGACTACTCGGCGCAGAGCTGCATCTCCGGCGTGTTCGGCAGCAGCTGCAGCCCGTGGGAGACCGAGTCGATCGTCCCGCTGCCCTACGGCCCCGACACCTGCGCCGCGGGCTACGTCTGGCGCGACGCCTTCCCCGGCGACCACATCTGCGTCACCCCGGCCTCGCGCAACCAGGCCGCGTCGGACAACGCCGCCGCCGCGAGCCGGGTCAACCCCCAGGGCGCCTACGGCCCCAACACCTGCGTCAACGGCTACGTGTGGCGGGTGGCGCGCTCGACCGACCTCGTCTGCGTGACCCCGGCGATCCGCACCCAAACGGCCAACGAGAACGCCAACCCGAACGCCCACCGCGCCTGACCCGCACCCCCGTCGAGAACGAGGTTGTCGTGATCAACCGGGCCTGTTGATCACGACAACGTCGTTCTCGACGGCCAGGCACCCGTGGGGGCCGCGCTGGTTGGGCGAGAGCCGCGCTCGTGCGGCCGGACGGAGCGAGGGAGGGCCGTCCTCGCAGGGCGGGCGTGGTCTCGCAGCGCGGACGGGAGACTCGCAGCGCCGGCTAGGACGTCGCAGCGCGCCGGCGGGCTGCGACCACACACCGAGCGCTGCAAGCACTCACCCGGCGCTGCGAGCACGCCCGGCGAGGCGGCGCGCAGCGCCGCGAGCCGAGCCGAGGCCCCGGTGGGCGCGGTAGCGCCCACACCCCACCCGAGTGCTCCCCTGCTTGAGCTGAGGTCCCCGCTGGAAGCGCCGCCGGAGGCGCAGTAAACCGAAGCGTCACTGGGCGAGGTGACCAGCCGGCGTAACGGCGCCTTCGGCCCCGCCATGTCCGGGCGAACAGTGGGGTCCGGGCGGGTGGGCCAGGTGCCTCCGGCGGCGCCTCCGCGGCGAGCGACCTCAGATCAAGCAGGGCCCTCCTCGTAGGTGGTATGGGCGCGCTACACGCCCCCGGCTCACGCCTACGGCGCTCACCACGCGCTCGCTCAGCGGGCGCGCACCGGCACGAGAGTGGCTCTCGTCCAACCTGGCCGCACGAGAGTGACTCTCGTCCAACTCGGCGGCGTCCCCGGGGAGCGGGCGGCGTGGCGCGAGAGTGGCCTTCGTCCAACCTGGTTGGACGAGAGCGGCTCTCGTCCAACCCCGCCGGTACGCGAGCCCGAACCCACGGGGGCGGGGTCAGGGGATGAGGACGACCTTGCCGGTGACGCGGCGCTCGGCGATCCGGCGCAGCACCTTCCCGGCCTCCACCAGCGGGGCCGACTCGGGCACCGGCGGCCGCAGCTCACCGCGCCCGATTCGTCCGACGACGTCGGCGAGCAGCGCCGCGTTGCCCTCCGGCCCGGCGACCTCGCGGGCCCAGTCGCCCCAGTCCACGCCGACGACCGACCGGTTGCGCAGCAGCACGATGTTGGCCGGCAGTCGCGGGATCTCCCCGGAGGCGAAGCCGAGCACGCAGAACCGGCCGCCTGCCCGGAGCGCCCGCAGCGCGGACTCGGCCGCCGGACCGCCGACCGGGTCGACCACGACGTCGGCGCCGCCGCCGGTGGCGACCCGGATGCCGTCCTTGAGGCCGGTGTAGTCGATCGTCACCTCGGCCCCGGCCGCCTCGGCGGCGGCCCGCTTCTCCGCCGACGAGGCGACACCGACGACCCGGGCACCCAGGCTGCGCGCGACGTCGACGGCGGCCAACCCGATGCCGCCGCCCGCGCCGAGCACCACCACCCACTCCCCCGCCGCGATCGTGACCCGGCGGGTGACCGCGAAGACCAGGGTCGCGTAGCTCTCGGCCGCGGCGGCCGCGACGGCGACGTCGACCCCCGCCGGCAGTTCGACGACGTCGCCGGCGTGGGCGATGACGTGCGAGGCGAAGCCGCCGAAGCCGCGCACCGGGGCGAGCACCGCCGTCCCCGCCGCGACCGTGGCACCCTCGCCGGCCTCGACGACCGTACCGGCGACCGCGCTGCCCGGGGTGAACGGCAGGGGCGGCCGCACCTGGTAGCCGCCCCGCACGATCAGCCCGTCGACGAAGCTGACCCCCGCCGCCCCGACCCGCACCAGCAGTTCGCCCGGTCCGGGCCGCGGCGTCGGCTCCTCGACCACCACCAGCCGCTCCGGATCACCGAACTCGGTGCACACCACCCGCCGCATCGACCCACCCGCTCCGCTCCGCACCATGATCTCGACCGAGCCTGCCACGGCGGGCGCCGTGATCGCGGCGGATGCGTTCGGTGACCGGACCATCGCCGCTCGGTAACGGTGCGGACTCGGCGGCCGAGTCTCCCCCAGGGGATCCGCGGGAGTGCCCGCCGAACGACGAGGGTGCGAGACCGGTGTCCGAAGTGCCAGAGGTGACCAGCAGCGCCGCGCCGGGGCCGTTACCGGTCGACGCCGACCTCGTCGTGCAGGTGTTCGACGAGCTGGCCGCCGCGGTGGCGGTGTTCAGCGGCCCGCACCACGTGGTCCGCGCGGTCAACAAGGCGGTGTTCCTGCTGACCGGCCCGGGCCGCGACCTGGTGGGCCTGCCCTTCGCCGAGGCCTTCCACGAGCTGGGCGACCAGCGCATCGCCGAGCTGCTCGACCGGGTCTACGCGACCGGCGAGCCGGTGCAGGCCCAGGAGCGGCGGATGCTGTTCGACCGCCGCGGCACCGCGAACCTCGACGAGGTGTTCCTGAGCTTCTCCATGCACCCGACGACGGTCGGGTCCGAGCGCGGGGTCATCGCGCACGCCGTGGACGTCACCGGGATCGTCGTGGCCCGCCGCGAGGCCGAGGCCGCGGCCGACCGCTCGGCGGAGCGCTACCGGTCGGCGCGGGAGGTGGTGTGGGCGCTGCAGCGCTCGATGCTGCCCGCCCGGCTGCCGCTGCTGCCCCGGGTCCGCATGGCGGCGCACTACCTGGTGGCCGGCGACGAGAACGCCGCAGGCGGCGACTGGTTCGACGCCGTGGCCCTGCCCGACGACCGGGTGGCCGTCATGGTCGGCGACGTCGTCGGGCACGGCCCGGACGCGGCCGGGGTCATGGGCCAGCTGCGCGCGGTGATGACCCAGCTGCTGCTCGACGGGTGGGGCATCGCCGAGGTCATCGCCCGGCTCGACCGGTTCGCCGCTCGGGTGCCCGCCGCCGCCGGCAGCACCGTGTGCCTGGCCGTGGTCGACCCGGCGGCCGCCACCCTGGAGTACGCCAGCTGCGGCCACCCGCCGCCGCTGGTGGTCGCGCCCGGCGGCTGGGCCTCCTACCTGGAGCTGCCCGGGGGCGGCCCGCTCGCGGTCGCCGGCGACCCCCCGGAGGTCGCGTCGGTGCCGCTGCGGCCGGGGCATCTGGTGATGCTCTACACCGACGGGCTGGTCGAGCGCCGGCGGCGCGCCCCGAGAGCGGGAGCGGACATGCTGCGGGAGGTCGTCGCGCACGCCGGTGCCAGCAGTGCCGACCCGGGCAGTGCCGAGGGGGATCCGGTCGACCTGCTCTGCCAGGCCGCGCTGGAGGGCATGGCCGGCGACGGCTACGACGACGACGTCTCGGTGCTCACGCTCCGCCTGACCGACCCCACCCCGCCGCTGCACCTGGAGCTGGAGGCCGTCCTCGGTTCGGAGCGCGCCGTGCGCCACCGCCTGCACCGGTGGCTGTCGGAGGTGGGCGTCGACGAGGCCGACGCGCTCGACCTCCAGCTCGCGGTCGGCGAGGCGGTGGCCAACGTCGTCGAGCACGCCTACCCCGACGGCCCGGGCCCGGTGGAGGTCGACGTCGAGCACGACCGGATCGGCCGGGTCGCGGTGACCGTCGCCGACCGAGGCCGGTGGCGGCCCCACGACGCGGTGGCCCGCACGGGTTCCGGGCGCGGGCTGGCGATGATGCGGGAGACGACCGACCTCTGCGAGATCGAGCGGACCGCCGAGGGCACCGTCGTGTCGATGGACCGCGCCGTCGGCGTACCCACCGTGCTGCGGCTGACCGCGGGGATCCCGTCGGCCGGCGCCGAGGACGGTGCGGAGGGCGCCGATCCCCGGGTCGGGCTGCGCATCGTGCGCAACGAGCGCTCCGAGCGCGCCCACCTGGAGCTGGACGGGTGGATCGACGCGACGGCCGTCGCGGAGCTGCGCGCCCAGGCGATCGCGGCCTGCCGGGGCGGCGCCCACCCGCTCACCATCGACCTCGAAGCGGTCACCGGCCTGGCCAGCGCCGGGGTCCAGCTGCTGTTCGAGCTGGCCGAGCTGACCCCCGGCGGCGAGCCGGTGGAACTGCGCGCCTCGCCGCGCTCGGCGGTGATGCACGTGCTGGAGATGGTCGGCCTGCACCGCCTCGTCACGCCCGGGGCGCGGTTCCGATAGGTGCCCTCACCTGGTCGAGGGGCTTCGCGGCGGGACGGGCCGTCACTAGCCTGCCCCCATGACCCGGTGGACGATGGCACCCGACCAGATCCCCAGCGCGTGGTTCAACGTCGTCCCCCACCTGCCCTCACCACCGCAACCGCCGCTGCACCCCGGCACCCGCGAGCCGGTCGGGCCCGACGACCTGGCGCCGCTGTTCCCGATGGAGCTCATCGGCCAGGAGGTCAGCACCGAGCCGTGGATCGACGTGCCCGGCGAGGTGCTGGACATCCTGCGGCTGTGGCGCCCCACCCCGCTGGTCCGCGCGGTGCGCCTGGAGCAGGCGCTGGGCACCCCGGCGCGGATCTACTTCAAGGACGAGTCGGTCTCGCCCCCGGGCAGCCACAAGACCAACACGGCGGTCCCGCAGGCGTTCTACAACCACGCCGAGGGCATCACCCGGCTGACCACCGAGACCGGCGCCGGCCAGTGGGGCACGGCGCTGGCGTTCGCCTGCGCGCAGTTCGACCTGGACCTGAAGGTCTACATGGTGCGCGCGTCCTACGAGCAGAAGCCCTACCGGCGCGTGGCCATCCAGACCTGGGGCGGTGAGGTCGTCGCGTCCCCGGTCGACGACCCGACCCACCCCGGGTCGCTGGGCGCGGCAATATCCGACGCGGTGCGCGACTGCGCCGGCCGCGCCGACTCCCACTACGCGCTCGGCTCGGTGCTCAACCACGTGCTGCTGCACCAGACGGTGATCGGGCTGGAGGCCAAGCAGCAGCTGGAGCTGGCCGGGGAGCGGCTGCCCGACGTCGTCATCGCGCCCTGCGGCGGCGGGTCGAACCTGGGCGGCATCGCGTTCCCGTTCGTCCCGGACGCGGGCGTGCGGCTGCTCGCGGTCGAGCCGTCGTCCTGCCCGACCCTGACGCAGGGGTCCTTCGGCTACGACTTCGGCGACACCGCGGGGCTGACGCCGCTGCTGCCGATGTACTCGCTCGGGCACGACTTCGTCCCGCCCTCGATCCACGCCGGCGGCCTGCGCTACCACGGCGACTCCCCACTGATCTCCGCGCTCGTCCGCGACGGCCGCATGGAGGCGGTCGCCTACCCGCAGGGCAAGGTCTTCGAGGCCTCGGTCGTGTTCGCCCGGACCGAGGGCAAGATCCCCGCGCCGGAGTGCGGGCACGCCATCCGCGCGGCGATCGACGAGGCGCTCGCGGCGAAGGAGACCGGCGAGGAGAAGGTCATCCTGTTCAACTACTGCGGGCACGGTTTCCTGGACCTGTCCGCCTACGACGACTACCTCAACGACCGGCTGCCCGACGAGCAGGGCTGAGGAGGGGCTTCGAGGCCGCTCCGCGGCCGGCGAGGCCGGGCGGGGTGGCGTCCTCGCAGCGCTGGCTGGGCGTCGCAGCGCTGGCTGGGTGGTCGCAGCCCGCCGGCGGGCTGCGACGGCACCTCCGGGTCTGCGACCTGGCCGAATCACAGATCGGCCCGGCCGGCGCGTCACGAGGACGCTGTCACCCGTCTACCGGATGCCCGCCGGGGCCCGCGAGCCGTCGCCACGCCAGTTCGGCCAGCGCCGCCGCCTGCACGCCCAGCACCGAGTCGTCGAACAGCGCCGTCGACGAGTGCATCGCCGGCGGCGCGCCCCGCCGCGCGTCACCCGGCGGCCGGGCCCCGAGGAAGACCATCGTGCCCGGCACCTCGTCGAGCACGTAGGCGAAGTCCTCCGAGGCCATCGACGGCGCGGCGAGGCGCTGCACCGCCCCCGGGCCGTGCAGCTCGTCGAGGGCCGCCAGTACCCGCGCGGTCTCCCCGGCGTCGTTGTGGGTGACCGGGTAGGAGGCCCGGAACTCGACGTCGACCCGGCAGCCGTGCGCGTTCCCGATGCCCGACGCCAGCACCGGCAGCCCGTCCCGGACCAGTGCCAGCGTCTCCCGCGACAGCGTGCGGATGTTCAGCCCGATCTCCACGTCCTCCGGGATGACATTGCCGGCGGACGGGGCGGTGGCCAGCCGCACCACGGAGACCACGGCCGGGTCGGCCGCGGGGACCCGGCGCGCGACGAAGGTCTGCACCGCCAGCACGATCTCGGCCGCGGGCGGCACCGGGTCGACGCCGTCCTGCGGCCGGGCGGCGTGCCCGCCGGTCCCGCGGACCCGCAGGGTCATCCCGCTGGCGCCGGCCATGACCGGGCCGGCCCGGGTGGCGAACCGCCCGCGGTCGGTCGTGCAGTCGACGTGCACGGCGTAGGCCGCGACCGGCCGCTCGCCCGCCGCCGCCAGCAGCCCTTCCGCGAGCATCCGCCGCGCGCCGCCGTGGCCCTCCTCGCCGGGCTGGAACGCCAGCACCACCGAGCCGGGCAGCTCGTCGCGGCGGGCGTGCAGCAGCCGGGCCGCGCCGACCAGGCCGGCGACGTGCAGGTCGTGGCCGCACGCGTGCATCGCGCCGGTGGCGGAGGCGTAGTCCAGGCCGGTCGCCTCGCGCACCGGCAGCGCGTCCATGTCGGCGCGCAGCAGGACCACCGGGCCGGGCCGCCCGCCGCGCAGCACCGCGACGACGGAGCTGAGCCCCCGACCGGTGCCGACCTCCAGGTCGAGCCCGTCGACGGCGTCCAGCACGGCCCGCTGCGTGCCCGGCAGGTCCAGCCCGACCTCGGGTGCCGCGTGCAGCCGCCGTCGCAGCGCGACCAGGTCGGCGACCAGCTCGGGCGCCGCGGCGAACGGCTCACTCCCCACGGGCGTCCACGCTACGGGCGGTGCGGGACCGGGAGGTGAACCCGACGCGCGGCTCGCGGGGGTACACGGCGTCGTCCGGCCCTACCGGCCGTCGACCGCCGCCCGCTGGGCCGCGCGCAGCCGGGGCACCAGCAGGTCCACGAAGCCGTCGCAGACCCGGTAGACGTCGGCCATCGGACGGCCCCGGTACACCGCTCCGGTCAGCATCGTGGAGATGATCGACCAGACCATGTCGGCCACGTCGGCGGCCTCGGTCGGGCCCAGCACGGCCAGGTCGTGCACGAGCCAGCAGGTCGCCGACTCGGTGAACCGGCCCAGCAGGTCGCGCACGTTGGCGTCGGAGCTGTTGAGCAGCAGCAGCTGCAGCTTGTAGTAGCGCGGCTGGTGCTCGAACGCCCGGATCACCCGGCGCACCCGGGCCCGGATGCGCTCGACGTCGTCCAGGTCCGCGTAGCGGGTGCCCAGCGGCTGCCCCTCGGTGGCCCACCGCTCCAGCACCTCGGCGTAGAGGTGCTCCTTGGAGGTGAAGTAGCGGTACAGGGTGCCCAGCGCGACGCCGGCGGACTGCGCGATGTCGCGGATCTGGATCTGCTCGTAGTCCTGCTCGTCCAGCGCGGCGGCCGCGGCCTCGACGATGCGCCCGCGGCGGGCGAGCTGCCACTGCGGCATCTCCTCGACCGGCCCCGCCCCGGAGCCCTCGGCCTGCCGCGCCATCCCGCTCCTCGTCCACCTCGGTTGCGCCGAACGGTAGTCGACGCGGTGCCCGTGCGGTCGCCGCCGTTTGCCCCACATGCCCGCCGGCGGCGGGCCCATCAGCCGCGCGGGAGCCGCAGGATGCGCTCCGCCACGACGTTCAACTGGATCTCGACGGTGCCGCCGCCGAGCAGCTGGGCCGGCACGGACAGCACGACGTCGGCCGGGTCGCCGGGTCCGGTGCGCGCCGCGGCCTCCGGGCCGCCCAGCGCGACCATCGCCGTGGCAGCGGCGCGCGACAGCTCCGCGGAGGCGACCTTGGCGACGCTGGAGCCGACGCCGGGCTGCTGGCCGGTCATCCGGCGCAGCGTCTCGCGCAGGGTGAGCGCCGAGATCGCCGTGGACCGCGCCTGCAACCGTCCGAAGGCGCGGACCCCGGCGTCGCGGCCGGGCCCGGGCGGGGCCTTGGCCAGCAGGTCGCGGACGGCGTCGGTGCGCCCGGCGCCCAGCGACGAGCTGATCGTCACCCGCTCGTTGGCCAGCGTGGTGGTGGCCAGCCGCCACCCCTGGCCGGGCTCGCCGACCAGCAGGTCGTCGGGCACGAACACGTCGTCGAGGAAGACCTCGCTGAAGTGCGCGGCCCCGGTGGCCTGGCGCAGCGGGCGGACGTCGACGCCGGGCGAGCGCATGTCGACCAGGAAGTAGCTCAGGCCCTTGTGCTTGGGCGCCTGCGGGTCGCTGCGGGCCAGGCAGATGCCCCAGTCGGCCTCGTGCGCGCCGGAGGTCCACACCTTCTGGCCGGTCAACCGCCAGCCGCCGTCGACCTTCGCCGCGCGGGTGGCCAGCGAGGCCAGGTCCGAGCCCGCGCCGGGCTCGGAGAACAGCTGGCACCACACGACCTCGCCGAGCAGCGTGGGTTCGGCGAAGCGCCGCTTCTGCGCGTCGGTGCCGTGGGCCAGGATCGTCGGCACTGCCCACTCGCCGATCACCGTCGTCGGCGGGGTCAGCCCGCGGCGGGCGTACTCCTGGACGATCACGACCTGCTGCTCGGCGCTCGCGCCGCGCCCCCACGGCGCCGGCCAGTGCGCCGACACGAGCCCGGCCCCGACGAGCGCCGCGTGCCGCCGGTCGGGTTCGGGCTGCGCCAGCGCCTCGTCGAGGGCCGCGGCGACGCCCGCCCGGAAGGTCGGGTCGTCCTGGTCGATGCGCACCGGCAGATCGAGCTCGGCCGTGCGGCGCGCCCGCAGCCCGGCCTCGCCGCAGGCCGACGTCCAGCGGTCGGCCGGGCCGGTGGCCGCCGCGGTGCCCAGCGCGCGCCGCCAGTACAGGTGCGCGTCGTGCTCCCAGGTGTAGCCGATGCCGCCGAACAGCGTGACGGCTTCCAGCGCGGCGTCGGCGGCGCCGGCGATCGCGGTCACCGCCGCTGCGGCCACGGCGATGCCCCGCTGGTCGGGGTCCTGCCCGAGGCTGCGCACGGCGTCCCAGGCGGCCGCGGCGGCGAGTTCGGTGGCGACGAACAGCCGCGCGGCCTTGTGCTTGACCGCCTGGAACGAGCCGACCGGGCGGCCGAACTGCTCGCGGGTCGCGACGTGCTCCACCGCGGCCTCGACGCACCAGCGCATCACCCCGGCGGCCTCGGCGGCGAGCAGGGCGAGCACGGTGGCCTCGGCGGCATCCGGGTCGATCGCGCCCAGGTCCGCCCCGTCGCCCACGGCGAGCCCGTCGAGCTGCAGGCGGCCGAGGTCGCGGGTGAGGTCGACCCCCTGCTCCCGGACGGGGGACGCGGCCGCCGCGGCCAGCCGCAGCCAGACCGGCCCCTGCGGGCCGGCGGCACCCACCACGAGCACCTCGGCGGCGAGCAGCCCGGCCAGCGGATCGGTGCGCCCGCTCAGCACCCAGCCGTCGTCGGCGCGAGCGGCCCGCAGCCCCGCCCCGGCCGGCACCAGCGCCGCCGTGGCGCCCGCGGCCAGGTCGGTGAGCAGCGCGGTGCGCCGGTCGCTGACCGGGGCCAGGCCGGCGACCGCGCCGGCGAGCACGGTCGGCACGAACGGCCCGGGCAGCAGCAGCCGGCCGGCCTGTTCGAGCACCACCGCGAGGTCGGTGAGGTCGCCGCCCTGTCCCCCGACGTCCTCGCCGAGGTGCACGGCGTGCAGGCCCTGCGCGACCAGGTCGGGCCAGTGCCCCGGTCGCTCCCCCGCCGCGAGCGCGTCGAAGGATTCCCTGGTACGTGCGGTCGGCGCGGCCCGCTCCACGAAGCCGGCGGCGGCCGCCGCCAGCGCGCGCTGCTCGTCGGTGAGTGCGATCGACATCCTCGCGCGCCCCCTAAGCCCCATCGCCCGGCCGCCCGAGAATATCGAAACTAGAATCTAGTTTGACCCGCTGATCGGACGAGCACCGACCGCCGGTGAGCCCATGTCGCGACGTTATCCGGGTTGCACGAAGCCGCTCTCGCTCAACCAGGCCGGACGAGACCCGCGCTCGTGCCACCCCGCCCGCTCCCCAAGGACGCCGCCGAGTTGGACCAGAGCCGCGCTCGCTCGGCGGGATCGGACGAGAGCCGCGCTCGTGCGGCCCGACGCAATGAAGGGCGGGTGTCCGCGCAGGCTGGCGTGTCCTCGCAGCGCTGGTAGGAGACGTCGCAGCGCTGGTAGGGGATATCGCAGCGCCGGCGAGGATGTCGCAGCGCGCTGGCGCGCTGCGATCACACCCCGGGAGCTGCGAGGACACCGCAGGGGCTGCGAGGACACCGCAGCGGCACGTGCTCCCCTGGGCTCGCGCCTGCGGCACTCACCCACGCGCCCCGCTCCGCGGGCCCGACGGAACGAGAGTGGCTTTCGTCCAACCTGGTCGCACGAGAGCGGCTCTCGTCCAACCGGCGCCCCGCAGGGAGGAGGAGGGCGGCGTCCCCGCTGCCCGATCTTCCGGCCGGCGCTCTGGTGTCGGCGCCCGTCCGGACGTGAGACTGGTGATCTCGACGAGGAGGTGCCATGCGACGGACCGGCCGGTCCAGCTCCCTGCTCGTGCTGCTGTCCGTGCTCGTGGTGCTGGTGGGCTGCTCGGCGTCGGCGGCGGTGCGGCCGATGGCCCGGAACGACGCGCCGGGCCTGGCGGCGCGGATCGACGCCTTCCTCGACGACGGCGGCAGCAGCCGCCACGACCGGGTGCGGGCCGTCATCGTCGACGTCCGGGGCGAACGCCGCTACGTGCGCGGCACGCCGGGCAGCCGGGGCGCGGCCCGGTCGGTGACCAAGAGCGTGATGGCCACGCTGATCGGGATCGCGATCGACCGCGGGGAGATCGGCGGCGTCGAGCAGACGCTGGCCGAGCTGCTGCCGGACCTGGCCCCGACGATGCCGGAGGCGGTGCGCTCGGCGACGTTGCGGCAGGTCCTGACCATGACCGCCGGGATCGCCACCGACGACGCGCTGGCCGCGCACGGTCCCACCCCGGCCGACGACTGGGCCGCGCACGCCCTCACCCTCCCTCCGCAGGGCCCGCCCGGCGACCGCTTCGCCTACTCGACGGCCGGCTCCCACCTGCTGTCCGCGGTGCTGACCGAGGCCACCGGGCGTTCGGCCCTGGACTACGCCCACGAGGTGCTGTTCGGCCCGCTCGGGTTCGCCGCCCCGACCTGGGACGCCGACCCGCAGGGCCGGCAGAAGGGCGGTACCGGGCTGGCGCTGACCGCCGAGGAGATGCTGGCCATCGGGCGGCTGTACCTGGCCGGCGGCACGTGGGACGGCGAGCGCGTCGTGTCCGCCGAGTGGATCACCGCGGCCACCAGCGCGCACGTCGGCACCGGCGGCAGGCAGCTGCCCGGCTACGGCTACCAGTGGTGGGTGGGCACCGCGGGTGGCCACCCGGCGTTCGCCGCGGCCGGGTTCGGCGGCCAGCTCATCGAGGTCGTGCCCGACCTCGACCTCGTCGTGGTCGTGCGCACCGACGTCACCAACGGCCCGGGCGCTCCCCCGAACGACTACGCGGGGATGGTCGACGCCGTCATCGTCCCGGCCCTCAGCCCTCGCTGATCCCCCGCCTGCGCAGCAGGTAGGTGTCCATGATCCAACCGGCCTCGGCGCGGGCCGCCGCGCGCACCGCCACGATCTCGTCGGCGACGGCGCGCAGGTCGCCCGCGACCAGCACCTGGCGCGGGGTGCCCAGGTAGGCGCCCCAGTAGATGTCGAGGTCGGTGTCGGGCAGGTCGGCGAAGGCGGTCCGCCCGTCGAGCATGACCACGACGTCGGGCACGTCGCGGGGCATGCCGCGCTCGGCCAGCCGGCGGCCGGTGGTGACCAGGACGGGCTCGCCGACCCGGTTGAGGATCAGCCCGTGCGCGGCGGCCAGCGCCTGCACGCTGCTGATGCCGGGGATCGACTCGACGTGCAGCGGAGGGTCGGTCCGCGAAGCGACGCCCTGCAGCAGGCGCAGGGTGCCGTCGTAGAGCGCGGGGTCGCCCCAGACCAGGAACGCGCCGACAGCGCCGGGCGGCAGCGCCGCGGTGATCATCGCGGCGTAGGCCCCGGCCCGGGCGGCCTGCCAGTCGGCGACCTCGGCGCGGTAGTCGGCGGGGTCGCGTTCGCGCGGGATCTCCGGCGCGGTCACCACCCGGTGGTCCGGGCGGGCGTGGCGGGCCAGCAGCGTGGCGCGCAGACCGGCCAGGTCGGCGATCCCCTTGTCGATCTCGAAGAACACCTCGGCGCGCCCGATCGCCGCCGCGGCCTGCAGCGTCAGGTGCTCGGGGTCGCCCGCCCCGATCCCGATGACCAGGACGGTGCGGCTCGCGGTGTCGTGCTCACTCACCTTCCAGGTCGCCCTCGGTCTCCAGGTAGATCTGGCGCAGGGCGTCCAGGGTGGCCTGCTCGGGGTGCTCCCACAGGTCGCGGTCCACCGCCTCCAGCAGCCGTTCGATCATCCCGTGCAGCGCCCAGGGGTTGGACTCGTCGAGGAACTTGCGGTTGACCGGGTCCAGCACGTACTCGGCGGTGAGCTTCTCGTACTGCCAGTCGGCGATCACACCGGTGGTGGCGTCCCAGCCGAACAGGTAGTCGACGGTGGCGGCCATCTCGAACGCGCCCTTGTAGCCGTGCCGGCGCATGGCCTCCATCCACCGCGGGTTGACGACGCGGGCGCGGAACACCCGGGCGGTCTCCTCGTGGAGGGTGCGGGTGCGCACCGCCTCGGGACGGGTGGAGTCGCCCACGTAGGCGGCGGGCGCGGTGCCGGTCAGCGCGCGGACCGTGGCGACCATGCCGCCGTGGTACTGGTAGTAGTCGTCGGAGTCGGCGATGTCGTGCTCGCGGGTGTCGGTGTTCTTGGCCGCCACCGCGATCCGCCGGTAGGCGGACTCCATCTTGCCGCGGGCGGGCACGCCGTCCAGGTCGCGGCCGTAGGCGTAGCCGCCCCAGGTGCTGTAGACCTCGGCGAGGTCGGCGTCGTCGCGCCAGTTGCGCGACTCGACGAGCTGCAGCAGCCCGGCGCCGTAGGTGCCCGGCTTGGAGCCGAAGATCCGCACCGGGCGCTCGCCGTCGTCGTGGGCGCGCACGAAGTTCTGCTCGGCCGGCTCGTCGAGGCCGGCGACGAGCCGCACCGCGTCGTCGAGCAGGGCCAGCACGTGCGGGAACGCGTCGCGGAAGAAGCCCGAGATCCGCACGGTCACGTCGATGCGCGGGCGGCCCAGCTCGGCGAGGTCGATCACCTCCAGGCTGGTGACGCGGCGGCTGGCCTCGTCCCACACCGGGCGCACCCCCAGCAGCGCCAGCACCTCGGCGACGTCGTCTCCGGACGTGCGCATGGCGCTGGTGCCCCACACCGAGAGCCCGACGCTGCGCGGGTGCTCGCCGTGGTCCTCGACGTAGCGCGCGACCAGCGATTCCGCCATCGCCTGCCCGGTCTCCCAGGCCAGCCGCGAGGGCACCGCCTTCGGGTCGACCGAGTAGAAGTTGCGCCCGGTCGGCAGCACGTTGATCAGGCCGCGCAGCGGCGACCCGGACGGCCCGGCGGGGACGAACCCGCCGTCGAGGGCGTGCAGCACGCGGGTCAGCTCGTCGGCGGTGCCGGCCAGTCGGGGCACGACCTCGGTCGCGGCGAACTCCAGCACCCGCACGACCGCCGGGTCGGCGTGGGGCTCGCGGGCGGCGACGACCCCGGGCGCCGCGGCCGGGTCCCACCCGGCCGCCTCCATGTCCGCGACCAGCGCGTGCGCGCGGGCCTCCACGTCGTCGACGCGGGCCTTGGCCTCGTCCTCCCCCAGCCCCAGCGCCTCGCGCAGGCCGGGCAGGCTGATCTCCCCGCCCCACATCTGGCGGGCCCGCAGCATCGCCAGCACCAGCTCGACGCGCCCGTCGCCGGCGGGGGCGGCGCCCAGCACGTGCAGGCCGTCGCGGATCTGCACGTCCTTGATCTCGCAGAGCCAGCCGTCGACGTGCAGGAGCATGTCGTCGAAGACGTCCTCCTCGGGGCGGTCGGACAGCCCGAGGTCGTGGTCCATCTGGGCGGCCTTCATCAGGGTCCAGATCTGCTGGCGGATCGCGGGCAGCTTGGCCGGGTCGAGCGCGGAGATGTTGGCGTGCTCGTCGAGCAGCTGCTCCAGCCGGGAGATGTCGCCGTAGGTCTCGGCGCGGGCCATCGGCGGGATGAGGTGGTCGACCAGGGTGGCGTGCGCGCGCCGCTTGGCCTGTGTGCCCTCGCCCGGGTCGTTGACCAGGAACGGGTAGACCAGCGGCAGGTCACCCAGCGCGGCGTCGGTGCCGCAGGAGGCGCTCATCCCCATCGTCTTGCCCGGCAGCCACTCCAGGTTGCCGTGCTTGCCCAGGTGCACGATCGCGTCCGCGCCGAATCCGCCCTCCGCGCGCGGCGCGGCCAGGTAGCGGTAGGCGCCCAGGTAGTGGTGCGAGGGCGGCAGGTCGGGGTCGTGGTAGATCGCCACCGGGTTGGCCCCGAACCCGCGCGGCGGCTGCACCATCAGCAGCACGTTCCCGGCCGACAGCGCCGCCACGACGATGTCGTCCCCGTCGACGTAGAGCTCGCCGGGCGCGGGGCCCCAGTGCTCCTCGACGCCGGCGCGCAGGTCGTCGGGCAGCCCCTCGAACCAGCCGCGGTAGCGCCGCGCGGAGATCCGGATCGGGTTGCCGGAGAGCTGCTCCTCGGTGAGCCAGTCGGGGTCCTGCCCGCCGGCGGCGATCAGCGCGTGCATCAGCGCGTCGCCGTCGCCCGCGACGACGCCGGGCAGCCCCCCGCCGTCCCCGCCGATGTCGTAGCCGGCCTCGCCCATCGCCCGCAGCAGCGCGATCGCGCTCGCCGGGGTGTCCAGGCCGACCGCGTTGCCGATGCGGGCGTGCTTGGTGGGGTAGGCCGACATCATCAGCACGATGCGCTTGTCGGCGTTGGGGATGTGGCGCAGCCGGGCGTGGCGCACGGCGATCCCGGCGACGCGGGCGGCCCGCTCGGGGTCGGGCACGTAGACCGTGAGCCCGTCGGCGTCGAACTCCTTGAACGAGAACGGCACCGTGATCAGCCGCCCGTCGAACTCCGGGACGGCGACCTGGGTGGCCACGTCGAGCGGCGAGAGCCCGTCGTCGCTCTCGGCCCAGGAGGCCCGGCTGCTGGTCAGGCACAGCCCCTGCAGGATCGGCACGTCCAGCGCGGCCAGCTCGGCGACGTCCCAGGCCTCGTCCTCGCCGCCGGCCGACGCCCCGGCGGGCTTGGTGCCCCCGGCGGCCAGCACCGTGACGACCATGGCGTCGGCCCCGGCCAGCGTGCGCAGCAGCGCGGGCTCGGCCTGGCGCAGGGACGCGCAGTACACCGGCAGCGGCCGGGCGCCGGCGTCCTCCAGCGCGGAGCACAGCGCCTCGACGTAGGCGGTGTTCCCGGCGAGCTGCTGGGCGCGGTAGTAGAGGACCGCCACGACGGGACCGTCGACCGGACGGGCGTCGCGCTCCAGGATCCCCCAGGCCGGCAGCTGCACCGGCGGCTCGAAGCCCTGCCCGGTCAGCAGCAGCGTGTCGGACAGGAACGCGTGCAGCTGGGCCAGGTTTGCCGGGCCGCCCTGGGCGAGGTAGGTGTGCGCTTCCGCGGCCACCCCCGCGGGCACCGTGGACTGCTCCATCATCTCCGCGTCGGGCGCGTGCTCCCCGCCGAGCGCGACCACGGGCAGCCCGGAGGCGCGGGCCGCGGCCAGCCCCTCGGACCACATCCGGCTGCCGCCCAGGATCCGCACGACCACGACGTCGGCCCCGTCGAGCAGCGCGGGGAGGTCCTCGGCGGGGGTGCGGGCGGGGTTGGCGAGCCGGTAGGCGGCCTGCGAGGAGCGCGCGGAGAGCAGGTCCGTGTCCGAGGTGGACAGCAGGACGACGACGGGGGTGCCCGGGGCGGTGCCCGGCACGTGGGGGCCCATGGAGGTGCCTTCCTCCCGATCCTCGTCGGGGCTGGAGGGTGCGCGGCGGGCGGGTCAGTGTCCTGGCTCCCGGATCAGCGCGCGCCCCGGCCTTCCGGGTCTCCCCGTGGCCGTCGGCGGGGTCTGCTCCCCGGTGACAGTGGCGGGACCGCGCCGGACTCGCACCGGCTTCCTGGGTCCCGCTCGCCGTATTCGGTTGTGGTGGTGCGGCGTTCGTGCGGCGTTCGTTCCGGGCCACTGTCCGTGCCGCGCGGACGCCCCGTCAAGCCTTGTGACGGGCCGCTCGTCGGAGCGCGTCGCCCGCTCGGGTGTGCCTACAGTGGCGCCGTGCCCGTCCGCCCAGACGCCTGCCCCGGTGTGTTCGCCCTGCACGACGCCGCCGACGGCGCGCTCGCCCGGGTGCGGGTGCCCGGCGGCGCGG
>NZ_JAHDTH010000106.1 GCF_018531445.1 Pseudonocardia lacus
CCGCGACCTGAAACCGGCGAACGTGCTGCTCTCCCCCACCGGCCCGAAGGTCATCGACTTCGGGATCGCCTGGTCGGCGGAGAGCACCCAGCTGACGGCGACCGGTGAGGCGGTGGGCACACCGGAGTACATGGCGCCCGAGCAGATCTCCGGCACCGGCCCCGCCGGCCCGCCGGTGGACGTGTTCGCCCTGGGCACGATCCTGGTCTACGCGGCCACCGCGCACAGCCCGTTCGCCGCGCCCAGCACCGCGGCCGTGCTGTACCGGATCGTGCAGACCGAGCCCGACCTGAGCGGGGTGCCCGGGTCGGTGCGCTCCCTCGTGGCGGCGTGCCTGGACAAGGACCCGCGGCGCCGGCCCAGCGCCCAGCAGATCGCTGCCTCGCTGCGCACGGGCGCACCGCTCGCGCTCGACCACGAGCGCAGGGCCGACCCGGTGGCGCCGTCGGACGCCCGGCCCCCGCGCCGGCTGCGGACCGCGCTGGTGGTCGCGGCGGCCGTGCTCGCGCTGGCCGGGGCGGGCACGGCGGCGTTCGTGCTGGTCGACCCGTTCGACGCTCCCCCCGCGAGCGCCCCCGCCGTCACGCCGGCGGCCGCGCCGGCGTCGGTGCCCGGTCCGCCGCCCGGTCCGCCGATCGACCCGCGCGGCCCGGAGGCGGTGTTCATGGACCGCTTCTGCGGCTCGGGCGACCTGGTCAGCAGCATCGCCGGCAGCGCCGTCGTCCCCCCGCCCGCGTTGGACGACCCCGTCGCGGCGCGGCGGGACTTCCTGGGCGCCCTGGAGCGCTCCCTGGCGGTCACCGAGTCGGTGCTGGTCGACTTCACCGCGCTGCGCGAGGACGCCCCCACCCCCGACCTGGAGGTGGCGCTGGGGCAGATCGTCGAGGAGTTCACCGACGCGCGCACCGCGTTCACCGAGGCCCGCGACACCGTGCGCGACGCCGACGAGCTGGGCGTTCCGGAGTACGCGTCGGCGACCGACCGGTTCGCCGCGGGTACCCGCAATCTTCTGTTCGCGGGCACGATCGTGCAGGCCATGACGATCCCCGACGAGTACCTGCGCGCCGCGTCGGTCGCCCCGCACTGCAATGACTGACCCCGTGCAATGACTGATCCCGTGCCGGGTCACCCACCGCGTCGGTCACCGAGCGTGATGCGTAATCTCGCTGACGTGCGCCGCGGGGTCGGTCTCTAGGCTGGCCGGCGTGGAGCCCCTGCAGCCCGACGACCCGGAGTGGCTGGGTCGCTTCCGGCTCGAGGCCCGCCTCGGGGTCGGCGGGATGGGCCGGGTGTACCTGGGCCGGACCCCGGAGGGGCGGCGCGCGGCGGTCAAGGTGATCCGCGACGACCTGGCCGGGGACACCGGGTTCCGGCACCGCTTCCGCCGGGAGGTCTCCGCGGCGCTGTCGGTGGCGGGGCTGTTCACCGCCCGTGTGCTCGACGCCGACCCGCAGGCCGACCAGCCGTGGCTGGCCACCGAGTTCGTCGACGGGCCGTCGCTGGCCGACGCCGTCGCGACCACGGGTCCGATGCCCCCCGCGCGGGTGCTGGCGCTGGCGCACGGGCTGGCCGAGGCGCTGGGTGCGATCCACGCCGCCGGGCTGGTGCACCGCGACCTGAAACCGGCGAACGTGCTGCTCTCCCCCACCGGCCCGAAGGTCATCGACTTCGGCATCGCCTGGTCCGCGGGCGGTACCCAGCTCACCGGGACCGGGCAGATGGTGGGCACCCCGGAGTACATGGCGCCCGAGCAGATCTCCGGCACGGGCACCGGCGGCCCGCCGACCGACGTGTTCGCGCTGGGCTCGACGCTGGTGTTCGCGGCCACCGGGCACAGCCCGTTCGCCGCCGACCAGCCGGCCGCGGCGCTGTTCCGGATCGTGCAGGGCGAACCGGACCTGTCCGGGGTGCCCGGGTCGCTGCTCGACCTGGTGCGGGCCTGCCTGGACAAGGACCCCGGGCGCCGGCCGACGGCGCAGCGGATCGCGGTCGGGCTGCGCGGGGCGGGGCCGGCCGACTTCACACCGCCACCGGGCCCCGCCGCGACGCTCGCCGGCGACACCCGACCGCGGCGCAAGGGCGTCCGCATCGCCGTCGCGGCGGCCGCCGCCGTCCTGGTGGCCGGCGGTGTGACGCTCGGGACCATGCTGGCCGCGCGGGCCGGGGATCCCGGCCCGGTCACCCCGACCACGTCCGCGCCCGTCGCGCAGGGCCCGCAGCCCACCGCCCCTGCGTCGTTCGCGCCGGACAGCCCCCAGGTCCGCTACGTCGACCGGTTGTGCGCCTCCGGCGAGCTGCTGGTGAGCCTGGGTGAGACGAACCTGTCCGTGGAGCCCACCGGCAACCCGGTGATCGCCCGCAACGACTACCTGGCCGCGGTGAACCGGGTCATCGGGATCACCGACACCGCGCTGGCCGACTTCACGGTGCTGCGCGACACCGCTCCCGACGACGCGACCGGGTTGGCGTTCCGGCAGGTCGTCGAGGAGTTCACCAGCGCGCGGCAGGCGTTCGTCGACGGGCGCGACACGGTGCAGGCGGCCGATCCGCTGACCGTGCAGGCGTACTCGGCCGGGATCGAGAGGTTCACCGACGGGACCCGGAACCTGGCGCTGGCCGCCACCCTCATGCAGAACGTCGACCTGCCCGAGGACTACCAGGGCGCCTACCTGTCCGCGCCGCACTGCGCCGAATGACGGGCCGAACAAAACAAGCCGAGCACACAAGCGAGCTGATCAGCCGGTCGCGTAGCGGGCGGTGATCGCGGCGGCGCGCTCGTGCAGCGCGGTGCGCAGCCACCGCGGGTCGAGCGCCTCGGCGTCGGTGGCCAGCTGCCACAGCATCCACTCGGCGTGCCGGCGGTCCTGGAAGGTCGCCTCCACCCGCAGCCAGCCGGCCGTGTCAGCGGCGGTGGCGGTGTTGGTGGTGTCAGTGCTGGCGGCGGTGTCGGTGGTGCGCACGGCCAGCGCGGTGCCCACCAGCTCGCCCCACCGCGCCGGGTGCAGTCGCAGCCGCACGGTGACCTGGTCGCCGCCGCTGCGGAACCGGGCGCTGCGCTCCTTCCACGCCCGGTCCAGGTCGACGCGCTCGGGTCGCTGCGCGGGTTCGGTGAGCTCCTCGGCGGCCAGGACCCGGGACAGTCGGTAGGTGCGTTCCGCGCCGGACCTGGTGGCCAGCAGGTAGCCCTGGCCGCGGGCGGTGACCAGGCCGATGGGGTCGACCGTGCGCCACCGGGGGGCCTGGTCCGCGGCGGCGTAGTGGATGCGCAGCTTGTGCCCGGCCAGCACCGCCCGCCGGACCTCGCCGACCACGGTGTCGGGCAGCTCCTCGACGTCCCGCGAGCGGGCGAGCAGGTCGGTGTCCGCGTCGACGAGCAGCCGCCGGGCCGCGCCCGCCGCGGTGGCCCGGTCGCTCTCGGGCAGCGCGTCGACGACCTTGCGCATGGCCGAGGCCAGCGCCGAGCCCAGCCCGAACGCCTGCGCGCCGCGCCGCGACCCGGCGACCAGCAGGGCGAGTGCCTCGTCGTGGTTGAGCCCGGTGAGCTCGGTGCGGAAGCCGGGCAGCAGGGCGAACCCGCCGAGGCGGCCGCGTTCGGCGTAGACGGGGACGCCGGCCGCGGACAGCGCGTCGATGTCGCGCAGCACGGTGCGGGTGGAGACCTCCAGCTCGCGGGCCAGCGCCGGCGCCGAGAGCCGACCGTGCTGGCGCAGCAGCAGCACGAGCGAGACCAACCGGTCGGCACGCATGCGCGGACCCTATCCGAATACACGACACCAGATGTCGTGATTGGTCGGCAGTCTCATCCCCATGACGAGCACGACGAACACACCCGCGGCCATCGAGCCGAACGACCTGGGGCGGTACTTCATCGAGCGCGGCAACGCCGGCGACGTCGAGGGGCTAGTGGCGCTGTACGAGCCGGACGCCGTGCTGGCGTTCCCGCCGGGCAGCCTCGCCAGCGGGCACGCGCAGATCCGCGCGGTCTACGAGCGGTTCGTGGCGGCGGCGCCGGTGCTGGTGCCGGGCCGGCAGCACCCGGCACTGGTCAGCGGCGACCTGGCGCTCACCGCGAGCACGCTGACCACCGGCGAGGTGACCGTGGAGATCGCCCGCCGGCAGCCGGACGGGACGTGGCGGTGGGTCGTGGACCAGCCGGCGCTGATCCCGTAGCCCGACCCGCCTCCGGACCCGGCGCGCCGGGTCCGGAGGCGGCGGTGCTCAGCCCGCGGTGGGCGGCTGGTCGACCAGTTGGGCCAGGTAGAGCTGCTCGCCCAGGCGCTCCAGCAGCGACAGGTTCGTCTCGATGTAGTCGATGTGGTGCTCCTCGTCGGCGAGGATCTCCTCGAAGAGCGTGGCGGTGGTGTGGTCGCCCTTCGCCCGGCACATCGTGATGCCCGGGCGGAGCCGGTCGACGACCTCGCGCTCGACGGCCAGGTCGGACTCCAGCATCTCCCCGACGCTCTGCCCGATGCGCAGCGAGAACAGCCGCTGGAAGTTGGGCAGGCCCTCCAGCAGCAGGATGCGGTCGGTGATGCGCTCGGCGTGGCGCATCTCGTCCATCGACTCCGCGCGCGTGTAGGCCGCGAGCTTGGTCAGGCCCCAGTTCTGCTGCATCTTGGCGTGCAGGAAGTACTGGTTGACCGCGGTCAGCTCGCTGGTCAGCTGCTCGTTGAGCAGCGCGATGATCTCCGGGTCGCCCTTCATGGCCGCGTCCCCATTCCCTCTGTCTCGTTGCCCGTCACGGTGACGACGGGCAACGTTAGCGCTGGTCAGGAGTGGTGCGCGAGGAAGGATGGCCTGCCAGAGGGCAAGCTGGCCCTTGCCGAGGCGAGCCTCAGGCGGTGCGCGGCAGGCCGACCGTGGGGTCCTGCGCGGCCAGCAGGAAGGTGTCGATGCGGCCGTGGCAGGAACCGCAGCCGGTCCCGGCGCCGCAGGCGTCGCCGACCTCTTCGACGGTCCGGGCGCCGCCGGCGATGCACGACCGGACCTCGGCGTCCGGTACGGCCGCGCAGATGCACACGAACATAGCCACTCCTAGCTTTAGGTGAGCCTATGTTCAGCTGTGCACGCGGGTCAGCGCAAGCCCCCGTGGCCGATAGCCTGTGCTCCGTGCCGCTGGAGGAGTACCGCCGCAAGCGCGATGCCGCCCGCACACCCGAGCCGGTGCCCGAGGGCGAGCCCGCCGCGGGCCGCGACGACCGGTTCGTCATCCAGGAGCACCACGCCCGCCGGCTGCACTGGGACGTGCGCCTGGAGCGCGACGGGGTGCTGGCGTCCTGGGCGGTACCCAAGGGGCTGCCGGCCGAGCCGGGCACCGTGCGGCTCGCGGTGCGCACCGAGGACCATCCCATCGAGTACCTGGAGTTCTCCGGGGAGATCCCGGCCGGCGAGTACGGCGGCGGGCGGATGACGATCTGGGACACCGGCACCTACGAGACCGAGAAGTGGAACTCCCGCGAGGTCATCGTCCGGATGAGCGGGCAGCGGGCGCGGGGCCGGTTCGTGTTCATCCGCACCGACCGCGGCGAGCGGCGCGAGGAGTGGCTGCTGCGCCGCTCGGACCCCGCGCCCGAGTACGAGCCGCTGCCCGCCGATACGCGCCCGATGCTGGCCACCCCCGGCCCGCTCCCCCGCGACGGGGCCTGGACGCTGCAGGTGGGCTTCGGGGGCCGGCGGGTCGTGGTGCGGGTGGAAGGCGGTCGCGCGCGGATCACCGACGAGGAGGGCGACGAGCTCGCGGTGCCGCAGCTGCGCGAGCTGGGGCCGTCGCTGGGTGCCACCGAGGTGCTGCTGGACGGCGAGCTGACCGAGCGCGCGGGCGGCTGCGAGCTGTGGATCGGCGACCTGCTGCACCTGGACGGGCGCGACGTGCGCGGTCTGCCGTTCGCGCGGCGCCGCGAGCTGCTGGAGCGGCTGGCGCCGGCCGGGGCGCGCTGGCGGGTGGCGCCGGCGTTCCCCGGCGGCGGGGCGGAGGTGGTGCGGGCGGCCGCGGCGCAGGGCCTGCCGCACGTGGTGGCGAAGCGGGACGACTCGACCTACGAGGTGGGGCGGCGCTCGCCGGACTGGGTGGAGGTGGCGACCGGCGCGGAGGAGGCCTCGGCCCCGACCCCATCGACGCCGACATCGACGCCGACATCGACGCCGCAGCGTGCGGGCGGGGCGACCCGGCGCAGCGTGGGCCGGGCCCGGCTGACCAACCCGGACAAGGTCCTCTACCCGCTCACCGGCACGACGAAGGCCGACGTGCTGGCCCACTACCTGGCGGTCGCCGAGGTGATGCTGCCGCACCTGCGCGACCGCCCGGTGACGATGGTCCGCTGGCCCGACGGCGTCGAGCGGGGGTCGTTCTTCGAGAAGGACGTCTCGCGCCACGCCCCGGACTGGATCCGCACCGCGCGCGTCGGCACGCCGGGTGGGCGGTCGGAGACCGCCGACTTCCCGGTGCTCTCCGACGAGGAGGGGTTGGCGTGGGCGGCGAACCTGGCCGCGCTGGAGCTGCACGTGCCGCAGTGGCGGGTCGGCCCGCGCGACGGGCGGAACCTGCCGGACCTGGTGGTGTTCGACCTGGACCCGGGCGAGGGCACGACGGTGGTCGACTGCGCGCGGGTGGCCGTGCGCATCCGCGACCGGCTCGCCGACGACGGGCTGACCTGCTACCCGCGCACCAGCGGGGGCAAGGGCATGCAGCTGTACCTGGCGGTGTCGGTGTCGCGCGCGGAGCAGACCTCGGAGTTCGCCAAGGCGGTCGCCGAGGCGATGGCCCGCGAGACGCCGTCGTCGGTCACCGCGGTGATGGCCAAGGCCCGCCGGCGGGGCAAGGTGTTCGTCGACTGGAGCCAGAACAACCCCTACAAGACGACGATCGCCAGCTACTCGCTGCGCGGGCGGGCCCGCCCGACCGTGGCCACGCCGCTGACCTGGGCGGAGGTCGAGGGGTGCCGCCGGCCCGACGACCTGGTGTTCACCGCCGACGACCTGCCCGCGCGCATCGCCGAGCACGGCGACCTGATGGTCGGGCTGCTCGACCAGGAGGGTCAGCACCTGCCCCGGCGCGGGTGAGGGCGGAGGTGGTTGACAGGCTCAGCGCATGCAGCGCCCGAGCCCGCGCCATCCCTACTTCGACGGCCCCTACCCGCGCGCCTACGCGCACCGCGGCTGGCACGTCGACGAGCTGGCCGGGCTGGAGAACACCCTGGCGGCGTTCCACCGGGCCGCCGAGGAGGGCTTCGGGTACCTGGAGCTGGACGTGCACGCCAGCGCCGACGGCGTGGTCGTCGTGCACCACGACGCCACGCTCGACCGCACCACCGACGGTGGTGGGCCGATCGCCGCGCTGCCGGCCGCCGAGCTGGCTCTGCTGCGGGTGGCCGGGCGGGAGCCGATCCCGGCGCTGGAGCAGGTGCTGACCGAGCTGCCCGGAATGCGGATCACGATCGAGGTGAAGTCGGCGGCGGTGGTCGCGCCGCTGCTGGGGCTGTTGGAGCGCACCGACAGCTGGCACCGGGTGTGCGTGGGCGGTTACGACCACCGCTGGTTGCGCAGCGCGCGGGTCGGGGGCGGTCCGCGGCTGTGCACGTCGATGTCGCAGCGCGATGCGGTGGGGCTGCGGGCGCGGGCGTGGCTCGACGCGCTGCCCGGTCCGTTGGCGCGGTTGCCGGCGCCGCCGGCGCGGGGGCGGCTGGCCCAGCTGCCCCGTCGGATCGGGCCGCTGACCGTGGTCGACGCCGCGCTGTTGCGGGTGGCCCACGACAGCGGCCGCGAGGTGCACGTGTGGACCGTGGACGACCCGGCCGAGATGGTGGAGCTGCTCGACCTCGGGGTCGACGGGCTGCTGTCGGACCGGCCGGACCTGTTGCGCTCGGTGTTGCGCGAGCGCGGCGACTGGCCCGGCTGAGCGGCGGGCGAGGGGCCGGCGGCGGCCGACCGGCTGGACGGTCCGCGGCGGTCGTCGCAGCCGGTCACGGTGGGTGGCGCCCGCGTCCACCCCCGGGGGACGCGGCGCTACGCTCCGCGCGTGAGCACCCCCCCGGCCGCGGACGCGGTCACCCCGGTGTCCCGCGGCCGGATCCTGGCCTGGGGTTTCTGGGACTGGGGGTCGGCGGCGTTCAACGCCGTGATCCTGACGTTCGTGTTCTCGGTCTACCTGACCGACGGCGTCGGCGACGGGCGCCCCGAGGCCGGCGCGGCGCTGGGCTACGCGGTGGGCGGGGCCGGGCTGGTGATCGCCCTGCTGGCCCCGGTGATCGGGCAGCGGGCCGACTCCGCGGGCCGGCGCAAGATGTCGACGCTGGTGTGGACCGCGTTGACGGTCGTGACGATGGTCGCGATGTTCTGGGTCCGCGACGACTACTCCTACCTGTGGTTCGGGCTGGTGCTGCTGGCGGTCGGTTCGGTGTTCGCCGAGCTGGCGCAGGTGTCCTACAACGCGATGCTGACGCAGGTGTCGACGCCGGCGAACATGGGCCGGGTCTCGGGCTTCGGCTGGGCGATGGGCTACTTCGGCGGCATCGTGCTGCTGCTGGTCGCCTACTACGGCTTCATCTCCGGCGACGGCGGCCTGCTCGGGCTGCCCACCGACGACGGCTTCCCCGTCCGGGTGGTCGCGCTCGTGGCCGCGGGGTGGTTCCTGGTCTCGGCGCTGCCGTTGGCGCTGGCGGTGCCGGAGATCCCCGCCGACCCGGACCGGGCGCCGCGGCTGGGCGTCGTCGGCTCCTACCGCAAGCTGTTCGCCGACCTGGCCGCGATCTACCGGCGCCGCCCGCACACTGTGTGGTTCCTGGCCGCCAGCGCCCTGTTCCGCGACGGGCTCAACGCGGTGTTCACCTTCGGCGCGATCCTCGCGGTCGCCGTGTACGGAATCGGCGCCGCCGACGTGCTGATCTTCGGGGTGGCGGCCAACGTGATGTCGGCGCTGGGCGCGTTGGTCGGGGGCCGGCTGGAGGACCGGGTCGGTCCCAAGCCGGTGATCGTCGGCTCGCTGCTGGGGATGCTGGTCACCGGTGTGGTCCTGCTGTTCGTCTCCGGGCCCACGATGTTCTGGGTGTTCGGGCTGCTGCTGACCCTGTTCCCCGGGCCGGCGCAGTCGTCGTCGCGCACGTTCCTGGCCCGGCTGGCCGAACCCGGTCGCGAGGGCGAGCTGTTCGGCATGTACGCCACGACGGGCCGGGCCGTGTCGTTCCTGGCGCCGGCCCTGTTCGGGGTGTTCACCTCGATCTTCGGCGCGCAGCGGGCCGGGATCGTGGGCATCCTGCTGGTGCTGGGTGCCGGGCTGGTGGCGCTGTGGCCGGTGCAGCCGCCGCCGCACGCCGCCGCCGAGAAGTAGGCGCACTTCACGCCCCTGACGCGAGCACAATGCCCGGATAGGGCGGTTTGTCCGGTACGTGAGGTGGGTTTGCATGTAAACATTGATGTGCCGAGAGTGACATAAGTCACATCTGGCAGACGCGTCACAACGGCGTGTGGGACCGGGCGTCATAGGGGACACTCACCGATCAGGGCGGCAAACTTCCGGTGTCGGTCACGTTACGACCGACACCTCGTCGGGAGTCGCCCGTCGAGTCCGGGAATACGTCAGCTGGGTAGACGTTACACCCGGTGGTGAAGGCCGAGGGAGGCTCCCTCGGCTGGTGAAGGGGAGGATGACGCATGGCCGACCGCGTGCTCCGTGGCAGCCGGCTCGGGGCTGTCAGCTACGAGACCGACCGCAACCACGACCTCGCGCCGCGGCAGTCGATGCGCTACGCGTGCCCGCGCGGGCACGACTTCGAAGTGCCCTTCGCGAACGACGCCGAGCCGCCGATCACCTGGGAGTGCCGCCTGCACGGCAGCATCTCCAAGCTGGTGGACGGCACCGAGCCCGAGCAGAAGAAGGCGAAGCCGCCGCGCACGCACTGGGACATGCTCCTGGAGCGCCGGTCGGTGGCCGACCTCGAGGTACTGCTCAACGAGCGCCTCGAGCTGCTCGCCGAACGGCGCCGCGACATCGCCTGAGCGCACCGACCGCCTCCACGCCGCAAGAGCCGGGCCATCCCCTCGGGGTGGCCCGGCTCTTGCGTGTGCGGGCACCGCACGGGCCCGCATCCTCAGGCGTCGAGGACCTGGCCGGCGCGGCGCACCACCGGCGGCCGCGTCGACCACGGGAAGTTGATCCAGCGGTCGGTGCGCCGCCACACGTACTCGCAACGCACCGTGCTGTGCGGCTTCTCGTAGACCACCGCGCAGCGCACGTCGGCGACCTCGCCCTCGCAGAAGTCGCGCACCAGCTTCAGCGTGGCACCGGTGTCGGCGACGTCGTCGGCGACCAGCACCTTGGCCCCGGACAGGTCGAGCTTGTTCGGCACCGGCGGCAGCATGATCGGCACCGGCAGCCGCTCGTCGACGCCGGTGTAGAACTCGACGTTGGCCACGTGCAGGTTCTTCACGTCCAGCGCGTAGCCCAGCGCACCGGCCACGAACAGCCCGCCGCGGGCGATCGCCAGCACGATGTCGGCCCGGTAGCCGTCGTCGGCGACCATCTGGGCCAGCTCGCGGCTCGCCGTGCCGAACAGCTCCCAGGTGAGCGTCTCGCGCTCCGGCGCGACCTCGGCGGTACTGGTGCTTTCCGCGGCGCTCACGCGCGCACCGGGCCGTCGGAGACGGCGTCGTCGTCGGCGCGCGCCGGCGCGGCCGCGGGAGCCGCCGTGGTGGTCTTCTCCGGCGCCTGACGGGCCGCGGGCGCCTCCTCGGGGCCGGTCTCGTCCGCGGGCGGCGCGGCGTCGCGCACACCGTTGGGCGGGCCGGGACGGCGCAGCAGCCGCCTGGTCCCCCAGCGCGCCACCTGCCAGAGCGCCTCGCCGACGATCGCGCCGCTCATCTTCGACGTGCCGCGCTCGCGCTCGGTGAAGGTGATCGGCACCTCGACGACGCGGAACCCGCCCTGCAGCGCCCGCCAGGTCATGTCGATCTGGAAGCAGTAGCCCTGCGAGGCCACCGCCTCCAGGTCGAGCTCGGCGAGCACCTGGCGGCGGAACGCCCGGTAGCCCGCGGTCACGTCGCGGATGGGGACGCCCAGGGCGAGGCGGGAGTAGAGGTTGCCACCGCGGGAGAGCCACTCGCGGTGCGCAGGCCAGTTGCGGACCTCGCCGCCGGGCACGTACCGGGAGCCGATCACCAGGTCGGCCTCGCCGAGCGCCTCCAGCATCGCCGGCAGCGCCTCCGGCGGGTGCGAGCCGTCGGCGTCCATCTGCACGACGACGCCGTACTCGCGGCGCATGGCCCACGCGAAACCGGCCAGGTACGCCGCGCCCAGCCCGGCCTTCTCGCGGCGGTGCAGCACCGAGATCCGCGGGTCCTGCCCGGCCAGCTCGTCGGCCAGCTCACCGGTCCCGTCCGGGCTGGCGTCGTCCACGACCAGGACCGCGGCGTCCGGAACCGTCCGGTGGAGCCGCGCCAGCAGCGGTCGGAGGTTGTCCCGCTCGTCGTAGGTCGGGATGACCACCAGTACCGCCCCCGTGGGCTCAGCCATGCTCGTCCTTCCTGCCGCGCCTGCTGTGTCGACCGCCGCGCCGCCGGGCCACGACCCCGATGCCGACGGCCACGACTGACAACGCGACCAGCACCCACTCGGGTGCGGATCGCCACCGGGTGGCCAGCGTAGTGGTGTCCTTCATCGTCGGCTGATCGACCAGGATCCCCGGCTCGAACTGGCCCGTGCGCTGGGTGACCGTGCCGTCGGGGGCGATCATCGCGCTCACCCCGCTCGTGGTGGCCACGACGACCGGGCGGTCGTGCTCGACCGCGCGCACCCGCGACATGGCCAGCTGCTGGTAGGTCATGTTCGACAGCCCGAAGGTGGCGTTGTTGCTGGGCACGGCGAGCAGCGTGGCGCCGGCGTCGATGCTGTCGGCGACCAGGTCGTCGAAGGCGACCTCCCAGCAGATGACGTCGCCGACCCGGACCCCGGCCATGTCGACCGCTCCCGAGCCGGTGCCGTCGACGAAGTTGCCGCCCCGGTCGACGTAGGAGGAGAACAGCCGGAAGAAGCCGCGCCACGGGATGTACTCGCCGAAGGGCTGCACGCGGCGCTTGTCGTTGCGCGCCACCGGTCCGGTACCGGCCTCCCAGACCAGCGACGAGTTGGTGGTGGTGGCGTCGGGGTTGGTCAGCACGGTGCCGACCAGGATCGGCGCACCGATCGCGCGGGCGGCGCCGTCGATGGCGGCCGCGGCGTCGGGGTTGCGGATCGGGTTGATGTCGCTGGAGTTCTCCGGCCAGATCACGATGTCCGGTTGCGGGCGGGAACCGGCGGCGACCTCGTCGGCCAACTGCCGGGTCACCTTCACGTGGTTGTCGAGCACCGCGCGGCGCTGGGCGTTGAAGTCCAGCCCGAGGCGGGGCACGTTGCCCTGGATCGCGGCGACGGTCACGCTGCGCTGGGGCGTGCCCGCGGTGGGCGGCACCAACCCGGCCAGCGGACCAGCGGCCAGCGCCGCGGCCACGGCCAGCGCCGGCATCGCCGGGTTGCCCACCACCGCCGAGCGGTGCACGACGAGCCTGCGCACGAGCTCACCCGCGGCCAGGCCGGCCAGCACGGCGGCGTAGGACAGCAGCGGCTCGCCGCCGATCGCGGCGATGGGCAGCAGCGGCCCGTCGGGCTGGCCGAAGCCGACCCGGCCCCACGGCAGCCCGCCGAAGGGCACCCGCCCGCGCAGCGCCTCCCCCGCCACCCACGCCGCCGCGGTCCACAGCGGACCCCCCGGCAGCCGGGACACGACCGCCATCGCGGCCGCGGCCAGGCCGATGAAGCACGACTCGGCGACGGTGAGCGCGATCCAGGGCACCGGGCCGACGTAGATCGAGGTCCACTGCAGCAGCGGCAGCAGGAAGCCCACCCCGAACAGGAAGCCGTAGCCGAAGCCGCCGCGCGCCCCCCGACCCCACAGCACCGGACCCAGCAGCGCGAACGCCGGCAGCGCGAGCCACCACGTCGAGTACGGGGGGAAGCTGAAGTACAGCAGCACGCCGCCGCCCGCGGACGCGGCCAGCCGCAGGCACAGCCACGTCGGACCCGTCCCCGGACCGGGTTCGCGGCTGGTCAGCAGCCTGCGCAACCGCCCGCCGCGGCGCCGGCCGGGGTCGGGGCCCGGTTCGGCGGCGGGTTCGGCGCTCGGATCGACGGCGGGTGCGGCCACGGATCAGCAGCGTACGTGTCCGGTGTAGGCACACCGTGACGGCAGCCGCCCCACCGGCCTCGCCTCGTTCAGCGCCGCCGCGGGGAGCCGGAGAACAGCCGGTCCACCGCCAGAGCCACCAGCACCGGCAGCGTGGGCGCCACCAACGGCAGGGCCAGCACGGACAGCGCGACCACGGCCGGGGCGTCGCGCAGCCAGCCCGGCCGGCGCAGCGGGTCGACCAGCGCGCCCCAGCGGACCCCCACCCACATCAGCCGTCGCCGCACGAGCGGCACGCCCTCCTCCCGCAGCACCCGGCGCAGGATGCCGTCGACGTCGTGGCTGGACAGCCGCCCCTCGGCGAGGGGGTCGCCGCACAGCCAGTCGTGCAGCACCACCGAGCGCGTGTAGCGCCCTGTCGTGGGGACCAGCCACTGCACGGCCTGCGGCACCGAGGCGAAGTCGGTGCGGAACCCCGCCGGCACCACGAACCGCTCGTCGCGGCCCTGGTAGACCAGCGCCACCAGCAGCTCCCAGGTGTCGTCGTCGACAGCGCGCACAGACAGCTCGTCGCTGGTGAACGGCACGGCTGCGGACCTCCCGGGGACGGTTCGGGCGGCGGTGATCCTGCCAGGCGGGGTGGATCAGGCGGGGTGAATCAGGCGGGGTGAATCAGGCGGGGTGAATCAGGCGGGGTGGATCAGGCGGGGTGGATCAGGCGGGGTGGATCAGGCGGTGGCGAACAGGTGCGCGTTGCCCAGCGCGTCGAGCACCCCCGGGCCGGCGCGGCCGCGGCGGCGGAACCACTCGTAGCCGTAGGTGTCGGCGAAGCCCTCCACCGGCACGTCGGACTCGTCGAGCTGGCTGGCGTGCGCGGTGATCGCCGCGCGCTTGCAGGCCAGGTGCGCCTGGTCGCCGGTGACCGCCAGCGCGATCTCGCAGGTGGCCCGCCCGTAGGGCACCGCGGCCCACGCCGCCGCACCGTGCACCAGGTGCGGGCCGCCCTCGCTCAGGTGCAGGTACTCGCGGTCGACGGTGACCCCGTAGCCGGTGATGCCGAGCAGGTCGGTGGCCGCGGCGCCGATGCGGAAGGCGGTGCGGTGGTCGGGGTGGCCGTAGACGCCGTGCTCGTCGTCGTGCAGCAGCGCGCAGGCGCCCTCCTCGTCGCCGATCTCGGCGACCCGGCGGGCCAGCTGCAGCGGGTCGCCCAGGGCCAGCGCCCGGTGGTGGGTGCTGGCCGGGCCGCCGGGCGCGCCCGAGTCGCGCCGGCCCAGCAGCACCAGCCGCGACACCCCGAGCAGCTCGGCGGAGCGCTCCAGTTCGGCGACGCGGCGCTCGGGCACCGTCTCCCCGGGGCGCAGCGGCACCCGGGACTCGCCCAGCTCGCCTGCGGTGGCCATCACCAGCACGGTGCGGGCGCCGGCGTCGGCGAGCCGGCGCAGGGTGATCCCGGTGAAGATCGACTCGTCGTCCGGGTGCGCGTGCAGGGCCAGCACGGTGTGTCCGCGCAGGTCGGGTTCGGGCAGGGAGGTCGGCACAGGAATCGGCGCAGGAATCGACAGAGCAGGGTTCGACGCAGTGGTCACGGGGGACGTCGCAGACGTGCGGGGCCGGAGCGGCCGGGACGGACGGGAGCGGGATGCGGTTCAGCTGCGACAGCAGCGACAGCAGCCCGGACACCGGCACAGGCCCTGCGGGGCCGCGCTCGCGGTGGTCGTCCGGTCCGTCACGGCGGGTATGGTGCCACACCCCGGCAGGGATGGATCACCCGCCCGGTCGCTCGTCCAGGGTGTCGTGCAGCGTCCGGCCGTCCTGCACGGTGCGCAGGCACCGCGGCGCGCCGGACGCGCCGTCCAGCGGCGCCGTGCCGTCCCAGACGGTGTAGGAGGCCGCAGCGCCGGCCACCAGGCGCCCGGCCAGCGGCGAGCGGTCGCCCGCGGCGCGGTGCCCGCCGACGGTGTGCGCGGCCAGCGCCTGCGCCGCGGTCAACCCGGAGCCGGGGGTGCGGTGCTCGACAGCGGCGCGCACCGCCGCCCACGGCCCGACCGGGGTCACCGGGGCGTCCGAGCCCAGGGCGAGCACCACCCCGGCGTCGCGCAGCCGCGCGTAGGGGTTCATCCCGGCGGCGCGCCCGGCGCCCAACCGCTCGGCGTACATGCCCGCCGGCCCGCCCCAGAACGCGTCGAACAGCGGCTGGACGCTGGCCACCACGCCGAGCGCCGCGAGCTGCACGGCCTGGGCGGGGTCGAGCATCTCCAGGTGCTCGAGGCGGTGCGGCGGGTGCGGGCGGGCCGTGCCGGTGCGCCGGGCGGCCTCGGTCAGCCCGGCCAGCACGGCGTCGGCGGCCGCGTCGCCGATCACGTGGAACCCCGCCTGCACGCCGATCCCGGTGCACGCGGCGACGTGCGCGGCGATCGCGTCCGGTTCGAGGTAGCGGTGCCCGCAGTGGGTGGGCTCGTCGCGGTAGGGGGCGCGCAACGCGGCCGTGCGCGAGCCCAGCGAGCCGTCGGCGAACAGGTCACCGGCCAGCCCGTGCGCGCCGGTGGCGGCCAGCAGGTCGCGGGCCTCGGTCGCGGTGCGCACCGGCTGGCCCCAGTAGCCCACGACCCGCGTCCCGAGCTCGGCCGAGAGCGCCAGCAGCGCGGCGAGGTCGGCGACCGAGGAGATGTCCGGACCCGCGCACTCGTGCACCACCCCGACGCCGCGGGCCGCCGCGTCGGCCAGGAACGCGCGCTGGGCGGCCCCGCGGGTCGCCTCGTCGACGGCGGCCAGCGCGGCGCGGCGGACGTGGTGGTGGGCCTGGGTGCTCAGCGCGGCGTCGGCGAAGCCGCGGGCCCCGACGGCGGCCGGCGCCCGGTCCAGCAACGCGCTGGACACCAGCGCGGAGTGCACGTCGATGCGGCTGAGGTAGACCGGCGCCCCGGCCGCGGCCCGGTCGAGGGCGGCGCGGTCGGGAGCGGGCCCGGGCCAGCCCAGCTCCTGCCAGCCGTGGCCCCAGACCAGCGCGCCCGGGCGCGCCGCGACCCGGGCGGCGACCGCGTCGAGCAACGCCCGCGGCGACGGGCAGCCGGTCAGGTCGAGCCCGTCGACGAGCAGGCCGGTGGCGGTGGCGTGGACGTGGGCGTCGACGAACGCCGGGGTGATCGTCGCCCCGGTGAGGTCGAGCACCCGGCCGGGGCGCTCACGGGCCTCCGCGGCGCCGCCGACCCAGGTGACGACCGCGCCGTCGACCTCGACGGCACCCGGGGCGGGAGACGGGTCGGCGCCGGGGTCGAGGACCCCGGCGCCGACGAGCAGGGTGCGCGGCACCCCGTCTGTCTACCGGACGGGGCGGCCACCCGACGATCAGTAGTCGCGGTTGGGCATGAGCAGCCAGAGGATCGCGTACACGATGACCTGCGAGCCGGGCAGCACGATCGACAGCACGAACAGCAGCCGGACCATGAACGTGCTCCAGCCGAAGCGCTCGGCCAGGCCGGCGCAGACACCGGCGATCATCCGGCCGTTCCGCGGTCGGGTGAGCGTCCTGCGGGTGGCGGGCGTCGTCACGTCGTGACTCCTTCTCTCGGGTGGCTTCCCGGTGGGGGTTCCCGAGTTGTCGGGCGGTTATCCAGAACCCGCGTGGTTGCGATGTTCCCGACACCCACACTGCCGCCGCGCGACCTGCGGATCCTCGGTGATGACCCTGACCCGACCCCGATCTCCCGCCCCGCCCACCCCCGGATGGGCCGTCGGGGCGGCACCGCCGACGCTGCGTGCGCGCCCACATCCCCCGGTCGGGCGAAAGGCGGCCGAGCTGTCCACAGGTGTCGACAACGCCATGGCCAGGGGGTCGCCCCCGCCCTAGCGTCCTGCCCGTGACCCGGACTCCCCGCCTCCCCGGCCCCGCCGCGACCGTCGCGGCGCTGGCCTCCTGCGCGCTGCTGGGCGTGGCCCTGCTCGGCCCGCCCGCCGCCGCCGCACCCGGCCCGGACACGCGCCCCACCGCCGTCGTCGCCCTGGGCGACAGCGTCGCCTCCGGCGAGGGCGCGGGCGACTACGAGGAGGGCACCCGCGGCGAGGGCGGCAACTGGTGCCACCGCTCCCCGCACGCCTACGTCCACCGCACCGGCCTGGCCGACCGCTCGGTCAACCTCGCCTGCTCGGGCGCCGACTCCGCCGACGTCGCCTTCGGCGCCGGCACCGACAACGCCGAGGGCTCCCAGGCCCAGCGGCTGGTCGCGGTGGCCACCGAGTACCGGGTCACCACCGTGCTCGTGCAACTGGGCAGCAACGACGACGCCGCACTCGTCGACACCGCCATCGCCTGCATCCGCGCGTTCCTCGACGTCACCACGCCGCCCTGCCGCGAGACCATCGGCCCCCTGCTCGACGAGCGCATGGCCGCCACCGCAGCGAAGGTCGAGCACGCCGTCGGCGACGTGCGCCGGGCCATGGACCGCGCCGGCTACCGCCGCGACGCCTACGACCTCGTCCTCGCCTCCTACGCCTCGGCCTCCACCGAGCACATGGTCGGCGTGCCCGCGCTCATCGGCTGCCCCTACAGCCGCGCCGACGCCGGCTGGGGCCGCACCACGCTGTTCCCGCGGCTGTCGGCCACCCTCGCCGGCGTCGCCGAGCGCACCGGGGCGCGGTTCCTGGACATGGCGCGCGCCACCGAGGGCTTCGAGGCCTGCTCCCGGGTCGACCCCGCCCAGGAGTGGCAGCGCCGGATCACCGTCGACGCCCACGCGTTCGCCTACGGCGGCCTCGACGCCGCCGCCTACCACGTGGCCGCCGAGTCGTTCCACCCCTCCGCCGCCGGGCACGCCGCGTTCGCCGGCTGCGTCGGCGAGTTCGTCCGCTCCGCGCTGCCGGCCGCCGGCTGCGTCCCGGTCGACGGGCGCCTGCAGGTGCAGCGCACCGTGCAGACGCCCGCGGCGTGAGCGGCTAGAGCACCACGGGTTAGAGCACCACGAGGTCGTGGGAGCGGTTGTTCAGCCGCTCCCCGCCCTCCTCGGTGACCACCACGATGTCCTCGATCCGCGCGCCCCACTCGCCGGCGAAGTACACGCCCGGCTCCACGCTGAACGCCATGCCCGGCTCCAGCGCGATCGCGTTGCCCGCCACGATGTAGGGCTCCTCGTGCACGTCCAACCCGATCCCGTGGCCGGTGCGGTGGATGAACCGATCGCCCAGACCCGCATCGGCGATCGGCTCGCGGGCCGCGGCGTCGATCGACTCGGCCGTCGCGCCCGGGCGCACCGCCGCGACCGACCGCTCCTGGGCGGCCCGCAGGACCGCGTAGGCCTCGCGCACCGACGCCGCCGGCTCGGCGCCCACCGCGTAGGTGCGGGTGCAGTCGGAGAAGTAGCCGCTGGGCAGCGGCCCCCCGATGTCGATGACCACCACGTCGCCGGGGGCGATCTCGCGGTCGGACACGTCGTGGTGCGGGCTGGCCCCGTTGGGCCCGGAACCGACGATCACGAACGCCGCCGACGTGTGGCCCTCGGCCACGATCGCCGCCGCGATGTCGGCACCCACCTGGGCCTCGGTGTGCCCCGGCGTGAGGAACTCACCCATCCGGGCGTGCACCCGGTCGATCGCCGCCCCGGCCGCGCGCAGCTCGGCGACCTCCGCGGCGTCCTTGCGCATCCGCAGCTCGCGCAGCACCGGACCGGCCAGCGCCTGCGCCGCCTCGGGCAGCGCGTCGCGCAGGCCCAGCACGTGCGCGGCGGGCATCGCGTCGGCCACCGCGAGCCGCGTCGGGCCCCCGGCCAGGTCGCTGACCAGCAGGTGCGGGTCCTCGCCGTCGGCCCAGGTGACGACCTCGATGCCCAGCTCGTCGAGCGGGACCCCGGCCAGGCCGGGCGCCTCCAGCTTCGGCACCACCAGCGCAGGCGGGGCCCGGTGCCCGGTGGCCGGCAGCACCAGGCAGGTGAGCCGCTCGTGGGACTCCCCGCCGATGCCCAGCAGGTAGCGCAGGTCGGTGCCGGGGGTGATCAGCAGGAGGTCGACGTCGTGCCGGGCGGCCACGTCGCCGGCCCGCCGCAGGCGGTCGGCGAGCAGTTCGATCGACACTCCGGCCGACGCTCCGGTCGACTCGGCGGGGGAACTCGGGGGCGCCGCTGTCATGGCGGTCAGGGTATTCGGGCAAGCTGGCCGGGTGAATGCTGGCCCGGGCAAGCCCCTCATGCTCCTCGACGCCGCGAGCATGTACTTCCGCGCGTTCTACGGCGTCCCGGACACGATCACCGCCCCCGACGGCACGCCGGTCAACGCGGTGCGCGGGTTCACCGACATGGTCTCCCGGCTGGTCACCGAGCAACGACCCACACGACTGGTGGCCTGCCTCGACCTCGACTGGCGCCCCGCGTTCCGGGTCGAGGCACTGCCGTCCTACAAGGCCCACCGGGTGCCCGGCGAGCCCGAGACCGCCCCGGCCGGGCTGCCCGAGGAGGTGCCCGACCTGCTCGCCCCGCAGGTCCCGGTGCTGCTGGAGGTGCTGGCCGCGGCCGGCATCGCCACCGCGGGCGCCGTGGGCTACGAGGCCGACGACGTCATCGGCACCCTCGCCGACTCCGAGCGCACCGACCCGGTGCTGGCCGTCAGCGGCGACCGCGACCTCATGCAGATCGTGCGCGACGAACCGGTACCGGTGCGCCTGCTCTACATCGGGCGCGGGCTGAACAAGGCCGAACTGCTCGACCCCGTCGAGGTCGCGGCCAAGTACGGGGTGCCGGCCGCGCGGGCCGGGCAGGCCTACGCCGAGATGGCGATGCTGCGCGGCGACCCCTCCGACGGCCTGCCCGGCGTGCCCGGGATCGGCGCCAAGACCGCCGCGACCCTGGTCGGGCGCTTCGACTCCTGGGCCGCGCTGCGGGCCGCGGTCACCGACCGCACCGACACCCGCCTGGCCGCCCCGGTTCGCGCCAAGCTCGCCGCCGCCGCCGCGTACCTGTCGGTGGTCGAGCCCGTGGTGCGGGTGGCGCTGGACGCCCCGGTCGAGCTCGACCGCGCCGACACCCTGCCCGCGGCCCCCGCCGACGACGACGCCCTCGACGCCCTGGCCCGGCGCTGGGGCCTGGAGAGCTGCGTCGAGCGGCTGCGCAAGGCCCTGGCCAAGGCCGCAGCCTAGACACCTCGGAACAGCACGCGACGGCGCCGGCGGCGGTCAGAAGTTCGTCCCGCACCACGGCAACCGCCCGGTGGCGAACGCGGCGTCGGCCCGGGCGACCGCGTCCGGCGACCACGCCCGCCACCACCCCGCCGCCACCAGCTCCGACGGCGACCGGTCACCGAGGTAGGCCATCGCCAACCCGGCCGCGTCGCACTCCAGGTCCGGCGTCGCCGCCCCACCCAGCTCACCCACCCGCTGCACCTCGCCACCGGCGATGCGGTACACGCCGCCGTTGGCCCCCAGCACGGCGTCGTGCACGGCCAGCAGCACCGGCCCGGCCCCGCCGAACCGGCGCGCGCCCAGCGCGGCGGGCACGTCCACGATCCGCAGCCACGTCTCGTCGTGGACGTCGGTGACCGCGCAGTCGCGCGGGTCGGCCAACAGCAGATCCAGCGGCTCGTCCAGCGGGCGCTGCCGCGCCTGCACCGCCGAGACCAGGTCGACGTCCAGCGCGAAGCGCCACAGCGCCGCCGACGCCTCCGCCGAGGCGGCGTGCAGATCGCGCAGCTCGAGCACCCGGTCGTCCCAGCCCCGGGAGTCGTCCACGGTGGCCACCAGGTACCCGTCGTCCCCGTCCGGGCCCGTGTGCACCGCCGCCAGGACCAGGGTGCGCTCCGCCAGCAGCGCACCGAGCCCCAGCCGCCACCACGGCGCCGTCCGGGTCATCCCACCCGCGCGCCCCAGACCGATCCGCTCGTGCAGCGCCCCCAGGGTCGCCAGCGCCTCATCGGCGGCGAGCAACCGCACCGCACCGCCCACCGGAGCCCCCGCACGCCACCCCGACCCACCCGTCCGCCGGACCCGCACGCTGCGACCCCGCGTGGCCACCCCGTAGCCGAAGCGCCCGTAGATGCGCCCCTCGGTGGCCCGCAACGAGGCCAGCACGTCGCCCGCGGCGGCTGCCTCGCCCAACTGGTGGCGCATCAATGCGCTCAGCACCCCGCGCCGCGTCCGGTCGGCCCGCACCCCGACCCGGGTGACCGCCGCCGTCGGCAGCACCGCCCCACCCGGCACCGCCACCTCGACCGGGAAGGACATCGCGGTACCGATCAGCGCCGCACCCTCCGCCGGACCGTCGTGCACGCCGAACGCGCGCCCCGGGGCGTAGAGGCCCCGCGCCCGCTCCCACTGCTCGTCGGACACCGGGCCGTGCAGCAGCGCGGCACCGAACAGTGCGTGCGCCCCGCGCAACTCGTCCTCGCGCAGGGCCCGGACGTCGTGGGTGGTCGGATGCAGAGTCGTCACGTACCGCGATGCTGCCCGATCCACCGCCGCGACGACAGCGGATTGCCCACCACCGACGGGTGGGCGGCAGCGCTCACGTCGACGCTCAGGCCGGGCGGCCCACCTCGTAGTCGCCGTCGGCGCTGGTGACCTTCACCGGGACCTTCTGCGGCTGGCCGTCGATCGTCGCGTCGCACTCGAAGGTGGCGCCGTTGTCGACCCGGATGTTCTGCCCGCACGTCACCGACTCGACGGTCAGGCCGTACTCGTCGGTGAGCACCTTCTGCACACCGGCCTGCACCGCCTGCGTGTCGAAGACCTTCGTGACGAAGAACCCGGGGGTCACGAAGCCCAGGACCCCGACAGCGGCCAGGACCAGCACCACCACACCCGCCACGATGAACGGCAGCTTCGAGCGCCCGCCGCCCTGGGCGGGCGCGTTCGGCAACGGCGGGTAGCCCCCGCCACCGCCCCACTGCTGCTGGGGATCACCCGGCCAGTGCTGCGTGGGCTGACCCTGGTCGCCGCCCCAGCCCTGCTGCTGACCCGGCTGACCCCAACCCTGCTGCTCCTGGCCACCCCAGCCCTGCTGCTGGCCCCCGTAGCCCGGCTGCTGCTGGCCGTACTGACCGCCGTAGCCCTGCTGCTGGCCGTACTGCGGCTGACCACCGCCCGGAGCCCCCCAGCCCTGCTGCTGCTGGCCCGGCTGGCCGTAGCCCTGCTGCTGGCCGTACTGCGGCGCACCACCCGGCTGGCCGTAGCCACCGCCCCAGCCCTGCTGCTGGTCGCCGTAGCCCTGCTGGCCGTACTGCGGCTGGCCACCGCCCTGCGCACCCCAGCCCTGCTGCTGGCCGTGCCGCGGATCACCCGGCTGACCACCGGCCGGCTGACCACCCGGAGCCTGCTGGTGGCGCTCGGCCGCGGCCGCCACGTCCTCCTTGGTGACCGGGCGGGTGCGGTCGTCGTCGATGTCGGGCTGCTCGCCCTGACCACCGGCCCCGCCCCAGCCCCCGGCGGGTCCCTTGCCCCACTCGGGCTGGTCGGGCGCCTGTCCGGGCCCCTGCGGAGTCGACATCGCGCACCTTCCTCACCAGCAGCACACCATCCGCAGATCCCCCGCGGTCCCCGCGATCCAAGCACAGCCGCGGGTCGTCGCGCAGTCCCTCACCCGAACCCGGTCCCGACCGGGCCGGACCAACGCCACCGCCGGACCGCGGACAAGGCCCGGCAACCTCGGACGGGCAGCCTCAGACGGTGCCCAGGGCCACCACACCGCGCCGGACCGCCGACACCGCCGCGGCCGCGGCCCGCCCCACGCCGTCCTCCCGCCCGGCCACCCCGACGATCTGGTCGAGCAGGTCCAGCACCTGGCGGCACCAGCGCACGAAATCACCCGCCGACAGCTCCACTCCGTTCTGCTCCGCCGCGGTGAGCACCGCCGACAACGACTGCCCGCGCGCCCACCGGTGCATCGGCCACGCGAAACCCAGATCCGGCTCCCGGGTGCGGTCCACCCGGTGGCGGCGCTCGTCGCCCTCCAGCTCCGACCACACCGCCACCGTCGCCGCCAACGCCTCGGACACCGGCCCCGCCGGCACCCTCGGCATCGGCCCGTTGTCCCGCCGCGACTCGTACACCAGCGCCGACACCACCGCGGCCAGGTCCTCCGGGGCCAACCCCACCCACACCCCCTGGCGCAGGCACTCCGCCGCCAGCAGGTCCGACTCGCCCCACAGCCGCGCCAGGCGCTCCCCGTTCGCCGTGACCCGCTCCCCGTCCAGGTAACCGCGCTCACCCAGCAGCGACCGGAGCCGGTCGAACTGGCGGGCCAACGAGTGCGTGGTCGAACTGACCTTCTGGCGCAGCTGCTCGGTCTCGCGCTCCAGCCGCCCCGCCCGCTCCGCCCACCGCGCGTGCGCCTCGCGGTCGTCGCAGCCGTGGCAGGGGTGCGCGCGCAACGCCCGCCGCAGCGTCGCCAGCTCCGGGTCGTCGACCTGCTCGCCGCGCGAGCGCCGCCGCGGGCTGCTGGGCGCCACGATCCCCGTGTTGCGCAGCGACGACGCCAGGTCGCGGCGCACCCGCGGGGCGCGGTGGTCGACCCGGCGCGGCAACCGCATCCGCCCCAGCGGCCGCACCGGCTCCGGGAAGTCGGCCGCCGACAGCCGCCCCGCCCACCGGTCCTCGCTGAGCACCAACGGCCGCGGATCGGAGTCGGGGTCCGAACCCGGGTCGAGCACGACCGCCAACCCCGCCCGCCGACCCGCCGGCACCGCGATCACATCACCGGGGCGCAGCGACCGCAGCGACTCGGCCGCCGCCTCCCGCCGCTGCGCGCTGCCCTGGCGCGACATCGCCTTCTCCCGCTCACCCACCCGCCGGCGCAGGTCGGCGTACTCGGCGAAGTCGCCCAGGTGGCACTGCATGGACGCGCGGTAGCCGGCCAGCGCCTCGGTGCTGCGCTCGATGCGCCGCGCCAGCCCGACCACCGACCGGTCGGCCTGGAACTGGCCCAGCGACTGCTCCAGCAGGTCGCGGGCCGCGTCGACGCCCAGCCGCCCCACCAGGTTGACGGCCATGTTGTAACCGGGGCGGAACGAGCTGCGCAGCGGGTAGGTGCGGGTGGAGGCCAACCCGGCCACCTGCTGCGGATCGACCCCGGGCTGCCACACGACGACGGCGTGGCCCTCCACGTCGATGCCGCGGCGCCCCGCCCGCCCGGTCAGCTGCGTGTACTCGCCGGGGGTCAGGTCGGCGTGCGACTCGCCGTTGTACTTGACCAGCCGCTCCAGCACCACCGTGCGCGCCGGCATGTTGATCCCCAGCGCCAGCGTCTCGGTGGCGAACACCGCCCGCACCAGGCCCCGGACGAACAGCTCCTCGACCGTCTCCTTGAACGCCGGCAGCATCCCGGCGTGGTGCGCGGCGATCCCGCGCTCCAGCGCCTCGCGCCACTCCCAGTACCCCAGGACCTCCAGGTCGGCGTGGGGCAGGTCGGCCGTGCGGCGCTCGACCGTGCGCCGGATCTCGACCGCCTCCTCCTCCGTGGTCAACCGCAGCCCCGAGCGCACGCACTGGCCGACCGCCGCGTCGCAGCCCGCCCGGCTGAACACGAACGTGATCACCGGCAGCAGCCCGGCCCGGTCGAGCCGGTCGATCACCGTGGTGCGCGACGCCGGCCGGTACCGCTCGCCCGAACGGCCACCGCCGCGGGGCCCGCGACCGCGCCCCCGGTCCCACCCGGCCATCGAGGTCTGCCGCTCCAGCTCGCGGGTCTGGCGGACCAGGTCGGGGTCCACCCGCAGCTCCCCGTCGGCGGACTCGCCCGCGAACAGGTCGAGCAGCCGGTTGCCCACCATCATGTGCTGCCACAGCGGAACCGGGCGGTGCTCGTCGACCACCACGGCCGTGTCGCCGCGCACGGTGACCAGCCAGTCGCCGAACTCCTCGGCGTTGCTCACCGTGGCCGACAGGCTGACCAGCTTCACGTGCTCGGGCAGCTGGAGGATGACCTCCTCCCACACCGCGCCGCGGAACCGGTCGGCCAGGTAGTGCACCTCGTCCATCACCACGTAGCCGAGGTGGTCGAGCTGGCGCGCGGCCCGGGCGCCGTCCGGACCGCCGGTACCGCCCTCCGCGTAGATCATGTTCCGCAGCACCTCGGTGGTCATCACGACCACCTGGGCGTTCGGGTTGACCGAGGTGTCGCCGGTCAGCAGCCCGACGGCGGACTCGCCGTGGCGGGCGACCAGGTCGGCGTACTTCTGGTTCGACAGCGCCTTGATCGGCGTCGTGTAGAAGCACTTGCGGCCCTCGGCCAGCGCCAGGTGCACGGCGAACTCGCCGACGACCGTCTTGCCTGCGCCCGTTGGCGCGCACACGAGGACGCCGTGACCGTCCTCGAGAGCGGCGCAGGCGGTGCGTTGGAAGCCGTCGAGGTCGAACGCCAGGCTCCCGGCGAAGTCGGCCAGCCGGGGACGTGCGGCGCGGCTCCGGGCGGCGGCGTAGGCCTCCGCGGGAGCCTGCGAGGTGCGGGCCACCCGTCCAGGTTGACACACCGACGACCTCGTCCGCTGACGGGTTGCGCTGACCGGCCCGGCCGGCCCACTCCCCCGGTACCGGCGCGGTGGTTCGGTCAGCGTTTCGCTGACCGAACGAAGGTGTCAATCTATCGTTGACACGATGGGGAAGACCCGTCGAGAACGAACTTGCCGTGATCGTCAGGCCTTGTTGATCACGACAGGTTCGTTCTCGACGGGGTACGGGCCGGCCTGGACGCGGTCAGGTGGCGTCGTCGACCTTGTGCGGGATCGGGCTCGGCGTCGTGTCGATCGGCGACGGAGCGGTGTCGATCGGGCTGGGGGCCGTATCGATGGCGCTGGGCGCGGTGTTGATCGGGGACGGGGCGTCGGGGTCCCAGTCGTCCCAGCCCTCGGCGGCGCGGGCACGCGCCTTGCGCTTGTCGTTGAACCGGGTGATCTGGATGGCCAGCTCGAACAGCAGCACCAGCGCCAGCGCCAGCGCGATCATCGAGATCGGGTCCTGGCCCGGGGTGGCGATCGCGGCGAACACGAACAACCCGAAGATCAGCCCACGGCGCCACGCGGCCAGCTTGGCGTAGGAGATCACCCCGGCGACGTTGAGCATGACCACCAGCAGCGGGATCTCGAAGCTCACCCCGAAGATCAGCAGCAGGGCGATCAGGAAGCCGAAGTAGTCGGTGCCCGACAGCGCCGTGGTCTGCACGTCGTTGCCGATGGTGAGCAGGAAGGACAGGCCCTGGTCGATGACGAAGTAGGCCAGCACCGCGCCGCCGACGAACAGCACCACCGCGACCGAGACGAAGCTCAGCGCGTAGCGGCGCTCCTTGGCGTACAGGCCGGGGGTGATGAACCCCCACAGCTGGTAGAGCCACACCGGGCAGGCCAGCACCACCCCGGTCGCCATGGCGACCTGCAGGCGCAGGTTGAACTGGTCGAACGGACCGGTGGCGAGCAGCGTGCACTTGGACTCGTCGATGGTGAACACACCGCGCGAGTCGGCCGGCACCGAGCAGTACGGCGCCTTGAGCAGCTCGCCCAGGCTCGGGGTGCCGAAGAACTCCACGCCGTACCAGATGAAGCCCACCACGGTCCCCAGCACGATCGCGATCAGCGCGATCGTGAGCCGGTTGCGCAGCTCGTAGAGGTGATCGACGAGCGACATCGTCCCGTCGGGGTTCTCGACCCGACGGCGCCGCCGCAGGGAGAGCTTGACCACCGGCGGGGACTAGTTGGCGCCGGCGGAGCCCTGACCGGCCGCCCTGCTGGCCTCCGGGGTCCCGTTCTGGGTGCCCGGGGCCGGGGCGGGGGTCGGCGGGACGACGGGCTGGGCCGCCGCCGGGGGCAGCTCCGCGGGAGCCGCCGCGGCGGGGGGCGGGGTCGGGGCTGCGGCCGCCGGCGGCTGCTCCGCCTTGGGCTCGTCGTTCTTCATGCCCTTCATCTCGCCCTTGAACACACGGGCGGACTGACCGATGGAGCGGGCCATGTCCGGCAGCCGCTTGGCCCCGAACAGCAGCACCAGGACCCCGATCAGGATCACGAACTCCCAGCCGCCGAGGTTCGGCATGCTTTCCGTCCTTCCGTCGCACTGCTGATCAAGGTGCGGGTCGAAGTCGAGTCACGGCGAGTCTACGCCGTGCGGGTGGCGGTTCCCCCGCTCGTACGCTAGCGCCCGCAGCTGCGCGGTTCCCGTGGCCACCTCGTCGCGCAGGTCCGCACGGGCGCGGGTGAACCGCCGCACCGGGCCCCGCAGCACGACGCCCAGCACCGCGAGCAGCACCAGGCCCACCACGACCACCACCACGACCGGCACGAGCTCAGCCACCGTCCACCACTCCGGGTCCGTCGATCCGATCGGTCGTGTTCCCGCCACCGGCGGGCTCGGCCGAGGCCGCCAGCGCCTCCCGCGCCCGCGCGCCGACCCGCTCGGCCAGCTCCCGCGGCTCGACCAGCCGCGCGCCCCCGCCCAGCCCGAGGACCAACCGCACGAGCCAGGCCGGGTCGGCGTAGCGCAGCCGCACGCGCAGCCGCTCGTCACCGGCCTCCACGACCTCGTCCACCGGGTAGTACTCGGCCACCCAGCGCGCCTTCGGCTCCAGCAGCAGCACCGCGGAGCGGTGCTCGGCGGTGGGGCGGAACAACCCGCCCGAGACGTCGGTGGGCTCGGCGTCCGACGGCGGCGCGGCCGGCTCGTCGAGCACGACGACGTCCTCCACCCGGTCCAGCCGGAACAGCCGCACCCCCTCGGCCTTGCGGCACCACGCCTCCAGGTAGCCGCGGCCGTCGACGATGAGCAGGCGCATCGGGTCGATCGTGCGCTGGGAGACCGCGTCGCGCCCGGCCGTGTAGTACACGATCCGCATCGCCCGCCCCGAGGTGAGCGCCTCGCGGACGGCGGCGGTGGCCGCCTCCTCCTCGCGCGTGACGTCGACGGCGACCTGCCCCGGCCCGGCGTCGCCGACCGCGCGCTCGATCTTGGCCGTCGCCCGGCGCACCGCCGCGGTGTCCACCACGCCCGGCATCTCCGCCAGCGTGCGCAGCGCCACCAGCAGCGCCGTGGCCTCGGCGGTGGTCAGCCGCAGCGGCCGACCCATCCCGGCGTCCTCGATCACGCTCACGGTGTCGCCGGAGAACGACAGGTCGATCAGGTCACCCGGGCCGTAGCCGGGCAGCCCGCACATCCACAGCAGCTCCAGGTCGCGGCGCAGCTGGCGCTCGGTGATCCCGAAGTCGGCGGCGGCCTCGGCCACCGGGATGCCGGGGCGGGCCTGCAGGTAGGGCACGAGCGAGAGCAGCCGGGGCAGCCGCTCGGTGACGCCGCCGCCGCTCACGACCGGGCCACCGGCTCCGGGCGCACCGCCGCGGCGGCCCGCTCGCGGGCGTCGTCG
>NZ_JAHDTH010000107.1 GCF_018531445.1 Pseudonocardia lacus
CGTCGCCCCGGCTCCCGCGCCGGCCCCGGCTCCCGCCCCCGCCGCCCCCGGTGCCGCCCCCGCCGAGGGCGGCGCGGTCGCCGCGCTGGCCAGCACCGCCGACGTCCCGGTCGGCGGCGGGCTCATCGTCGGTGACACCGTCATCACCCAGCCGACCGCGGGCCAGTTCAAGGCGTTCTCGACCGTGTGCACCCACCAGGGCTGCGCGGTCAGCGAGATCACCGACGGCACCATCAACTGCCTGTGCCACGGCTCGAAGTTCTCCGTGGAGGACGGCGAGCCCACCGCAGGCCCGGCCAACGCGCCGCTGCCGGCCAAGGAGATCACCGTGGACGGGGAGTCGATCACCCTGGCCTGAACCGGCCCGGCCCGCGGTCCGGGTCACCCTGGCGTGCGACGGGTCACGGCGCGAGCGGGGGCCCGGGGCGGTTGCGGCATCTAGACTGCGTGCCCATGGTCAGCGGCGCCGCGGGCAGCGCACAGGCGGGCAGCACAGGGGCGACCGGCGCGGGAGCGGGCGAGACCGACACCGTCGCCGCCCGGCCGGAGCCCACCGAGCCCGATCGGCTGGCGCTGGCCGCGGGCTTCCCCCCGGTCGGCCGCACCGACTGGCTCGACGAGGTCGACAAGGTCCTGCGCAGGACGGGCCGGATCGGCGCCGACGCGCCCCGCGGCGCCGGGTTCGACGCGCTCGTGCGCCCCACCCTGGACGGCATCCCGGTCCGCCCGCTCTACACCGCCGACGACGCCGTCGCGGCGCCGACCGGGGTCCCGGGCGCGGCGCCCTTCGTCCGGGGCTCGCGGGCCGGCGGAGCGGTCCCCGACGGCTGGGACGTCCGCCAGCGCCACGCCCACCCGGACGCGAAGGCCGCGCGCGAGGCCGTGCTCGCCGATCTGGAGAACGGCGTCACCTCGGTGTGGCTGGTGGTGGGGGAGGGCGGCACCGCCGTCGCCGACCTCCCCGCCGCGCTCGACGGCGTCCACCTCGACCTCGCCCCGGTCGTCCTGGAGGCCGTGGACGCCGACCCGGCCACCGCGACGGCCGCCGCCGAGGCGTTCCTCGGGCTGGCCGCCGAGCGCGGCGTCGCCCCCGACGCCCTGCTGGGCACCCTGGGCCTCGACCCGGTCGGCGTGCGCGCCCGTACGGGCTCCGGGCCCGCGGTGGACTCGGTGGTCGAGGTGGCCCGCCGGGTGGCCGCCGACCACCCGCGGGTGCGCGCGGTCGTCGTCGACGCGCTGCCCGTGGCCGGGGCCGGCGGCTCGGACGCCCAGGAGCTGGGCTACTCGCTCGCCGCGGGCGTGGCGTACCTGCGGGCGCTGACCGACGCCGGGCTCGACGTCACCACCGCCGCCGGGCTGCTGGAGTTCCGCTACGCGGCCACCGTGGAGCAATTCCCGACGATCGCGAAGCTGCGCGCCGCCCGCCGGCTGTGGGCGCGGGTGCTGCAGGCCAGCGGGGCCGAGCCGGCGCGCGGCCAGTTCCAGCACGCCGTGGCCGCGGCCACCGCGCTGAGCAGGCGCGACCCCTACGTCAACCTGCTGCGCGGCACCGTCGCCTGCTTCGCGGCCGGCGTCGGCGGCGCCGACGCGGTCACCGCGGCCCCGTTCGACGCCGCGATCGGCGCCGACACCGCGTTCTCCCGGCGGATCGCCCGCAACACCCAGTCGCTGCTGGTCGAGGAGTCGCACCTGGCCAGGGTGATCGACCCGGCCGGCGGCTCCTGGCTGGTCGAGTCGCTCACCGACTCCTACGCCGAGGTCGGGTGGGCGTTCTTCCAGGAGCTGGAGGCGGCCGGCGGGGTGCTCGCCGCGCTCGACTCCGGACTCGTCGCGCGGAAGGTGGGCGAGGTCCGGGCGCAGCGCGAGGCCGACGCGGCCACCCGGCGCAAGCCGATCACCGGGGTCAGCGAGTTCCCCGACCTGGCCGAGAAGCCCGTGGAGCGCGAGCCGCTGCCGGCGCCGCCGGGCGGCGGGCTGGCGGTGTACCGGCCGGCCGCCGCGTTCGAGGAGCGCCGCGACCGCTCCGACGCCGCGCTCGCCGCCACGGGCGCGCGCCCGCGCGCGTTCCTGGCCACGCTCGGTCCGCTGGCCGCCTACACCGCGCGCGCCGGGTTCGCCCGCAACCTGCTGGCCGCTGGCGGCATCGAGGCCGTCGAGGCCGGCCCGACCACCACGGTCGACGAGGTGGTGGCGGAGTTCACCGGGGCCGGCACGACCGTCGCGGTGCTCTGCTCGACCGACGCCGTCTACGCCGAGCGGGCCGCCGAGACCGTCGCCGCGCTGCGCGAGGCCGGCGCCGGGCTCATCCTGCTGGCGGGCTCGGCGTCCGCGCCGGGCCTGGACGGCCACCTCAAGGCCGGCGGCGACGCCCTGGCCACCATCGACGCCGTGTACCGCGCCCTCGACGGCGCGCTGGAGGAGTCATGAGCATCCCCGACTTCACCCGGGTCCCGCTGGAGACCGACGCACCGGCCGTCAGCTGGGACGAGGCGCTGGCCGGCGCCGAGCGGCCGCCGGTGTGGGAGGCGCCGGAGGGGATCGCGGTCCCGCCGCTCTACACCGCCGACGACCTCGCCGACGTCGACTTCCTGAACACCTACCCCGGGCTGGCGCCGTTCCTGCGCGGCCCCTACCCGACGATGTACACGACCCAGCCGTGGACCGTGCGCCAGTACGCCGGGTTCTCCACGGCGAACGAGTCCAACGCGTTCTACCGGCGCAACCTGGCCGCCGGGCAGAAGGGCCTGTCGATCGCGTTCGACCTGGCCACCCACCGCGGCTACGACTCCGACCACCCGCGCGTCGGCGGCGACGTCGGCATGGCCGGGGTGGCCATCGACTCCATCTACGACATGCGCCAGCTCTTCGACGGCATCCCGCTGGGCGAGATGTCGGTGTCGATGACGATGAACGGCGCCGTGCTGCCGGTGCTGGCGCTCTACATCGTGGCCGCGCAGGAGCAGGGCGTGGCGCGCGAGAAGCTCACCGGGACCATCCAGAACGACATCCTCAAGGAGTTCATGGTCCGCAACACCTACATCTACCCGCCGCAGCCCTCGATGCAGATCATCTCCGACATCTTCAACTTCACCTCGCGGGAGATGCCGAAGTTCAACTCGATCTCCATCTCCGGCTACCACATTCAGGAGGCCGGGGCGACCGCCGACCTGGAGCTGGCCTACACCCTGGCCGACGGCGTGGAGTACCTGCGGGCCGGGATCGACGCCGGGCTCGACGTCGACCGGTTCGCGCCCCGGCTGAGCTTCTTCTGGGGCATCGGGATGAACTTCTTCATGGAGGTCGCGAAGCTGCGCGCGGCGCGGCTGCTGTGGGCGAAGCTGGTCGACGGGTTCGGGCCGAAGAACCAGAAGTCGCTGTCGCTGCGCACGCACTCGCAGACCTCCGGCTGGTCGCTGACCGCCCAGGACGTCTACAACAACGTGATCCGCACCTGCGTGGAGGCGATGGCCGCCACCCAGGGCCACACCCAGTCGCTGCACACCAACGCGCTGGACGAGGCGCTGGCCCTGCCCACCGACTTCTCCGCCCGCATCGCCCGCAACACCCAGCTGCTGCTGCAGCAGGAGACCGGCACCACCCGCGTCATCGACCCGTGGGGCGGCAGCTACTACGTCGAGCGCCTCACCTACGACCTGGCCCGTCGGGCCTGGGCGCACATCGAGGAGGTCGAGGCGGCCGGCGGCATGGCCCAGGCCATCGACGCCGGCATCCCGAAGCTGCGCGTGGAGGAGGCCGCCGCGCGCACCCAGGCCCGCATCGACTCCGGGCGCCAGCCGGTGATCGGGGTCAACAAGTACGTCACCGACGCCGACGAGAAGGTCGAGGTGCTGCGCGTCGACAACGCGGGGGTGCGCGCCGAGCAGCTGGACAAGCTGCGCAGGCTGCGCGAGGAGCGCGACGACCGGGCCGTGGACGACGCCCTGCGCGCGCTCACGAACGCCGCCTCCGCGATCGCCGAGGGCACCCCGCGCACCGACGAGCAGAACCTGCTGGAGCTGGCCGTGCGCGCGGCCGGGGCGATGGCGACCGTCGGGGAGATCTCCGACGCGCTGGAGAAGGTGTTCGGGCGCCACTCCGGCCAGATCCGCATCATCTCCGGTGTGTACTCCGAGGAGGCCGGGGCGAGCCCGGCCATCACCAGGGCCCGCGAGCTTGTCGACGCGTTCGCCGCCGAGGAGGGCCGCCAGCCCCGCATCCTGGTCGCCAAGATGGGCCAGGACGGCCACGACCGCGGCCAGAAGGTGATCGCCACGGCGTTCGCCGACCTCGGCTTCGACGTCGACGTCGGCCCGCTGTTCCAGACCCCGGCCGAGGTGGCCCGCCAGGCCGTCGAGGCCGACGTGCACGTCGTCGGGGTCAACTCGCTGGCCGCGGGGCACCTGACGCTGGTGCCCGAGCTGCGCGCCGAGCTGGCCGAGCTCGACCGCTCCGACATCATGGTCGTCGTCGGCGGGGTCATCCCGCCCGACGACTACGAGACCCTCACCGGCATGGGCGCGGCGGCGATCTTCGGCCCGGGCACGGTGATCGCCGAGGCGGCGGTCGACCTGCTGGAGAAGCTGACCGCCCTGCACGGTGCCGCCGACCACCCGGCCGACGAGGGCTGATGGCGCGACCGGTCGACGTCGCGGCGCTGGCCAAGGGCGTGCTGGATGGCTCGCGCTCGCTGCTGGCCCGCGCCATCACCCTCGTCGAGTCCCACCACCCCGAACACCGCCGGGCCGCGCAGGAGCTGCTGATGGAGCTGCTCCCGGCGGCGGGCGGGGCGCACCGGGTGGGCATCAGCGGGGTGCCCGGGGTCGGGAAGTCGACCTTCATCGAGGCGCTGGGCACCCGGTTGACCGGGACCGGGCACCGGGTCGCCGTCCTCGCGGTCGACCCCTCGTCCACCCGCACGCGCGGCTCGATCCTGGGCGACAAGACCCGGATGACCGCGCTGTCCACCGACCCCGACGCGTTCGTGCGCCCCTCGCCCAGCGCCGGCACCCTCGGCGGCGTCGCCCGGGCCACCCGCGAGACGATCGTGCTGATGGAGGCGGCCGGCTACGACGTGGTCCTGGTCGAGACCGTCGGGGTCGGGCAGAGCGAGGTCGCGGTGGCCGCCATGGTCGACACGTTCCTGCTGCTGACGATCGCCCGCACCGGCGACCAGCTGCAGGGCATCAAGAAGGGCATCCTGGAGATCGCCGACGTGGTCGCGGTCAACAAGGCCGACGGCGAGCACGAGGGCGACGCCCGCCGCGCCGCCGCCGACCTGCGCTCCGCGCTCCGCATGATGACCCCCACCGACGAGTCGGCCTCGATCGACTGGCGCACGCCGGTGCTGCCGTGCAGCGCGCGCACGGGCAAGGGCCTCGACGAGGTCTGGGAGGCCGTCGGACGCCACCGCGCACTCCTCGACGAGCACGGCGAGCTCGACGACAAGCGCGCCACCCAGCAGGTCGACTGGATGTGGGCGATGGTGCGCGACCGGCTCCTCGACCGCCTGCAGTCCGACCCCGGCGTGCGCGAGGTGCTGCCGCGCCTGGAGCGGGAGGTGCGGGCGGGGGAGCGCACGCCGACGCTGGCCGCCCAGGACATCCTCGACCGGTTGGGTCTGCAGTGACGCTCCGGCAGCACGCGTGACGTCGGTGCCGCCCGGGCAGGCAACCGTCCGGTCGGCCCCGCACTGACGGTGACCGCGAAGGCATAGGGTCGGGTGCGTGAGCGATCCGATCTCCGCCCGCGACCTGCGTGTCTCCGACGACGAGCGGCGCCACGTCGTGGGGCTGCTGGAGCGGGCCACCGGCCGCGGGCTGATCGACCTCGACGAGTTCACCTCCAGGGTGGACACCGCGCTGGCCGCACGGACCCGGGGCGACCTCAACGCCGTGCTGGTCGACCTCCCCGGCCTCGTGCACCCCGACCGTCCGGCCGGGCCGCCGGTCGTGCGCCCCTCGGCCGCGCCGCAGCGGCGCGCCACCCGGGCCCCGCTGCCCGACGGCGGCGACCTGCTCACCGCCCAGCTCGGCTCGATCAACCGGCGGGGTTCCTGGCAGGTCCCCGAGCACCTGCGGATCCAGGTCGCGATGGGCTCCGCTGAGCTCGACTTCACCGAGACCGACGTGCCGCCCATCGTGCAGATCGACCTCGACGTGATCGCCGGCTCGGTGGAGCTGCGCCTGCCCGAGCACGCGCGCGTCGACCGCGCCGGCATCTCGGTCACCCTCGGCAGCATCGAGGAGAAGCTGCGCGGCAGCGACGGCAGCGGCCCGGTGTTCGTGCTGCGCGGGGCGGTGCGGGCGGGATCGGTGGAGGTGCGCGGGCCGAAGCGACGCTGGCTGCGCCGCCACCAGCGCTGACCCGGCTCCGATCCGGCCCCGATCCGGCTCCGGACGGCGACGACCCGACCATCCGGACGGCCGCCCGTTCGGGCGGCGTGGGCGTCGACGCCCAGCCCTTCCACTCGCTACTCTGTATGGTCCTCTCGTATGCGCTGAATGGCCCACTTGCCGGGTCGATGCCTGAGCGAGGGAGCACGTTGACCATCCAGGACTACATCCGGGTCGTCCGGGAGCGGTGGATCATCCTCGTGGTGGCGCTGGCCCTGGGGCTCGCCGGCGCGGCCGCGGCCTGGTCGTTGCGCCCGCCCGAGTACACCGCCCGGTTGTCGCTCTACGTGTCGGCGCAGGCCGCCGACACCCCCAATGCCGCGTACCAGGGCAGCCTGCTGTCCCAGCAGCGCGTCTCGTCCTACGTGGACCTCGTCAGCAGCCGCCGGGTGAGCCGGGAGGTGATCCGCGACCTCGGCCTCGCCGCCACCCCGCAGGCGCTGGCCTCCCGGATCAGCGCGTCGACCGCACCCGACTCGGTGCTGATCGACGTGGCCGTCGTCGGCGGTGCCCCCGACGAGGTCGCCGCCATCGCCAACTCGGTCGGGCAGGTGCTCACCGGCCTGGTCGCCGAGCTCGAACGGCCCTCCACCCCGGGCGCGCCACCGCCGGTGCAGGTGCGGGTCGTCGAGCCGGCGGAGGTCCCGACGACGCCGTCGTCCACCGGCCTGCCGGTCACCCTGCTGCTCGGCCTGCTCGTCGGCCTGGCCGCCGGGGTGGGCCTGGCGCTGCTGCGGAACGCCACCGACACTTCCGTCAAGTCCCTGGACCAGCTGCGCGCGACGACCGGGGCCCCGAACCTGGGCGTGATCGCCTACGACCCGGACACGCCGAAGCGGCCGCTGACGGTGCACGACGACGACCCCCACTCACCGCGCGCGGAGGCGTTCCGCCAGTTGCGCACCAACCTGCGCTTCGTCGACGTGGACAACCCCAGCAAGGTCATCCTGGTGACCAGTTCGCTCCCCGCGGAGGGCAAGACGACCTCCGTGTGCAACCTGGCGATCGCCGTCGCCGCCGCCGGCACCCGCCTGCTGGTGGTGGAGGCCGACCTGCGACGCCCCGGCGTCGTGAACCTGCTCGGCCTGGACGGGGCCGTGGGGCTCACCGACATCCTGGCCGGCCGGCTGCGCTTCGAGGACGTGGTCCAGCACTGGGCCGGCGGCGGCTTCGACGTCCTCGCCAGCGGTGCGCTGCCGCCCAACCCCAGCGAACTGCTCGGGTCGCGCCAGATGGCGGACCTGCTGGCGGCCCTGCGCACCCGCTACGACGTGGTCCTGGTGGACACCCCACCCCTGCTCCCGGTCACCGACGCCGCCGCGGTGGCGCCCGAGACCGACGGCGCGATCCTGGCCTGCCGGTACAACGAGACCACCCGCGAGCAGGTCGGCCGCGCGGTGGAGGCGCTGGCCGCGGTGTCGGCGCCGGTGCTGGGGACGCTGTTCACCATGGTGCCGACCAGCGGGGCGCGCGGGTACGCGCAGTACAACACCTACTACAGCTCGAAGGGGCCGGTGTCGACGGGCGGCCACGTCGTGCGCGCGGGGAGGCATGAGAGTGGATAGCCGCCGGCCGCAGCGCACGCCGCACTTCCACGATCGCCACCGCGGTTCGTGGTCGTGACCACGGTCAAGACCATGCTCTTCGCCGACCTGCACCGGATCACGGGCCGGGCGAGCTGGGGCCAGTTCCTCAAGCAGTTCGTCGTCGGCGACACCTACCGGTACAACGTGGCGCTGCGGATCACTGCGGCCGGCTCTGGTCGGCCGGGCATCGCGAACCGCGTCGGCCTCTTCCTCGGCCGGATCTGGCTGCGGCGACTGCGCAGGACGATGGGCATCAACATCCCGTGGGCGACGACCATCGGGCCCGGCCTGCTGATAGGCCACGCGGGTGGGATCGTCGTGAACGCCGCGGCGACACTCGGGCGGGACTGCAACCTGAGCCACAACGTGACCATCGGTGTCACTCGGGGCGGGCGGAACCCGGGTGTGCCCACGATCGGACACCGGGTGTACATCGGCCCGGGCGCCGTCCTGGTCGGGGCGATCACCGTCGGGGACGACGCGGCGATCGGTGCCAACGCGGTCGTCACGAAGGACGTCCCGGCCGGCGCGACCGCGCGTGGCAACCCGGCCGAGGTGTTCCCCGGCCGGGGCTCCGGGAGCTACGTCAACAGAAGATCTGAACCGGTCACCCGTTGACGGCTGACGAACTGCGGCCGCGCTCGCTGCGCAGGAACTTCTCGGCGACCGCCACCGGCGGCCTCGTCTACGCGGCGTGCCAGTTCGGGATGCTGTCGATCCTCGCCCGGTTCACCACGCCCGCCGAGGTCGGCCGGTACGCGCTCGCCTTGGCGATCAGCGGTCCGGTCTTCGCGTTCGCCAACCTCAAGTTGCGCGACGTGCTGGCCACGGACGCCGTGGACCAGTTCGCCTTCGGGCAGTACCTCGGTCAGCGGATCGTCACCTCCGCCGTCGCCGTCGTGGCGATCGCCGCGACCGCCCTGCTGCTGGGCCTGGACGAGGCGACTCTGGTGACGGTGCTGGCGGTCACCGCGTTCAAGGCCTTCGAGTCGGTCATCGACCTGCTCTACGGTGCGATGCAGCGACGCGAGCAGATGCACCTCATCGCCCGCTCGGAGGTGTGGCGGGGGGTCGGCGGCCTGCTGGTCTTCGGGGCCCTGGTGGTCTGGACGCGACGGGTCGAGGTGGCCTCGATCGGGCTGGCCGTGTGCACGGCACCCCAGATCGCGACGAACACGGTCCGGCTCAAGCGGCTGGGCATCTCGGCCCGGCCGTTGTTCAACCGGTCGACGCTGCGGAGGTTGACCTGGCTCGCACTGCCGCTCGGGGTGTCGATCGCCGCCGGGTCGCTGCGGGTGAACGTGCCCCGCTACTTCCTGCAGGCGTTCGAGGGCAGCGTCGCCCTCGGCATCTTCGCCGCGCTCGCCTACGTGCTGGTGCTGTCCGGCACGGTCGTGGGCGCGTTGGGACAAGCGGCGAGCCCTCGCCTGGCGAACCTGTTCGCCGCGGGTCAGCGGGCGCGGTTCACGCGCACACTCACCCGCCTGGTCGCGCTGGGTGCTGCTCTCGGCGTCGCCGGGGTCGCGGGGGCGGCGCTGTTCGGTGCTCCGGCGCTGCGACTGGTGTTCGGCGCCGAGTACGCCGCCCACGCCGATGTACTGGTCGTGCTGATGGTCGCGGCGGCCGTGCAGTACAGCGTGGTGTTCCTCGGGACGTCGGTCACCGCGATCCGCCGGTTCACCGTGCAGATGCCGATCAGCATCGGGGTGCTGATCGTGGTGACCGCGGCGGCGGCTGTGGCGGTGCCGCCGTGGGGACTCATGGGCGGAGCGCTGGCGGTGCTCGCGAGCCAGGTCTTCGCGATGCTGTGCTACATCGGGCTGTACGTGAGGGTGGTCCTGCCGGCTCTGCGTCCGGCCGGTGGGGAGAAATAGGGCTTGCTCAGCCGCGGTGCGCGGCGGGGCGGACCGCGGAGCCACGACCGAGCAGCCGGACCTTGAGGGGGTAGAGGCGGCGCCGGACGACGAGCCCGAGCCGCGGGAGGACCTTGAACCGGACGTCCCGGCCGCGGCCGGCGGTGCACCAGCGCAGCCAGTTCCGGGTGCCGCGGCGCACACCGCCGAACTGGATCTCCTCCGCGCTCAGGTAGCGCACCCCGGCCGCGTCGAGCAGGGCCCGTGCCTCGGCTTCCTGGTGGCGCTTGCTCGGCACCTTGCGCACGTCGAAGTGCACCAGGAGGTGGGTGACCTTGGAGAGCTGGCCCGCCTCCGCGAGCCTGCGGATGATCTCCACCTCGGCGCCCTCGACGTTGACCTTCATGTAGACGGTGTCGTCGCTGCCGACGTTGTCCCGGAACCACGCCGCGGCGTCGCGGACCTCGCAGGTGGTGGATCCCCGGACGACGTCCTTGTCGGCCCACATCGAGGCGCCGATCGCGCCGGGGTTGTGCAGGTCGACCTGCCCGTCGCGGTCCCACAGACCGAACTCGCAGATCTGCACCCGGTCGTCCGCCATCGCGGCGAGCCGGGGCCAGCACGCCGGAGCGGGCTCGAAGCACACGATGGAGTCGAAGCCCCATTCCGGGCGCGACACCACCGCCAGCGTCTCGCCGAAGTGGGCACCGACGTCGAGGAACATCTTCACGTTGCGCCACCTCGGTTCATCGTTGACGACTGATCGGGGTGCAGACCCGCGAGCAGCGCTCGGTACTCCGCCTCGAGGGCGTTCCACATGTCCTGCGGTACGAAGTCCCGGCGGGCCCGGGCACGGCCCGCTGCGCCGTGCTCTCCGCGCAGTCCGGGATCGACGACATAGACGCGGAGGGCGGCGGCCAGCTCGCCGGAGTCGCCGGCCGGGACGAGGGTTCCGGTCACCCCGTCCACGACGGCGTCGGTCAGGCCGGGCACGCGGGTGGCGACGACCGGGAGGCCCATCGCGCTGCCTTCGAGGGCGGCCAGGCCGAAGCCCTCGCGGTGGGACGGCAGGGCGACGATCTGCATGGCCGAGTAGTACGACTCCGGTGTGGTCGAATGGCCCGCGAAGTGGACCCGGGGGTCGTCGCGCAGCGCCGTGATGACGGCGCCGGGGACGGGGTCGCCGTCCTCCTCCGCCCCCACGAGCAGCAGCCGGACGTGGGGGAACTCCTGGCGGAGCGTCGTCCACGCCCGGGCGAGCTCGACGATCCCCTTGTCGCGCACCACCCGACCCACGAACCCGATCACGACGTCCTCGGGGGGCACGCCGAGTTCGCTGCGGATGGCCGCGCCCTCGGCCCTCCGCGCGGAGGGGTCGAAGCGCTCCGCGGTGTCGACGCCGTTGATGCTGCCGTGCCGCAGCACCCTGCCCGCGCCCGGGCGGATCGTGCCGAGCCGCTCCGCCTCCGCCAGGCCGCTCCCGCTCACCCAGAGCACGCGGTCGGCGAGTCGGGCAGCCAGCACGTCGGCGCCCCACATCACGAGGCGGCGCAGTCCCGCGGCCGTGCTCATCGGCATCCCGTGCACGTGGTAGATGCGCACCGGGACCCGGGTGAGGCGCGCCGCGATCATCGCCAGGAGGCCGGCCTTCGGCGTGTGCGCGTGGACGATCGCGGGCCGCAGATCTGCGAACAGCCGGGCGAGGCGCCGCAGCGCCACCACGTCGGCGGACGGGCTGATGCGGCGCGACATGGGCACCGCGTGCACCTGCACCTGCTCGGTCCGGCCGAAGCGACGCAGCTCGGGACCGGGCGAGGAGACGGCGTGCACGTCGAAGCCGTTGTGCCGCATGAAGCCCGCTTGGCCGCGCAGGAACCACAGCGACAGCGGGACCGTCGTGACGTGCACCAACCGCGGCCGTGCCCGGGGGCACTGCAGGGTCGTGGTGTCGGGGCTCGCCCCGAGCGACTCAGCCACCGATCCGGTCCAGCAGCAGCGGTGCGTAGCGGGTGGCGTCCGTGCTGCTGACCACCCACGTCCGGGTCGCGCCGGCGACGATCTGGGCCAACAACCGCCGTTCCTGCAGGGCCGCCTCGTCAAGCCCGATCCCGGGGTTGAAGAACTCGTACGCGACCAGGGCGGGTGCCTTGACGTAGTTGAACTCGTAGCGGTTGAGGTTCACCGCCTTGCGCAGGATCTCGTCCCGGTCGCCTTCGGTGACGGCCTCGGGGCCCCGTTCGAGCACCGCCACGTGCGTGATCTTCGCTTCGTGCAGCAGCCGGTCCGGCGGTACCAGGGTGTCGACGCCGCTGACCTTGGCCAGCGGTAGGAGCTCCAACGGCGGTACGACCGCGGTGAGGCGGTTGAGGAGCCGGGACCGCCGACTGCGGTCGATCCGGTCGTAGTAGCGGAACGTGCTGGTCCACGGGGCCGAGAAGACGGTCGTTCCGTCGGAGACGGCGAGGTCCTCGGCCAGGAAGCCGGCGTCGTGCTCCAGGCACGCGATCATGGTCGTCAGCGTCTTACCGGTGTTCGGCGGGGCGAGCACGAGCACGGTCGAGTCGCCCTTCTTGAAGGCCGAGCAGTGCAGTGGGGCGTACCCCGCCTGCAGCAGCAGCAGGCCGACGACGTCGGTGAGGATGTAGCCGGCGCTGTGCAGGTTCATGAACCGGTGGGTGACGTAGCGCAGGTACTGGGGGTTGACGTGCAGCGTCGGTTCGCCGCTGAGCAGCCCTTCGAGCCGGAACCGGAGCTTCTGGTTGCCCAGCAGCGTGCGTTCGTAGTAGATCGAGTCGGCTCCGGGGACGCCGCTGAAGTAGTGGTACTTGCCTGCCACGTGGTCGGGCGCGGAGGCGTCCTCGGGCGGGTCGACGTCGCCGACGACAAGTCGCAGGCGGACGGCGCAGGCCTCGTACTCCTCGCGCGAGCCCGCCGGCACGTTGACGCCCCAGGACCACTTGAATCCGGCGGCGTTGGTCCGCAGACCGAGGACGCCCTGCACGCAGATGTGGTAGTTCTCGGTCATCGTCTGACTCCCTGGTGGATCGCTCGTGGTGTTGTTGTGCGGGTCGTCTTCTCCAGGGCGTCGTAGAAGGCGGCACGGCGTGCGGCGAGAACACGCTCCCGGTACTCCTGGGCGACGGTGAAGTTGCGCTCGCCCATGCGGCGGCGCCGATCGGGAGCGGTGATCACCGCTTCGAGCAGGTCGGCGAGGGCGGCAGGGTCGCCGGCCGGGCACAGGTCCTCGGCGGGCAGCAGCTCGCGGACGCCGCCGACGTCCGACGCGACGCAGGGCAGTCTGCGCGCCATCGCCTCGATGAGCGCGCGCGGGAGACCCTCGGTGCGGGACGGCAGGACGAAGACGTCGGCCCGGTCCAGTTCCGCCCGTACCGCCGGCCCGGCCGGCACCTGACCGACGAAGGTCGTCGTGTCCACGATGCCCAGCTGCGCGGCTTGGCGCGCCAACCGCGGTCGCAGCCGACCGTCCCCGACCAGCCTGACCCGGACCTCGAGACCGCGGTCCCGCAACGCTGCCGCGGCACTCAGCAGCACGTCGTGGCCCTTGTAGGGCTGCGACTGGGTGCCGACCGCGACCAGCACCAGCGGACCCGCCGACACCCGGGGCCGGGCGGTGCGGAACGCCTCGTCGGGCAGGTCGACGTCCGAGTAGCTGGTCGTGCAGGCCGTCGACCGCGGCGGATAGCGTTCCTGCAGCCTGCTCTTCGTCACGTACGCGATGGCTGCCGCGCGAGCGCAGTGTCGCTGCATCAGCCGATAGGTGAAGTGGCGAAGCAGGGGCGCAGCGACCTTCCCCCCGATGCCGGCGGAGAAGACGTCGTACGGGTCACCGACGACCTCGACGCCGTAGGGACGCCGCGCGCGGTCGACCTGGTGGACGAGCAAGCTGCCGACGATGCCCGGCAGTCGCGCCAGGTACGCCGTGTCCGGGGCCCGGCACACCTCCGCGATGCGCGATCGGCCCGCTGTCAGCAGGCGGAGCGCACCCGTCCACCCGGTCCCTCCGGGGAGCGGGATCACGCCCACCCCGGGGCCGGTGACCGGGGACCCGGCCGTGCTCGCGGTGTGCTTCACCCGGGCCAGCACACTGACCTCGCAGTACTGCACGAGGTAGCGCTGCCAGAACGGGTAGGCGCGCCCACCCGTGTCGGAACGCGGAATCCCATCGGGGCCCAGCGCGAACCTGGCTTCGGTCGCGACGACCAACCGCATCCGGCTCCGCTCCCGCTGCATGGGGGGTGCGGCGGTGTGGTCCGGCCTGCTCGGCCCGAACTGCATGTCCTCGTCTCCTTGTCTAGCGGTGCCACAGAGCGCGCAGCTCGGCGGAGACCCGGGGCAGCAGGAAGGGGCCGGCGGCGAAAGATCGGCGCAGGCGGGCGCGTTCGGCGGGGCCGGCCGCGTCGAGGCCCGCGAGGATCGACCTCGCCCACACCTCGTCGGGCTCGTCGAGGCGGTGGATGTGCACGCCGGGGACCAGTTCGCCGATCCACCGCGCGCCGGGCAGGTCCGACGCGACTACCGGTGTGCCGACCGCCAGCGATTCCAGCACCACCCCGGGGAGCCCTTCGCAGGTCGACGTGACCAGCGTGAGGTCGGCGGCGTTGAGGATGCGCAGGACGTCGGGGCGCGTTCCGAGCATCCGGAGAGCACCCGTGCCGCTCTGCCGGTCCGCTCGCGCCCGCCACTTCTCCGCCTCGCCGTCGGCCAGCGAGCCGACCATCACCAGCACGGCCGCTCGTTCGGCGAGCAGGGGATGGCAGCCGAGGTCCACGGCGCGGCCCCGGTTCTTCACCGCCGCCGGACGGCCGACGTGGCAGATCACCGGGGTGTCGGGTGCGATGCCGAGTTCGTCCCGCATCGCGGCGCGGTCATCGGTCGGGGGGATGCGGTGGATGTCGAGGCCGTTGGGCAGGATGCGGCAGCGCGGGTCGGCCCGCCAGCGCGCCCGCCAGCCCTGGTCGAGGGCACTGGGTGACACCCCGAGGATGTCCGTGGCCGACCAGCTGAGCAGCGCTCGCATGATCGACCTCTGGAACCGCCGGGCGACCGTGTCGGCGCGCTGGTCGCCGTCGCTGCGGAAGTGGGCGATCCTGCGGCGCACGCCGCCGAGCCGAGCGAGCGCCAGTACCGCGCCGGAGAACGTCGCGACGTGCGAGTGCACGACATCGATCCGATCGGCGCGCAGGAGCCGGACGAACCGGAAGGGGAAGCGCACATCCAGGCGCAGCGGGATGACCGAGTCGCCGGAGGCGCGGATCCGACCGGCCAATTCGCCCGCGCGTCCGCTGAGGGTGAGGTAGACCGTGTCGAACTCGGTGCGCCCGAGGTGCTCGACCGCCTCCAGGGTGCGTAGCTCGGCACCCCCACGGTCCATGGCGCCGAATATGTGCACGATCCGCCGTCGTGCCCCACCCGCGGGCCGTTCCCGGTCCCGCGGCGGGGCGGGCAACCCCGGGTTGCCGGTGTTCGTCACGATGGGCCCCTTCTCGGGTGGGTCGTCTCATCCCGGGTGACCGTGACGAGCCGGACGACGACGAGCAGCGCCGCGACCAGGAGGACCTGCGCGGGTACGGCTGCGAAGCTGTTCCTGACCTGGATCAGCAGGATGGTGAGCAGCGATCCGAGGAGGGCGTCGTCGAGCGGTGTGCGCCGACGGCGGGCGAGCACCCCGAGCACCACGCCGAGGACGGCCATCACGGCGACGACGCCAACGACCCCGAAGTTGTGGTAGGCCTCGGCCACCGGCGATCCACCGATGGGCCCGACCCGCTGCATGATCTCCACGTTGAACAGCCGGTCGTCGTACTCGGGCGTGCCGTACCCGGCCAGGCGTTCGACGGTCCGCATCGGTACGACGAGCAGCGTCTCGCCGTGTCGGAACGGCTCGCCCCGCTCGTGCCAACCGAGTACCGCCACGACGGGCCGGAGGGAGAACCCCATCTCGGCCGCCCCGTCCAGCGGTGACGTCAGGGCGTTCGGGTCGAGCAACGCGTCGAGGCCTCTCGTCCTCGTCCGGCGGACCACGCCGATCAGCAGCAGCACCACCATCGCCCCGACAGCGGTCCACAGCACCGAGAAGCGCCGCCCTCGGCGAACCTCGATGACGAGCATCGCCACCAGGGGGAAGAGGACCTCGCCGCGCAATCCGAGCGGGAAGGCGACCAGGGCGAACGCCACGAAAGCCGCCCAGGCCACCCGTCGGTGCCACCCACCGGCGGTGATCGCCAGGACGGGCCCCACGCCCAGCGCGAGGATGCCGTAGGGCAACAGCCCGGAACCCTGCGCCGCCTCCAGGTAACTCAGGTACCCCGAGCGGAGCAACCCCAGGCCGCCGCCGCCCACGACGACCTGCGTGAAGATCACCAGACCGATCAGCTGCACCGCGAGGCCGAGCCGGCCCAGCACCTGTCGTTCCCGCAGGTCCGCTCCCTGGGGGGCGGGCGCGGACCGGGGCCTCGGGACGAACTCCGCACCGAGGGTGAACGCCACCATGCCGACAGTCGCGAGTGCGGCGGCGGGCGGACCCAGGCCGCCGAGCAGCCAGCTGATGTCCGCCCCGGACAGCCCCGACGTCCCGCGGAGCGCGATGTCCAGCAGGAGGCCGCCGTGGAAGAGGCCGAAGACGGCCAGGTACGCGGCGGCGGGGGAGTACACGCCCCCGCTCGCCCTCCTGGCGGCGAGGGCCAGGCAGAGCGCCCACGCGAGCACGAAGACCGTCGCCGACTGCTGCAGGGTCCTGGGCGCGGCGAAGGTGACGACCTCGTGCAGACCCAGCCCGGCCGTCACCAGGATCAGCGCCCAGTGCCCCGGCGACTTCCCGGACTGTCGGACGGTCGACCGAGGTGCCGCGGAACGGCTGTCGACCATCACCACGGCGTGCCCCCGTCACCCCGACGTGCCCGTCCCGCCGCCGGCGGGTCGGCGCCGGCCCCTGCGAGCATGCCCACATGCCCTTGTACGTGGCCGGGGCGGGAGGTGTCGGGCGGGAGGCGCTGGACATCGCGCTCGCCGCCGACGTGCCCGTGACCGCCTTCCTCGATGACCGCCTGGCCGGGCAGCAGGTGCGGGGGTTGCCCGTGCTGGCCTTGCGCGACGCCCCGGCGGGCGCCCACTACGTGGTGGCGATCGGCGCCGCGGAAGCTCGCAGGGCCGTGGCCGGGCTGCTCGCCGGGCTCGGCCTGGCCCCGCTGGGCCTCGTGCACCCGCGGGCCGTGATCGGTCCGCAGACCGTCCTCGGTGCGGGCACCCTGGTCCACGCCAACGCGCACGTGTCCAGCGACGTCCGCGCCGGCGCGCACTGCCAGGTCCACTACAACGCGACCGTCGGGCACGACACCGTGCTCGACGAGGTCGTCACCGTGCTGCCCGGGGCCAACGTGGCCGGGGGTGTGCACCTCGCGGCGGGGGTGACGGTCGGCAGCAACGCCGCCGTGCTGCAGGGGCTCACCGTCGGTCAGGGGGCGTTCGTCGGGGCCGGTGCGGTGGTGACGCGGGACGTCGCTCCCGGCGACGTCGTGACCGGGGTGCCGGCCCGGCCGCGGCGCTGATCGTCCGGGTCCACCCGTCGCCCTCATCGTGCGCCCAGCGGTGCGGCGGTGGTGGCGGTTGGAGTGGCCCGCTTCTCCAGCCACTCGATGGTGCGCCGGAGGCCGATCTCCAGCGGGACGGGGGCGGCGCCGGGGACCAGCCGCCGCAGCGCCGCGGTGTCGGCCTGGGAGTGGCGCACGTCACCCGCGCGCGGCGGGCGGTGCTCGACGTCGAGCCGGCGCCCGAGCAGGCCGCCGAGGACGGCGATGAGCTCGTTGAGCGTGGTCCGGGTGCCGAAGGCCAGGTTCACCGGTGTCGGCGAGGACGTGCGGTGCTCGACGACCCGGGTGAGCACGTCGGTCACCGAGTCGACGAAGGTGAAGTCCCGGCTCTGCTCGCCGTCGCCGTGCACGACGAGCGGGTCGCCGCGCAGCGCGGCCGCGACGAAGGCGGGGACGACCGCGGCGTAGTCGTGGTCGGGTGGCTGGCCGGGCCCGAAGACGTTGAAGAACCGGAACGCGGTGCAGGGCGTCCCGTAGCAGGAGCCGTACGCCAGGGCGTACGACTCCGCGGCGAGCTTGCTCACCGCGTACGGGCTGGCCGGCCGGCACACCATGTCCTCGGTCTTGGGCAGCGTCGGGTTGTGCCCGTAGACCGAGCTGGACGAGGCGAGCACCACGTGCGCGCCCACGGCGCGCGCGGCGTCGAGCACCTCCAGGGTGCCGGTCACGTTCACGTCGTGGCTGCGCCGCGGGTCGGCGATGGACCGGGGCACCGAGGGCACCGCGGCCAGGTGCACGATCGCCGACGCGCCCGCGCACAGCGCAGGCAGGGCGCCGTCGAGGATCGAGACCTCGTGCACCTCGACGGGCACGCCGTCGAGGTTGCGCCGCCGGCCCGTGCTCAGGTCGTCGACGACCACGACATCGGTGCGCCCGCTCCGGGCCAGCACGCGGCACAGGTTCGACCCGATGAAGCCCGCCCCGCCGGTGACCACGACCTTCCCTCGCGGGTTCACAGGTACTCGACCTCCTTCCCGGTGAGCCGGCGGCGGGTGTCCAGCACCCACGCCTCGGCGTCGGCGAGCAGCCCGTAGTCGACGTCGTCGTGGTCGGTGAGGACGACGACGGCGTCGGCCGCCTGGACCCGGGCAGGCGTGAGCTGCACCAGCCGCACTCCGGGCGGGCAGCGGTGCGCCTCGATGTGCGAGTCGACGACCTGCACGCGGGCGCCGAGGTCGGTGAGCAGTTCGACGACGCGCAGGGCGGGGGACTCCCGGATGTCGCCGGTGTTGGGCTTGTAGGCCAGCCCGAGGACGAGCACCGTGCTGCCGCAGACGGCCTTGCGCCGGGCGTTCAGCCCGGCCGTGATCCGCAGCACGACGTGGTCGGGCATGTGGTCGTTGACGTCGTTGGCCAGCTCGACGAACCGGAAGCTGCGCCCGAGCCGGCGGCGGACCTCCCAGGACAGGTACGTCGGGTCGACCGGGAGGCAGTGCCCGCCCACACCGGGGCCGGGGGTGAACCGCAGGAAGCCGAACGGCTTGGTCGAGGCCGCGTCGATGGCCTCCCAGACGTCCACCCCGAGCTCGTGGGCGAACATCGCGATCTCGTTGACCAGGGCGATGTTGACGTGCCGGAACGTGTTCTCCAGCAGCTTGGTCAGCTCGGCCTCCTTGCAGCCAGAGACCGGGATGACCCGGTCGACCAGCCGGCCGTACAGCGCCTCGACCGCGCGCAACGACACCTCGTTGATGCCGGAGACGACCTTCGGGGTGTTGACCAGCCGCCAGCGCCGGTTGCCCGGGTCGATCCGCTCCGGGCTGTACCCGACGTGGAACTCCCGCCCGGCGGCGAGCCGGCTACCCCGTTCCAGCAGCGGGACCAGCAGCTCCTCGGTGGTCCCCGGGTAGGTCGTCGACTCCAGCACGACGGTCGCGCCGCGTTCGAGCCGGGGCGCCAGTTCCTCGGCGGCCGCCTGGATGAAGCTGAGGTCGGGCAGCGCGTCGCGCAGCGGGGTCGGCACCGTGATGATCGCCGCGTCGAAGCCGTCGGCCAGCGCGTAGTCGGCGGTGGGGCGGTAGCGCCCGGATGCGAGGGCGGCGCGCAGGTCGGCCGGGTCGACGTCCTCGACGTAGGACTCGCCCGCGGCCAGTGCGGCGACCCGGACGTCGTCGACGTCGACGCCGACGACGTCGAAACCGGCCTCGACGGCGCGCATGGCGATCGGCAGCCCGACGTAGCCCTGCCCGACCACGACCACCTTCTGCCCGGTCCCGCTCCCCAGCGTCGGTTTTGTCGGCAGTGTCGTCATCAGGGTGTTCCTCCTCGGACCGGGTGGGGCGGGGGTGGTGCGGCGGTCCGTGGCGGTGGCACGGGTGGTGGCGCCGGTGGTGACAGGGACGGTGGCGCCGGTGGTGGCGCCGGGTGCGGGAAGCCGGGGTTCACCCCGCCGGCGCCGGTGACGCCGGTCGGGCGGAGCAGGCGCGCCGCGGTGAGCGCGACGATGCGCAGGTCGAGCAGCAGCGACCGGTTGGCCAGGTACCACAGGTCCAGCTCGATCCGCTCCGGCCAGCTCAGCGCGTTGCGGCCGCGGACCTGGGCCCAGCCGGTCAGGCCCGGCCGCACGGCCAGCCGCCCGCGCTGGCGCGCGCTGTAGTGCACGACCTGCTCGGGCAGGGTCGGGCGGGGGCCGATCAGGCTCATCTCGCCGCGCAGCACGTTCCACAGCTGGGGCAGCTCGTCGAGGCTGGTGCTGCGCAGCCGCCGGCCGAGCGCGGTCAGGCGGTCGGCGTCGGGCTGGCCGGGGAACCGCTCGGGTCGCATCGTGCGGAACTTGAGGATCGTGAACGGCTCGCCGTGCCGGCCGGCGCGCACCTGGCGGAACAGCACCGGCGGGCCGTGGCGCAGCCGGATGGCGAGCGCCACGACGCCGGCCACGGGCGCCAGCAGCAGCCCGGCCAGTGCGCCGACGACCACGTCCACGGTCCGCCTCACCGGCCGGCCTCCGCGAGCACTTTGTGCACCGCCAGGAGCACCTGGTCGACGTCGGTGTCGGCCATCCGGTGGTGCACCGGCAGCGTCAGCGACGTCCGGGCCAGCGCGGCCGCGTTCGCCAGCACCGCGGGCGGGTGGCCCGTCGAGCGGAACGCCCGCTCCCGGTGGATCTCCGCGCCCCCCCCGTGCGTCGCCGGGATCCCCTCGGCGACCAGCGCGGCGACCACCCGGTCGCGGTCCCAGCCGGCGCCGAGCAGCTCGGGGCGCAGGTGGACGTAGTAGCGGTAGTAGGCGTGGGCGACGCCGGCCGGCGCGGCCGGCAGCCGCAGCGCCGGCACGTCGGCCAGCCCGGCGGTGAGCCGGTCGGCGAGCGCCCGCCGGGTCGCGACCCAGCCGTCGACCTTGCGCAGTTGGCGGCGCCCGACCGCGGCCTGGATCTCGGACATCCGGGCGTTGGTCCCGAAGCTGTCGTGCACGTAGCGGAACCCGGGGCGCGGGGCCGGGGCGGACACGGCGTCGTGGTTCTTGCCGTGGTCCTTGTACTCCCAGCAGCGCCGCCACAGCCGCCGGTCGGCGGTGGTGATCGCGCCGCCCTCACCGGCCGTCGTCATGATCTTGTCCTGGCAGAACGACCAGGCGGCGACGTCGCCGAAGGTGCCGACGCGCCGGCCGTCCCGGCGCGCGCCGTGGGCCTGCGCGCAGTCCTCGACGACGGCCAGCCCGGCCCGGCGGGCCAGCCGCACGACCGGTTCGGCGTCGGCCGGGAAGCCGCCCAGGTGCACCACGACCACCGCGGCGGTGCGGCCGGTGAGCGCGGGCTCGACCGTCGCGGCGGTGAGGCACTGGGTCCGCGGGTCGACGTCGACGACCACCGGCTGCGCCCCGCAGGCCACCACCGCGCTGGCGGTGGCGATGAAGGTGGCCGCCGGCACCACGACCTCGTCGCCCGGACCGACCCCGAGCGCGCGCAGCGCGATCTCCAGTGCGACGGTGCCGTTCGCCACGGCGACGGCGTGCTCGACCCCGGCCCAGTCGGCGAACTCGCGCTCGAAGGCCCGTCCGTGCTCGCCGGTCCAGTAGTTGACCCGGCCGGAGGCGAGCACGGCCGCCGCGGCGGCCCGCTCGTCGTCGTCGAAGTGCGGCCAGCCGGGCCAGCAGCCGGCCCGCACCGGGGTGCCGCCGTGCAGGGCGAGCGCGGACGCGCGGGTCGCGGGGCCGCTCACGACGCCCGCCGGGGCAGCGGGACCAGGTGGTCGGAGCCCGTTCGGGCGCCGGGCGCGGCTCGGCCGTCCGCACCTGACCGGGTCTCGGCCATCGCGGGGGCGGGCAGGTCCAGCAGGACGGCCATCGCCCGGCCGCACCCCACCCGCTCGGCCTGCTCGCGGGCCCAGGTGACCGGCAGCGGCGGCACCGCGATGTGCGAGACGGCCGGGTGGATCGGCCGGCGGTCGACCTCGCCGGAACCGATCAGCTCCTCGTGCAGCTTCTCGCCGTCGCGCAGCCCCGTGTAGACGATCTCGACCGACCGGTTGGCCAGCCGCATCAGATTCTGGGCGAGGTCGGTGATCCGCACCGGCTCGCCCATGTCGAGCACCAGCACCTCGCCCGGGCTGCCGATCGCGGCGGCGTGCACGACCAGTTGCACCGCCTCGGCGGTGGTCATCAGGAACCGGGTCACGTCGGGATGGGTGACGGTGACCGGCCCACCCGCGGCGATCTGCTCGGTGAAGGTGGTGAGCACCGATCCCCGGCTGCCCAGCACGTTGCCGAACCGGACCGACAGGTAGGTGCCCTCGGTGTACGCGGCGGCCTCGGCCACCAGCCGCTCGCCCAGGCGCTTGGACCGGCCGAGCACGCTGACCGGGTCGGCGGCCTTGTCGGTGGAGATGTTGACGAACCGGGTCGCGCCGCAGCGCCAGGCCGCTTCCAGCACGTTCTGGGTGCCCAGGACGTTGGTCCGCCACGCTTCCTCGGGGAACCGCTCCAGCATCGGCAGGTGCTTGAGCGCGGCGGCGTGGAAGACGACCTCGGGGCGACGCTCGACGAACAGCGCGTCGAGGACCTCGGCGTCGCGGATGTCGGCCAGGACGGTGTCGGCGGTGTCCAGCAGCGCGCTGCCGGTGATCGACAGCTGGGTCGCGTGCAGGCCGGACTCGTCGCGGTCCAGCATGATCAGCTCGGCCGGGCCGAACCGGTGGATCTGGCGGCACAGCTCGGAGCCGATCGACCCGCCGGCCCCGGTCACCAGCACCCGGCGACCGGTCAGGTAGCCGGCGATCGCCGCCACGTCGATCTCGACCGGGTGCCGACCGAGCAGGTCGCTGATGTCGAGGTCGCGCAGGTCGGAGTGCTCGACGAGGGGGCGCAGCCGCTCGCTGAGCGGGGGCAGCACCTTGATCCCGAGGCCGGCCTCGGCGGCCGTGCGACTCACCTGGTCCATCGCCGCCGCGCTCAGCTCGCGGTCGGCCACCACGAGCAGGTCGGCCCCGGTCCGGGTGGCGACCTCGGCGAGGTCGTGGCGGGTGCCCTGGACCGGGATCCGGCAGACGCGCCGGTGCCGGGCGGCCGGAGCGTCGTCGAGGAGGGCGACCGGCAGGTAGCCGCTGTCGGGGTCGCTGCTCATCGACTGCACCAGTTGCTGGCCCTCGGCGCCGCTGCCGAGCACGATGACGCGCTGCGCGGCCTCCCCGTCCGGGCGGGCGGCGTACTCGCGCAGCAGTCGCACGGCCAGCCGCGCGCCGACGGCGACGGCGATCGCGATCAGCGTGCCGATCGCGGGGACGGAGCGCGGAACGTGGGGTTCGTAGGGCAGCAGCACCGCGACGAAGGCGACGACGCCGGCCAGCCCCATCACGGTGCACAGCGCGACGGTGCCCTCCGCGCTGCCGATCTCGTGCCGGCCCCGGTACAGGTGCATCGGCACCGCGACCAGCACGTGCGCGACCAGCGCGATGAGCACCAGCAGGGCCAGGCCGCGCCGCTCGATCACCGCGACGTCGCCCTCGTAGCGCAGCCAGATGCCCGCGGTGAGCCCGGCGGCCCAGGCGACGCAGTCCCAGGCCAGCAGGACGAGCCGGCGGGCCGCGTAGTCGGCGGGCAGCCTCGGGCGGGCCGTCGAACCGGTGCTCCGGTCGTCGTGCCGCCGCTCGCCGGCCGGCACGTCCTCGTCCGCTTCTGGTGTCACTTGTCCTCCGACCGCTCATCCCGTGAACCGGTGTGCGGGTATCGACCACCGTTTCCGCATCGGGCGTCGGCCGTGGCCGACGCGCCATCCGGGAAATTCCACGCAACCTGCGCGGCCGTCACGGGGATCGGGACCCGACGGGGGTTGGGAACGATCGCTCCGGACGCTTCTCGACGGTATGCGCAGTAGTTCGCTTCGGGCAATCACTCGAAGGACGAGTGTTCCCCGGTCCGGCGACGAAGGTCGCTGCGCACCGCCTACATGTCGGCCTGAGCTGCAGGGGAAGCCTGTGGTGCGGCCAGATCGCGGCTGATGGGGCCCGTCATCCGATTACCCTGTGTCGGGTTCCGCCGGTCGACGTGAGCGACTTCCCACCCGTCTGTGTACCGGCGGACGCGCCCGGTGAGGATCGCCCGAAACCGTCTCACCGTGATCAGCGTAGTGCGTCGTGCGTTTCCGGTCACAGATTGGTCGGAAATCGCCGCGAGTGCCGCGGAAATCACAGGAAATGCGTGTTTCGCCGCCGCGGTGCCGGTCGGGTCAGCAGTAGGTGGCGACGACGATCCCGGCCATCCGCCGGGCGAACGGAGCGGGCACCGGGTACCGGGCGCTCAGGGCGGCCGCCAGGTCGTCGGTGGTCATGCCCTGCGCGACCATCGCGCACGCGGTCTCGGCCATCCGGACCTCCCGCGCGCCGTCGGCGCTGACCGGCACGCCGGCCGAGCGGAGACCGTCGAGCAGGGCGTCGCGCCGCTCGCCGCCGGCCGGTGTCGCGGGGGCCTTCGGGGCCGCGGCCGGTCCGGACGCCCGCGGTGACGCCGGAGCCGGCGCCGGCGAGGATGACGACGGAGTCGCCGATGCCGGTGCCGTCGAGGTCGACGGGACGGTCGTGGACGTCGTCGCGGAGGCCGCGGTGCGGGCCGCGTCGTCCGCCACCGGCCCGGCGCCGCCGCAGCCGGCCAGCGCGATTGCCGTCGTGATGCCCACCAGCAGCGGGCTCCTACCGCAGCGTCGCATCCGGGCACCATGACCCCTACCGGTGGCCGGCACCGGCCCTGGACGCCCCAACCACACCGTCGTGTGAACCCCGCTCCCGCACGGGAGTCCCGCATCTCCCCTCGCCGGGCCAGTCCCGGCGGACGAGCTGCGGGTCGATCTCCGTTCCGGCGCGTCGCCGCGGTGGTGACGGTCCGTGTCCGTAGGGTCGGTGGCGTGCTCGGGGTAAGTCATGCGACATCGGGTGCGGTGGCCGGGTTGGCGGTGGCGGGCTACGCGCCGCACGCGGTGGGGATCGAGCCGAGCGCCGGCACGGTGGTGACGTTCGCCGCGGTGTGCGCGGGCGCCGCCCTGCTGCCCGACCTCGACCACCCCAACTCCATCGCCACCCGCCGGTTCGCGGCGGCGTCCTGGTTGGCCAGCAACGTCGTCCGGCCGTTCTCCGGGCTGCTCTACGACCTCACCCGGGGCAGGCGCGACACCGGGAAGGGCACCCACCGCGGCATCACCCACACCGTCGTCGGTGCGGTGGCGCTGGGTGTGGCGATCAACCTGGCCTCGGCGCGCTGGGGCGCCCCGGTGCTGGTCGGCACCCTGTTCATCTGCATCGCGCTGGCCATCAAGGGCCTGGACGCGCTGGTCCCCGGCCCGCCGTCGCTGGTCATCGCGGCCGGGCTGACCTACCTCGTCGAGGACGTCGTCCCCGGTGGCACCGCCGGTACCGCGGGCTGGCTGGGCACCGCGGTGACGATCGGCATGATCGTGCACTCGATCGGCGACGCGATCACCGAGAGCGGTGCCCCGCTGCTGTGGCCGCTGCCGATCCGCAGGCGGCGCTGGTACCCGGTGGGCAGCCCGCGCCCGCTGCGGATGCGCACCGGCGGTTCGGTGGAGGCCTGGGTGGTCGCGCCCGCCCTCACCGTCGCCGTGTTCGTGCTCGCCGTGCTCGTCGTGCCCGGGCTGGCCCCCTGGCTCACCGACGTCGGCCAGCAGGCCTACCGGCTCGTGTCCGGGGCCTGACGGGGAGAATGCGGCCATGGCTGTCCGCGAGATCCCGTCCCGTCCGGTCGTCGGCGTGCTGCACCCGGGATCGATGGGGGCCGCCGTGGGCTCGGCCCTCAAACCGAGGGCCGGCGCGGTCATCTGGGCGGCCGCGGGGCGCAGCGTCACCACCTCCAAGCGCGCCGAGCTGGCCGACCTGGTCGGTGTCGCCGACCTGGCGGCGCTGGCCCGGCGCGCCGACGTCATCGTCTCGGTGTGCCCCCCGCACGCGGCCCGCGACGTCGCCGAGCAGGTCGCCGCGGCCCTGGAGGGCCGCGACGAGCGGCCCCTCTACGTCGACGCGAACGCCGTCTCACCGGACACGGTCCGCGGCATCGGCGAGCTCCTGGGCGCCGAGCACGTCGTCGACGGGGCGATCATCGGCCTGCCGGCGTGGGAGCCGGGCCCCGCGGTGCTGTGGCTGTCCGGGGCGGGCGCGGCCGAGGCCGCGGAGCTGTTCGCCGGCACCCCGTTCCCACCCCGGGTGCTGGGGGCCGAGCTGGGCACGGCGAGCGCGCTGAAGGCCTGCTTCGCGCTGCAGACCAAGGCCGTGACGGCGCTGCGGCTGGCCTCGGCCGAAGCGGCCGACCGCTACGGCGTGGTCGACGCGCTGCGCGAGGAGCTCACCCGCACCGGCGCCGGCCCGCTGCCCGACGGGGCGTCGTCGAGGACGGTCGGCAAGGCGTGGCGGTTCGTGGGGGAGATGCAGGAGGCCGCGGCGGCGCTGGCCGCGGTCGACGTGCCCGACGGCTTCTCGCTGGCCGCGGCCGAGGTCTACCGCCGCCTCGCCGCGGCCGACAGCACCGACCGCGCCAACGAGTGGGGCCTGCGCGGCTGAGCGGCGCTCAGCCGGTCGGCCCGAACCGCTCCACGCGGATCGAGCCCACCGGCACCCCCGCCTCCACGAGCACCGCCGTCGCGGCGTCGGCGAAGCCGGGCGAACCACAGACGAACACGTCCTCGCCCCCGCGGACCAGCCCGGCCAGGTCGGCCACGGCCAGCCGGCCCGCGGCCCGACCGGCGCCGGGCGGGGTCTGGCGCGTGTAGAGCACCGTCGTCTGCGGCCCGACGATCTCCGCGGCGTAGTACAGCTCGGCCGGCGAGCGCGCCGAGACCACCAGCCGCACGAGGTCGGCGCGGTCGGTCAGCCGGGCTTGGCGCAGCATCGACATCAGCGGGACCACCCCGGACCCGCCGCCCACCAGCAGCGCGGGGGACGTGCCGGACCAGGCGAAGAACCCGCCGATCGGACCGCGGACCTCCAGCTCGTCGCCGGGCTCGACGACGTCGTGCAGGTAGCCGGAGACCTCCCCGTCGACCAGCCGCTCGACGGTCAGCTCGATCTCGCCGGCCGGCGGGTCGTCGAAGCCGTCGGCGGGCGCCGAGGCCACCGAGTACGACCGGGACGCCGTGTACCCGTCGGGCGCGGTGAGCCGCACGACGTAGTGCTGGCCGGCCAGGTGCGGGCGCGCCGTCGGCAGCGCCAGGCGCAGCGTGCGCGCCGTCGGCGTCTCGTCGCGCACCGAGAGCACCACCGCGTCCTGCCAGCGCAGGGTGGCGCGGTGGGTGGTGCCGTGCGGGGTGGTGCTCACGGTCCTCCGGTCGTCGGCGGGCGGGCGGGTCTCAGTCGCCCTGGTAGCGCTGCTCCTGCCAGGGGTCGCCGCGGTCGTGGTAGCCGTTGCGCTCCCAGAAGCCCTGCTCGTCGTGGTCCATCAGGCGCAGCCCCGAGACCCACTTGGCGCTCTTCCAGAAGTACAGGTGCGGCACCAGCAGCCGGGCCGGGCCGCCGTGCTCGGTGGTCAGCGGCGCACCGTCGGCGTCCCAGACCACCCAGGCCTTGCCGTCGGTGACGTCGGCCAGGGGCAGGTTGGTGGTGTAGCCGGTGTGCGACACCGCCATCACGTGCGTGGCGCTGGGCAGCGGCTTCGCCGCGGCCAGCAGCGTGTCGACCGAGACCCCGTCGAAGGTCATGTCGAACTTGGACCAGGTCGTCACGCAGTGGATGGCGCCGGCGTAGCGCGAGGGCGGCAGCGCGTGGATCTCGTCCCACGTCCAGCTGACCTCGTTCTCCACCAGCCCCTCGACGGTGAAGGTCCAGCGGTCCGTGCCGATGCGCGGGGTGGCCTCGGCGTGCAGCACGGGCCAGTCGCCGCGGGCGTCGTACTGGCCCGGGGGCAGGCGCGGGTCGCGCTCCGCCCGCGAGCGGCCGAAGAATCCTCTGGTGGTGGCCATGTGTGCGCTCCCTCCGGGCCGGGTCGCCCCGACCGATGACCTTGCCAGCACACGGGGCAGCGCGCGAGGGTCTGCTGGTGTTCCCGCCGTGCCCGCGGCGGTGATCCGCGCTACCGGTCGGCGCGGCGGGTCCCCAGCCAGGCCAGCAGCGCGGCCAGCGCGTCCTCGGCGACGGCCCCCGGTCGGTCGGAGCCGAGCCGCTCGGCGGCCGCGGCCCGGGCCCGCACGGCCAGGAACGCCGTGCCGACGGCCGTCACCAGTCCGATGACCGCGGGCACGGCGGGATCGTCGCCGTCGCGGGTGGCCACCGCACCCGCCGCGACGGCGCCGGCGGCCGCGCGGGACAGCAGGCTGGGCAGCGCGGTGCGGGTCGGGGTGGCCGGCAGCTTGTCGCCGACGAGCTCGCCCGCGGCCGCGAGTGCGCTCACCGTGGTGCCGGTGCGCCCGCCCAGCCTGCCGGTGACGGCGCCCCGGTCGTCGGGCCC
>NZ_JAHDTH010000108.1 GCF_018531445.1 Pseudonocardia lacus
GCGCGCCGCGTCGCGCCCGGCGGGACCGCCCGCCGACGGCCCCGCTGACGGCCCCACTGAGGGCCCCGCTGACGGCCCCGCGCCGGGGGAGGCCGACCCGGTTTGACCCTCCGCGAAACCCTTCCGTACCCTGGAGACCTGCGCCGCAGTCCGCGGTCGGTTCAGCCGGCCGGCGCATCGCGGCACGCGCCTGGGCGACCAGGTGCTTCGTCCCCCCGAGCTTTGGAGCAGTGCGTCGATGTACGCGATCGTCAAGACCGGCGGTAAGCAGTACAAGGTGGCCGTCGACGACGTGATCACCGTGGAGAAGGTCGTCGGCGACGCCGACACGGAGATCAGCCTCGTCCCGCTGCTGCTGGTCGACGGGTCGGACGTGACCACCGACGCCGACGCGCTGGCGGGCTACGCGGTGACGGCCAAGGTCGTCGAGCACACCAAGGGTCCGAAGATCCGGATCCACAAGTTCAAGAACAAGACCGGCTACCACAAGCGGCAGGGCCACCGCCAGCCGCTGACCAAGATCCAGGTCGTCGGCATCTCGAAGTCGAAGTCGAAGTAGGGAGACGCAGCCATGGCACACAAGAAGGGTGCGTCCAGCTCCCGCAACGGCCGCGACTCGAACGCGCAGCGCCTGGGCGTGAAGCGCTTCGGCGGCCAGGTCGTCAACGCGGGCGAGATCCTCATCCGCCAGCGCGGCACCAAGTTCCACCCCGGCTCCGGCGTCGGCCGCGGCGGCGACGACACGCTGTTCGCGCTCGTCGAGGGCTCGGTGCAGTTCGGCTACACCAAGGGCCGCAAGGTCGTCAACGTGGTGCCGGCCGAGGTCTGAGGGCCCGGCACGGCAGACACAGCTCCGCTGCGGCGGGCCGCCCGGGAACGGGTGGCCCGCCGTTGTCGTTCACGGCGGAGCACAGCAGAGAGGGAGAGCAGGGTGTCGAGGTTCGTCGACCGCGCCGTCGTGCACGCCACCGCGGGCGCCGGCGGGAACGGCTGCGCCTCGGTGCACCGCGAGAAGTTCAAGCCGCTGGGCGGCCCGGACGGGGGCAACGGGGGGCGCGGCGGGTCCGTCGTGCTCGTCGTCGACCCCAACGTGCACACGCTGCTGGACTTCCACCACCACCCGCACGCGGCGGCGGGCAACGGCAAGCAGGGCCAGGGCGGGTTCAAGGCCGGCGCCAACGCCGACGACATGGAGCTGCGCGTGCCCGACGGCACCGTGGTGTTCGACGAGTTCGGCGAGGTCGTCGCCGACCTCGTCGGCCCGGGCACCCGGTTCGTGGCCGCCGCGGGCGGCCGGGGCGGGCTGGGCAACGCCGCGCTGTCCTCGGCGGCGCGCAGGGCGCCCGGGTTCGCGCTGCTCGGCGAGCCCGGGGAGTCCCGCGACCTCGTGCTGGAGCTGCGCTCGATGGCCGACGTCGGGCTCGTCGGCTTCCCGTCGGCGGGCAAGTCGTCGCTGGTGGCCGCGCTGTCCGCGGCCCGCCCCAAGATCGCCGACTACCCGTTCACCACGCTGGTGCCCCAGCTCGGGGTGGTCAGCGCCGGCGAGGACGTGTTCACCGTGGCCGACGTGCCCGGGCTGATCCCGGGCGCCTCCGAGGGCCGCGGGCTGGGCCTGGACTTCCTGCGCCACATCGAGCGCTGCTCGGTGCTGGTGCACGTGGTCGACTGCGCCACCTTCGAGGTCGACCGCGACCCGGTGTCCGACGTGCAGGCGCTGGAGGACGAGCTCGCCCGCTACACCCCGGCGCTGGGCGGCGACCTGGCCGACCGGCCCCGGCTGATCGCCCTGAACAAGATCGACGTGCCGGACGCGCGCGACCTGGCCGACATCGTCGCCGCCGACCTGCAGGAGCGCTTCGGCTGGCCGGTGCTGCCGATCTCCACGGCGAGCCGGGTCGGGCTGCGCGAGCTGTCGTTCGCGATGGCCGAGCGGGTGCGGGAGCACCGCGCCGCGCAGCCCATCCTGGAGCCCACCCGGGCGGTGCTGCGCCCGGTCGCGGTCGACGACTCGGGCTTCACCATCGAGGAGGACCGCGAGCTGCCCGGTGGCTTCGTCGTGCGCGGTGCGCGGCCCGAGCGGTGGGTCCGCCAGACCTCGTTCGACAACGACGAGGCCGTCGGCTACCTGGGCGACCGGCTCGCCCGCCTCGGGGTCGAGGAGGCGCTGGCGAAGGCGGGCGCCGAGCCCGGCTGCCCGGTGACGATCGGCGATGTGACCTTCGACTGGGAGCCGAACACCCCGGCCGGTATGGCGGTGATGATGGGTCGACGGGGCACCGACGCCCGCCTCGACCGCAGCGAACGGATCAGCGCCGCCGTGCGCAAGGCCGCCCGCGCGGACCGTCGCCGCCACCACACCGACGAGGAGCTCGGCCTCACCGACACGGGCCACGACACCGACGATGACGAGTACTGACGCGAGCACATCCCTCGCCGGCACACCGGTCCCGCTCCCCGTCCCGCCGCGCACCGCGCTCGGCGCGGCCCGCCGGGTCGTGGTCAAGGTCGGGTCGTCCTCGCTGACCAGCCTCGGCGGCGGGCTCGACCCGTCCCGGCTGGACGCCATCGTCGACGCGCTCGCCGCCCGCCGGGCCGCCGGCAGCCAGGTGGTGCTGGTGTCCTCCGGCGCGATCGCGGCCGGCCTGGCCCCGCTGCGGCTGGTGCGCCGCCCGCGCGACCTGGCCACCCAGCAGGCCGCGGCCGCCGTCGGCCAGCTGGCGCTGGCCCAGGCCTACGGCGAGTCCTTCGGCCGGCACGGCCAGCTGATCGGGCAGGTGCTGCTCACCGCCGACGACATGATCCGCCGCGCGCACTACCGCAACGCCCAGCGCACGCTGGAGCGGCTGCTCGGGCTCGACGTGCTGCCGGTGGTCAACGAGAACGACACGGTGGCCACCGACGAGATCCGGGTGGGCGACAACGACCGCCTCGCCGCGCTGGTCGCGCACCTCGTGGGAGCCGACGCGCTGGTGCTGCTGTCGGACGTCGACGGCCTCTACGACGGCGACCCCCGCCGGCCGGGCTCGCGGCTGCTGACCGACGTCGACGCCCCCACCGACCTGGCGGCCGTGCGGATCGCGGCCCCCGGCGCGGGCAGCCTGGGCACCGGCGGCATGGCCACGAAGATCACCGCGGCGGCGATGGCGTCGGCGGCCGGTATCCCGGTGCTGCTGGCCGCGGCCGAGCAGGTCGGCGCGGCGCTGTCCACCGACCAGGACGGCCCGACCGTCGGCACGGCGTTCCGGCCCTCGGGGCGGCGGATGTCGGCGCGCCGGTTCTGGCTGCGCCACGCCGCCGACGTCCGCGGCCGCCTGCAGCTCGACGACGGCGCCGTGGCCGCCGTGGTCGGGCGCAGGCGCTCGCTGCTGGCCGCGGGCATCCAGGCGTTCTCCGGGGAGTTCGACGCCGGCGACGTCGTCGACCTGGTCGCGCCCGACGGCACCGTTGTCGCCCGCGGGGTGGCCGGGTTCGACGCCGGCGAGCTGCCCGCGCTGATCGGGCGGCGCACCCGCGACCTCGCGCCCGAGCAGCGCCGGGAGGTCGTGCACGCCGACGACCTCGTGCCGTTCTGAGTGTCCCGCCCTCCCCGGCGGCGCAGGGAGCAGCCGGTCAGCGGTTGCTCAGCTGAGCGGCGGGCGGCCAGACTCGGGACGATGACGGCGGCGGACCGGGCGGGCGCGCACATGGTCGACGCGCTCTGCGCGGCCGGGCGGATCCGCAGCCCGGCGGTGGAGCGCGCCTTCCGCGCCGTGCCGCGCCACCTGTTCCTGCCCTCGTTCACCCTGCACGAGGCCTACGCCGACGACGCCGTGCCGATCCGGTTCGCCGAGGGCGCCGCCACCAGCTCGGCGTCCCAGCCGTCGATGATGGCGATCATGCTGGAGCAGCTCGAGCTGCGCGCGGGGCAGCGGGTGCTCGAGATCGGCGCCGGCACCGGCTACAACGCGGCCCTGATGGCCACCGTCGTCGGCCGGCAGGGGCGGGTGGTCGCGGTCGACATCGACCAGGAGCTCATCGACGACGCCTGCGAGCACCTGGCCACCGCGGCGCCCCAGCTCGCCGCCGCCGACGCGGGCGCGATCGAGCTGGTCTGCGCCGACGGCGCCGTCGGCCACCCGGAGCGCGCCCCGTACGACCGGATCGTGCTGACCGTGGGCAGCGACGACGTCCGTCCCGAGTGGGTGGCCCAGCTCGCCGAGGGCGGCCGGCTGCTGCTGCCGCTGGCGGTGCGCGGCAGTCAGCTCTGCGTCGCGCTCGACCTCGGCGAGGACGGGCTGCTGCGCAGCGACTCCGTGCAGAGCTGCATGTTCATCCGGCTGCGCGGCATCGGCTCGGCGACCGGGCGCACGGTCGCGCTGGCGGGCACCGACCTGGCCGTCGAGGTGCCGTCGGACGGGCTGCCCGCCGACCCCGAGCGTCTGGTCGCCGCGCTCGCCGAACCCGGCGGCGCGATCCGGATGCCCTTCCCGCTGCGCCAGGCCGACATCTGGGACGGGTTCGGGCTGTGGCTGGCGCTCACCGAGCCGGGGGCGTGCCGGTTGGTCGGCGCGGGCACCGGGACACCCGCCCCCGCCGATGGCCTGTTCGCCGACGAGCTGCTCCCTGTAGGGCCGTCGGTCGGCAGTCCGGCCCTGGTGACCTCGCACGGCCCGACGGGCCTCGCCGTCGTCGCGCAGACGGCGGACGGTCGCCAGGCCATCCGCTGCTTCGGCCCCGCCGGGATGGACGTCGGGGCGGCGCTGGTCGGTTCCATGCAGGCCTGGGCGGCCGTCGGCCGGCCGGGGGCGCCCGACTGGCGGCTCACCGTGGTGCCGGGCGAACCCGGCGAGCCGGGCCCCGGCGTGGTGCCCAAGCCGCACGGCACCGTACTGGCCGAGGTCCGCTCTCAGGGTCGCCGATGATCCCCCGGTGTCTTCGCAGGGGCGGTGTGGTCGGCGCAGAGTGCACAGCACCTGCGAGGACTACGGGGACCCTGCGAAGACTGTCGACCCCGCCGGGCCGGGCCTAGAGCGCGCGCGTGGTCGGAGCGGCGGGCTGCACGCCGGTCAGCTCCGCCGACACCTCCCACAGCCGCCTGGCCAGGTCGGGGTCGTCGGCCGGGCGGCGGATCGGCTCGACCTCGGGCCGGGCCGGACCCCGGCGCGGACCGGGCCCGACCATCGTGGCGCCGGGCAGGTCGGCGACCACGGCGTGCACCAGCGGGGCCGCGCCGGAATCGGCGCTGCGGCCCATCAGCAGCCCGAACAGCCTGCCCACGGTCCTCGCGGCGGCCGTCGGCGCGCTGGTCGGCATCGCGGTGCGGGCGGTGCCGGGGTGGGCGAGCAGACTGCGCACAGGGGAGTCGAGCGCACGCAGCCGGCGCTCCAGTTCCAGCCCGAACAGGGCGTTGGCCAGCTTCGAGCCGACGTAGGCCCGCGGCTGCGAGTACCGGGTGGCGGCGGTGAGGTCGGCGAAGTCGATCCGGCCGAGCCGGTAGAGCGCCGACGAGACCGTGACCACCCGGGGGTCGGTGCCCGTGGCGAGCCGGGGCAGCAGCAGGCCGGTCAGGGCGAAGTGGCCGAGGTGGTTGGTGGCGAACACCAGTTCGTTGCCCTGGGGGCTGAGCGTCCGCCGCCCGCCGCCGATGCCGGCGTTGTTCAGCAGGGCGTCGATCGGGCGCCCGTCGGCCAGGACGGCGTCGGCGAAGGCGCGCACCGAGTCGAGGTCGCCGAGGTCGAGGCGATGCACGTCGAGGTCGGCGGCGGGCAGCTCGGCCAGCAGGTCACGGCGCACGGCGGCGCCCTTGGCGGGGTCGCGCACCGCCAGCACGACCGCGTTGCCGCGGCGGGCCAGCTCGCGGGTGGCGGCGAGCCCGAGCCCGCTACTCGCCCCGGTGACGACGATGCGGCGGATGGCGGTGGGGGTGTCCATGCGGGACCTCCGGTGAGATCGGATGACCTATCCGCTTCACCGTAGCACCGAACCGGATGAGTTATCCGTTCGGATTCATCATCCGCATCACCTAGGATGGGTGCGTGAGCCCCCCTCCGCTGCGCGCCGACGCCGCCCGCAACCGCGAGCGCGTGCTGGCCGTCGCCCAGGAGGCGATCGACGCCGGCGACGCGTCCCTGGCGCTCAACGAGATCGCCCGCCGGGCCGGGGTGGGCGTCGGCACCGTGTACCGGCACTTCCCGACGCGGCAGGCGCTGCTGGAGGCCGTGGCCGACGAGCCGCTCGACAGGCTGCTGGAGCAGGCGCGGTTGGCCGAGGCCCAGGACGACCCGCTCACCGGACTGGCCCGCCTCGTGCGCGCGGCGGTCGTCGTCGAGACCGGCAACGCCGGCGTCGCCGAGGTGCTGGCCGCCCCGTACGTGGCGGACGCGGCGACCGAGGCCAAGAAGACCGAGCTCTTCGCCGCCGCCGGGCGCGTCCTGGAGCGGGCCAGGGCCGGCGGTGCCGTCCGCCCCGACCTGGACGTCGGCGACATCCAGCGCCTGGTCTGCGGGATCGGCTACGCGGCCCGCCTCGGGGACGGCGACCGGGACGAGCGGGCCGACCGCTACACCGAGATGCTGATCGCCGGGATGCGTCCGTAGGACTGCGGGGTCCCCGCGACCGGATCGTCATCGTCGCTGCGTAAAACCCGGGCGGGAGGCCGGTTAGCGTCCTCGTCGGTGCCCGGGTCGGGGGACGTGACGGGCACCGGACACCGTTCCGGGGGAGAGCGCGGACATGCTGAACCAGGTCGACCGGGTGCGGTTCCCGCACCGGCGCGAGATCGCCGCCTACGTGCTGGCCGCGGTGCCGTTCGTCGTCGACGTCACGTCCACGGTGACCGTCAACGGCCGCGTCACCTCCTACAGCGACATCGCCGACATCGTGCTCGGCGTGGCGCTGGTGGTGGTCGTGGTGGCCAACCGGGTGTTCATCGTGGAGGGCGAGCGGAGGTACCGGGCCGCGCGCATCGCGATCGCCGTGGTGCTGCTGCTCGTGGCCGCCTTCCACGTGGCCGGCGGCGGGGGCCTGCTGGTCGACCTGCCGGCGCCGCTGGGCTTCGGCACCGAGTAGCCCGCTCGACGCCGGTCCGGCCGGGCGGCGCGCCACCTAGGATCGTCCGGTGGATCTCGATCCCGGGGCCGCCCGGTGGGTGGAGGAGACGACCGGCAGCCGGGTCCGCGGGGCCGTGCCGCTGACCGGTGGCATCACCGCCGCGATGTACCGGGTCGAGACCGCGGACTCGCCGGTCGTGCTGCGCAGGTGGGACGGGCGGATCCCGGACGACGCCACGGCGCTCGTGCGCCGCGAAGCGGGCGCGCTGCGCGCACTGGCCGCGACCCCGATCCCGGCGCCGCGCCTGGTCGCCGCCGATCCGCTCGGCGCGGACGCCGGGGTGCCGTCGCTGCTGATGACCCTGGTCGCGGGCGAGGTGCGGCTGGCACCCACCGACCTCGACGGCTGGCTGCGCGAACTGGCGGCCACCCTGGTGGCGATCCACGCGACCGGTGTCGAGGGCGAGCCGTACGTGCCCTGGGCCTCCCCGGTGCTGCCCGCCTGGGCCGGACGCGACGACCGGTGGGTCCGGGCCTTCGAGACCGCGTGGGCGCTGCCGGCCGCGGTGCAGCCGGTCTTCCTGCACCGCGACTTCCAGCCCTTCAACGTGCTGTGGCAGGGCGACCGCGTCCGCGGCGTGGTCGACTGGCCGGGCGCCGGCACCGGCCCGCGCGGCATCGACGTCGGGCACGTCCGGCTGAACCTGGCCGTGCTGCGCTCGGCCGCGGCCGCGGAGCGGTTCCTGGAGCTCTACCAGCAGCTGGCCGGCCTGGAGGTGGACCCCCGGGCCGACGTCACCGCACTCTGCTCCTTCGGCCCGGACTGGCCGCGGTTCATTCCCCGCCAGGTCGCCGGCCGGGCGCCCGTCGACCCGGCGGGCATGCGCGACCGCGTCGAGGACGTGCTGGAGCGGGCCCTGCGCAGGCTCTGACGAGCGCGGACGATCGCGCCCCCTCCCTCAGCCGTCCAGCGCCAGCGCGAACGGCAGCACCGCCGGGGCGCCGGCCAAACGCAGCGCGCGGGCGGCCACCGTCATCGTCCAGCCCGAGTCGATCACGTCGTCGACCAGCAGGACCGGGCCGTCGACGGCGCCGAGGTCGGGCACGTCCTTCCAGGACTCCCAGACCGCGGCCAGGCGCTGGGCCGAGTTGGCCTGGCCGGTGGGCCGGTCGCCGCCGGGGACCAGGGTGCCCAGCAGGGGGAGCCGGCCGATCTCGGAGATCCGGCGGGCCAGGTGGTCGAGCTGGTGGGGGCGGCGCCGCGAGCCGATGCCGACCACGCCGACCGGGCGCTGCTCCCACCCCCACCCGGCCAGCACCCGCACGACCGCGTCCAGCACGTCCTTCGGGACGGGCACGTCCTCGACGTCCGGGCCCACCAGCTCGCGCAGCCGGGTGCCCCAGCCGATGTCGGACAGCCGCCCGATCACCCGGCCCTCGGCGGCCAGCTCGCCGGCCGGGATCCGCCCCGAGACCGGCACGCCCAGCTCGGCCATGCCCGACGGCCACTGCTTGCGCGGCGGCACCGGCACCCCGGGCCGGGCCAGCCGCTCGCCCGCCGCCTCGGCCGCGCCCTCGTCGACCTGCGTGGACCACGCCGAGCCCGCGCAGTTGTCGCAGCGCCCGCACGGCCGGGCGCCCGTGTCGTCGAGCTGGCGGCGCAGGAAGACCAGCCGGCACTCGTCGGTCGTCAGGTAGTCGAGCATGGCCTGCTGCTCGGCCTTGCGGGCCTGGGCGATGCGCTGGTGGCGCTCGCGGTCGTACACCCACTCCCGGCCGGTGCCGATCCAGCCGCCCTTGACCCGCTTGGCCGCGCCGTCGCAGTCCAGCACCTTGAGCAGCATCTCCAGCCGGCTGCGCGACATGTCGACCCTGGTCTCGATGGCCGCGGTGGACAGCGGCTCGGGCCCGAGCACGGCCAGCGTCTGGCGGACCAGCGGCTCGGGCGGGAAGGCCAGCGAGGCGAAGTACGCCCAGATGTCGCGGTCCTCCCGGCCCGGCAGCAGCACGACCTCGGCCCGCTCGACCGCGCGGCCCGCGCGCCCGATCTGCTGGTAGTACGCCACCGGGGAGGCCGGCGCCCCCAGGTGCACGACGAAGCCCAGGTCGGGCTTGTCGAAGCCCATGCCCAGCGCGCTCGTGGCCACCAGCGCCTTGACCCGGTTGGCCAGCAGGTCGCCCTCGGCGGCGAGGCGCTCCTCGGGCTCGGTCTTGCCCGTGTAGGCCGCGACCGGGAAGCCGCGCTCGCGCAGGAAGTCGGCGACCTCCTCGGCGGCCTGCACCGTCAGCGCGTAGACGATGCCGGCGCCGGGCAGCTCGGCCAGCTTCGCGGCCAGCCAGCCCAGCCGCTGCGCGGGCGTGGGCAGCGCGACGACCGACAGCCGCAGGCTCTCCCGGTCGAGCGAGCCGCGCAGCACCAGCGTGCCGTCGTCCGGGCCGGCCTCCCGGCCCAGGCCGAGCTGCTCGGTGACGTCGGTGACGACCCGGTCGTTGGCCGTGGCCGTGGTGGCCAGCACCGGGATGCCGGCCGGCAGCTCGGCGATCAACGAGCGCAGCCGGCGGTAGTCGGGGCGGAAGTCGTGGCCCCAGTCGGACACGCAGTGCGCCTCGTCGACCACCAGCAGACCCGCGCCCGCGGCCAGCCGGGGCAGGACCCGGTCGCGGAAGTCGGGGTTGTTCAGCCGCTCCGGGCTGACCAGCAGGACGTCGACCTCGCCCCGGTCGACCGCGGCGTAGGTGTTCTCCCAGTCGCCGGTGTTGGCCGAGTTGACGGTGACGGCGTGGATGCCCGCCCGCGCCGCGGCGTCGATCTGGTTGCGCATCAGGGCCAGCAGCGGCGAGACGATCACCGTGGGGCCGGCGCCCGCGGCCCGCAGCAGCGCGGTGGCCACGAAGTACACCGCGGACTTCCCCCACCCGGTGCGCTGCACGACGAGCGCCCGTCGGCGCTGGGCGACCAGCGCCTCGATCGCGGTCCACTGGTCGTCGCGCAGCCGGGCGTGCGGGCCGGCCAGGGTGGCCAGCACGGCCTCCGCGCGCTCGCGCAGGGCCGGGTCGGTGCGCTCTCCGGTGCTCGTCACGCGTCCCATGGTGGCCGAGGACCCCGACAGCGGGGCAAGTGGCACCCGCCGACCCTGTGGACAACCCACCCGTCACCCGGGCGTGTGAAGCCCCTCGTGGCGGGGAACGCGTCCGGCATGAGCAGCCTGTTCCGCAGCCGCCCGTTCGCCGTCCGCCGCTGCACGCGGTGCACGCGGGCCGCCGTCGTCGTCGTCGAGCAGGCGGAGCGCGCGCGACCGGCGGGAGCCTGCGCCGACCACCTCGAATGGATCTTCCTGCTCGACGTCGACGAGTGGACCGGGCGCCGGCGCACCGTCTGAGCGGACTGTGTGTCGGGTCACTCAGAACCCGATTCCAGAACACGCGCCTGGGCGGATGGCGCCCGGCGCAGGCAAGATGTGGGCGTGAACGCCCCCCAGTCGCCGATGTTCGGCTCCGTGGCGGACGTCGTCGAGCGGTTGGCGGGCGTCGGCTACCTGGCCTCGACGGCCGTCGCCACCACCGTGTACCTGGCCGACCGGCTCGGCAAGCCGCTGCTGGTCGAGGGCCCGGCGGGGGTCGGCAAGACCGAGCTGGCCAAGGCCGTCGCCGCGGCCACCGACGCCGGCCTGGTCCGCCTGCAGTGCTACGAGGGCATCGACGAGGCCCGCGCCCTCTACGAGTGGAACCACGCCAAGCAGCTGCTGCGGATCACCGCGGGCCAGGGCAAGGAGTCCTGGGACGACACCCGCGACGACGTGTTCTCCGAGGAGTTCCTGCTGCCCCGGCCGCTGCTCACGGCGATCCGGCGCACCGAGCCGACCGTCCTGCTGGTCGACGAGATCGACAAGGCCGACGTCGAGGTCGAGGGCCTGCTGCTGGAGGTCCTGTCCGACTACCAGGTCACCGTGCCGGAGATGGGCACCGTGACCGCCATCCGCCGGCCGTTCGCGCTGCTCACCTCCAACTCCACCCGCGAGCTGTCCGAGGCGCTCAAGCGCCGCTGCCTGTTCCTGCACCTGGACTTCCCCGACGCCGACCTGGAGCGCCGGATCGTGCTGTCGCGGGTGCCCGACCTGGCCGAGTCGCTGGTCGACGCCCTGGTCCGCACCGTGCGCGTGCTGCGCGGGCTGGAGCTGCGCAAGTCGCCCTCGGTCGCGGAGACCATCGACTGGGGCCGCACCCTGCTCGCGCTGGGCCTGGACACCCTCGACGAGGAGACCGTGCACGCCACCCTCGGCGTGGTGCTCAAGCACCAGTCGGACGCCGTCAAGGCCGCCGCCGAGCTGCGGCTCAACTGAGCGAGCAACCCGGCTCCTCCGGCCCGAGGTAGCGCCCGCCCCCGAAGACCGGGTCGCCGCCGCTCGCGCGGTCGCTGAGCCCGGCGAGGTGCCCGACGCTCGCCTCGGCGGCCGCGCGGCTCAGGTTGGCGGTGCGCCAGTCGTCGCCGCCGCGCGCGGTGTTGCCGGCCGCGATCCTGGCCAGGACGCACGTGCGCTCGGGCGAGTCGGGCAGCGCCAGCAGCGCCGGCACCGCGTCGGCGGACAGCCGCGACAGGTACTCCGCGTCCAGCCGGCCGGTCGCCTCGAACCGGGCGACGTTCTGCGCGGCCACGAACCGCTCCGGGTCGAGCACGGCCAGCAGCACCAGCGCGCCCACCGCCGTGGCGACCATGGGGCGCACGGTGCCCGTCGGGCGCAGCCGCAGCACGGCCACCAGCGCCAGCAGGAAGGCCAGCCCCAGCCACAGCTCGCAGGCACCGACCAGCAGCCGCAGCACGGTGAACCCGTAGGCCTGCTGGTAGAGCCACATCCGGCGCAGCGCCGAGACCACGATGACCAGGCACAGCACGGCCATCGCGCCGAGCAGCAGCCGCTTGGTCGAGCGGTCGGCGTCCGACGTCGCCGGCGCCCACCGGATACCGGCCAGGATCACCCCGAGGGCCAGCGCGCTGACCGCGAGCAGCTGCCAGAATCCGCTGCGGGCGTACTCGGCGAACGTCAGCCCGGTGGTGTCCTGCACGTACTGCTCGGTGCCGAACAGGGTCGCGAACTGGACCCCGACGAACACCGCGAACAGCGCGACCAGCAGCCCGACCGGCACCGCCCAGTCGAGGGTGCGCAACCGGGTCGGGCGCGGTGCGGCCAGGGTGAGCGCCGGCGGCGCGACCAGCAGCAGCGCCGTCCCGGCGACCAGCGCGGCGCCGAGCACGAACAGCACCACCGCGGTGCTCACGGCGTCCTCGTCGATGACCGGCAGCAGGTTGTCGACCAGGCCGGCGAAGACCGCGTCGGCCGAGGCCAGCAGCGTCCCGAAGACCAGCAGCAGCACCAGGCCGACCCCGACCGACAGCGCGATCCGCACGTCCGGGCCGCTGCCCGGGGTGCGGTAGGAGCGGCGCACCGCCCTGCCCAGCCACGGGACCGCCTGCAGCATCCCCAGCGGGATCGACAGCACCGCCCGCAGCACGCTCACCATCAGCCGCCCGCCCACCGCCATCGCGGCGGCGACGCACGCGGTGAGCAGGCACAGCGCCACCAGCCACTCGGCGGCGCGCACCCAGGCCACCGCGGTCAGCGCCAGCGCCGCGACCGCCCAGGTCAGCGTCTCGACCCTGGCCGCGCCGGGCATCAGAGCCCGCACCCCGCCCGGGGTGTTGGCCCCGACGAGCAGCACGGCCACCGCCAGCACCGCGACGGCCACCGGCCAGCCGATCCCCGGCCGCTCGGTGGGGATCGCCAGCGCGCAGCCCAGCCCGCCGAGCGCGGTCGCCGCGAGCAATCGGCGGGGGACGGGCGCATCGGGCGTCGGTGGAAGCGTGGTCGTCATGGATTCTCCTGGGTCTCTCGGACAGCATTCAACGCCGGGGCACGCGGGTCCTCGGTCACATCCCGTCGAGAACGAACTTGTCGTGATCAACAGGGCTCGTGGATCACGACAAGTTCGTTCTCGACGGTTACGGGGGCGTGGTGATCGGCAGCGCGGGCAGGGTCACCCGGATCCGGCAGCCGGGCCCGGCGCCGGGCGGGCGGTCCGCCGCGGGATCGACGGGGCCGGGCTCGACGACGGCGATCCGGCCGCCGTGCAGCTCGACCACCCACCGGGCGATGGCCAGGCCGAGCCCGGTGCCGCCGCCCGCGGCGCGCTCGCCTCGGGTGAACCGGTCGAACACCCGGTCGCGGTCCTCCACGGCGATGCCCGGGCCGTCGTCGTGGACCTCCAGCACCACCTCGCCCCCGCCGGTGCGCCCGCTCACCCGCACCCGCGAACCCGCGGGCGCGTGCCGCGCGGCGTTGTCGAGCAGGTTCACCACGACCTGGTGCAGCCGCGCCGGATCGGCCGTCAACGTGGCGTCCGGAGGATGGACCGACACCTCGAAGCCCACCCCGCGCCCGGCCACGTCCGCGGCGACCGTCGCCTCCGCGACGGCCTGGTCGAGCAGCGGCCCCAGCGACACGACCTCGGGCTCGACGACCAGCGCTCCGGCCTCGATCCGCGACAGGTCCAGCAGCTCGGAGACCAGCGAGCCCAGCCGCTCGGTCTGGGCCAGCGCCGTGCGCAGGGTGGCCGCATCGGGCTGCGCGACGCCGTCGACGACGTTCTCCAGCACCGCGTGCAGCGCCGCGATCGGCGTGCGCAGCTCGTGCGAGACGTTCGCGATCAGCTCGCGGCGCTGCTGGTCGGCCGCGGCCAGGTCGGCGGCCATCCGGTTGAACGCCGTGGCCAGCTGGCCGACCTCGTCGCCGGAGGTGGCCCGCACGCGGCGGGTGTAGTCGCCGCGGGCCATCGCCCCGGCCGCGGCGGTCATCTCGCGCAGCGGCCGGGTCATGCCGTGCGCCAGCACCTGCGCGGTGGCCAGCACGATCGTCACCGTCACCAGCTGGGTCAGCAGCGGCGGCTGCCAGCGGAACTCGTACCAGAGGTAGGCCAGCCCGGCCCCGCCGGAGGCCAGCAGCAGGATGCTGATCTTGAGCTTGATCGAGCGGACCGGGTCGAGCGGGCGCGGGATGACGTCGGAGAGCCACTCCCGCGGGGTGCGGGGCGGGGCAGCGGTCATCGCGGCACCTCCAACGCGTAGCCGACGCCGTGCACGGTCCGGATGAGGTCCGGGCCCAGCTTGCGGCGCAGGGCCTTGACGTGGCTGTCCACCGTCCGGGTGCCGGTGGCGTCCGCCCAGCCCCACACCTGCGCGAGCAGCGCGTCGCGGTTGTGCACCGTGCCCGGGCGCGCGGCCAGGTGCACCAGCAGGTCGAACTCGGTGGGCGTCAGGTGCGCCGGGGCGCCGGCCCGGTGCACGCGCCGGGTGGCCGGGTCGATCTCCAGCTCGCCCAGCACGATCCGCGGCCGCGCGTCGGCCGCGGCGAACTCGGCGATCCGGTCGGCCCGCCGGAACAGCGCGTGCACGCGCGCGGCCAGCTCCCGCGGCGAGAACGGCTTGGTCATGTAGTCGTCGGCGCCCACACCCAGCCCGACCAGCACGTCGGTCTCGGCGTCGCGGGCGGTCAGCATCAGCACCGCGACCGGCCGGTCGGCCTGGATGCGCCGGCACACCTCCAGGCCGTCGAAGCCGGGCAGCATGACGTCGAGGACGACCAGGTCGGGCCGGTGGGCCGCGGCGGCCGCGACCGCCGCCGGGCCGTCGTGCGCGACCTCGACGGCGAACCCCTCGGCCCGCAGCCGCGCGGCCACCGACCCGGCGATCGTCGGCTCGTCGTCCACCACGAGCACGCGGCGCGGCTCGCTCCCCATCCGTTCACCGGACATGGGACGACCATAGGGACCGGCGGTGGAGGCGCTCGGGACGCGGTGTGAAGATCCTGTGCAGGTCCGTCGCGGACCGACCCTCCCTGAACGGGTGTTCAGCAGGCATGATGAAGCAATGACAACGGCCGGGCGCACCGTCAACGAGCACGGCCTCGTCGGCCACCTGGTCGACTTCGTGGCCGCACTGCGGGCCAACGGGGTCTCCGTCGGACCGGGGGAGACGATCGCCGCCGCCGAGGTGCTCGGCGCGCTCGACCTCATCCACCGCGACCAGCTGCGCGAGGGGCTGGCCGCGGCCCTGCTGCGCCGCTCCGGCCAGCGCGCCGCGTTCGACACGCTGTTCGAGCTGTACTTCCCGATCGCCATCGGCGCCGGCACCACCGAGGTCGAGGTCCCGCGCGTCGGCGACGCCGACGACGGCCCCGTCGACATCGCTGCACTGAGAGATGTTCTCGCCGACCTGCTGCGCGACGGCGACGACACCGCGCTCGCCGAGCTGGCCAGGGCCGTGGTCGACGCGCTGGGCAACTCCGGCGCGGGCGGCACCGGCGTGCGCGGCCCCGGCGCGCAGCCCAACTGGTCGGCCTACCAGGCGCTGCGCCTGCTCTCCCCGGAGACGCTGCTCGCCCGCATCATGGACGACCTGCGCGGCGGCGAGCAGGACCCGGACGCCTTCTCCGACGAGATGGTGCGCCGGGAGATCCGCGACCGCATCGCCCGGTTCCGCAAGATGATCACCGACGAGGTCCGCAGGCGCACCGCCGAGATCCGCGGTCGCGACCAGGTCGCGCGCACGGCCGTGCCCAAGCAGACCGAGCAGGTCGAGTTCCTCTCCGCCTACGCCGAGCAGCTCGCCCAGCTGCGCCGCACGGTGCACCCGCTGGCCCGGCGGCTGGCGTCGCGGCTGGCCGTGCGCCGCAAGCACGCCAAGCGCGGCTCGCTCGACATGCGCCGCACGCTGCGCCGCTCGATGTCCACCGGCGGCGTGCCGATGCGCCCGGCCTACAAGACCCGCCGCCCCGGTCGCCCCGAGCTCGTCGTGCTGTGCGACGTCTCCGGATCGGTGGCGGGTTTCAGCCACTTCACCCTGCTGCTCGTGCAGGCGCTGCGCGAGCAGTTCAGCAAGGTCAGGGTGTTCGCGTTCATCGAGCGGACCGACGAGGTCACCCAGCTGTTCGCGCCCGGCTCGGAGCTGTCCGGGGTGATGCAGAAGGTGCTGCGCGAGGCCGAGCTGGTCGCGTTCGACGGCCACAGCGACTACGGCGGCGCGCTCGGCGGCTTCGCCGAGCTCTACGGCGACGCCCTCACCTCGAAGAGCTCGCTGCTGATCCTGGGCGACGCCCGCACCAACTACCGCGACCCCAACCTGGCCGTGCTCAAGCGCCTGGTCGGGCAGGCCAGGCACGCGCACTGGCTCAACCCGGAGCCGCGCCGGCAGTGGGGCAGCGGCGACTCGGCCGCCCTGCGCTACGCCGACCTCATCCCGATGCACGAGTGCCGCACCGCCGCACAACTCGCCGACGTCGTCGAGGCGCTGCTCCCGGTCTGAGCGTGACCCCGACTTGACGCTGCGTGCGGGTTCGCGGCAGTGTCGTCGACCGTCCGGGCGACGCCGCGTCGGGGCGCGTTGCCACCAGAAGACGGGATCCCCATGACCGCTCCCCACCGCTCGCGCCGATCGCGCCTCGGTGCCGTCGCCGCGGCCGGCCTGACCGCCATGACCGGCGTCCTGCTGACCGCGACCCCCGCCTCCGCCGCTCCCGCCGCCCCAGCCGCCGCCGGATGCGGCGCGCTGGACGCCACGCAGGGCGCGCAACTGCTCGACTGCGTCACGCTCGAGGACGTCAAGGCCCACCTCGACGCGCTGCAGGGCATCGCCGACGAGAACGGCGGCACCCGTGCTTCGGGCACCGCCGGCTACGACGCCTCGGCCGACTACGTGGCCGAGAAGGCCGCCGCGGCCGGCCTCACGGTCACCACCCAGGACTTCGAGTTCCCGTTCTTCCAGCAGAACAGCGCGGCCTTCGCCCAGACGGCCCCGACGCCGGCCGAGTACGCCGACGGCACCGACTTCGCGGTCATGGCGCTGTCGGGCAGCGGCGACGTCAGCGGCACCGCGGTCGCCGTCGACGTGCAGCTGCCGCCCACGGGCGGCTCCACCAGCGGCTGCGAGGCCGCCGACTTCGCCGCCTTCCCCGCCGGGTCCGTCGCGCTGCTGCAGCGCGGCACGTGCGACTTCGGCGTCAAGGCGGCCAACGCCGAGGCCGCGGGCGCGGCCGGTGCCGTGATCATGAACGAGGGCAACGCCCCCGACCGCCTGGAGCTGCTGCTGGGCAACCTCGGGGTCCCGGTCGGCATCCCCGTCGTCGGGGTCCCCTTCGCGCTGGGCGAGTCCCTGCAGAACGCGACCGTCACCATCCAGGTCGACGCCGTCAGCGAGATCCGCGAGACCTCCAACGTCTTCGCCGAGCTGCCCGGCGCCGGCGCCGACCAGGTGCTCGTCGTCGGCTCGCACCTCGACTCGGTTCCCGAGGGCCCCGGCATCAACGACAACGGCAGCGGCACCGCCTCCATCCTGGCCGTCGCCGAGCAGCTCGCCGGCAGCACGCCGCCGGTGACCGTCCGGTTCGCCTGGTGGGGCGCCGAGGAGCTGGGCCTGGTCGGCTCGACCGAGTACGTGGCCTCGCTGCCCCCCGCCGAGCTGGAGAAGATCTACGCCTACCTGAACTTCGACATGGTGGCCTCGCCGAACCACGTCAACTTCCTCTACGACGGCGACGACTCCGACGCCGCGGGCGCGGGCCCCGGCCCGGCCGGCTCCGCGCAGATCGAGGACGTGTTCGAGAAGTTCTTCGCCGACCGCGGCCAGCCCGTCGAGGGCACCGACTTCGACGGCCGCTCCGACTACGGCCCCTTCATCGAGGCGGGCATCCCCGCCGGCGGCACCTTCACCGGCGCCGAGGGCATCAAGACGGCCGAGCAGGCCGAGCTCTACGGCGGCACCGCGGGCCAGCCCTACGACCCGTGCTACCACCAGGCCTGCGACACCACGGGCAACATCAACGACGAGGCGCTCGACCTGCACGCCGACGCCGTCGCCGCGGCCACGTTCACCCTGGCACACCAGCCGGAGCTGGTGACGGGCGCGGCGCCCGCCGCCCCCGCCGGCGGCGGAGACACCGCGGCCGGTGGTGGCTTGAGCCACGACCACGCGGGAGTCGCGCTGAGGGGCGTCCTTCGCGGTTGAACGGGTCCCGCCCTCGGGCGGGGCCCGTTCTCGTTCGCGGGGCGGGCAGCGCCGCCGCCGGGCTGACCCGTGGACGAGAGCGGCTGTCGTTCAACCAAGTTGGACGACAGCCGCTTTCGCGCGGGCCGGGCGGGGCGTGTGCGCGGTCGCGGGCGGGGAGTGCTCGGACGCGCCGGCGCAGGTCGGAGGTGGTCCACAACCCGGAACGCAGGGCCCAGCCCGCCGGTTCCCAGGGGTGCGGTTCCGTACGCCACAGTTCTTGACCGGCCGGCCAGTCAAGGCGCACGATCGTGGTGTTCCTTTCGGAAGGGGAGGTGGTTGCGATGACCAACCGGACGTGGCGCCGCTGGCAGGACTGGGCAGTCGTGGTGATCGGCGTGCTGACGGCCCTGTCGCCGATCGTGGTCGCCACCGACACGGCCGCGCTGTCGACGCTCATCGTGTTCGGGGTGCTGATCGCGCTGGCCGGGCTGTGGTCGCTCGGGGCTCCGGGTTCCGTGGCCAGCGAGTACGTGCACGTGGTGCTCGGGGTGCTGCTGTTCATCTCGCCGTGGGTGTTCGCCTACGCCGACCTGGCCGGGGCCGCCTGGACCTCGTGGGTGGCCGGCGTGCTGACCGTCGCGGTCGGGCTCGCCGCCGTTCCCGCGGCGCAGGCCGACCACCGGGGCCTGGCCGGGCAGCACTGACCCGCGTCGGAGTCGAGCGGCCGTGACGGCGATCCCGTCGCGGCCGCTCCGACGCGTCCGGGTGCGGGCCCGCGCGCGATGATGGCTCCGATGGAACGAGTGGGTGCATGACCGGACCGGCCGAGGACTCCGCGCGCGAGCGGATCCTGCAGGCGGCGGAGGAGCTGTTCGCCGAGGCGGGCTTCGACGCCACCCCCACGTCGCGCATCGCCGAGCGGGCGGGGGTGCCGAAGGGGTTGGTGCACTACTACTTCAAGCGCAAGCCCGACCTGCTCGCCGCGCTGGTCGGGCGCCTGCCCGACGAGGCGGTGCCGATGGCCGAGGTCGTCGTGGCGGGAGACCTCCAGGAGAGCCTGCACCGGCTGGTCGGCGTGCTCGACCGGGCGCTCGACTCGTCGGCCGTGCTGTCGCACCTGCTGTGGCGCGAGGCCGACACCCACCCGGACGTCCTCGACGCCCTCAACGCCCGCTACGACCGGGTGGTCGCGCAGGTCAAGGCGGTCATCGAGGCCGCGGGCGGGGTGGGGGCCGACGTCGAGCCCGCGGCCCAGCTGCTGGCCTCGGCGGTCAGCTACCGGCACTCCGTGGCCCGCCACACCGAGGACGAGCAGGCCGCCATGCACCGCGAGCTGAGCTTCCTGGCCCGGGCGCTGGACCGGAACTCGCACTCGAACTGATGTTCGAAACGGGCTAGCCTGGAGCCCATGAGCTCCGACCTGGCCTGGCAGCCGTCCCTGTTCGAGGGCGCGGACGCGCGGGTCCGGCTCGACCCCGCGTTCACCGGGCTGCGCCGCCACGAGCTGACCGAGGGCGCCTGGGTCGACGTCGTCCCCGGCTGGTGCGCCGGCGCCGACGGCCTGCTCGCCCGGCTGCTCGACGAGGTGCCGTGGGGGCCGCAGCGCCGCGTGCGCATGTACGACGGCATCGTCGCCGAGCCCCGGCTCACCCACCGCTGGGTCCTCGACGACGGCGCCGACCCCCGGTCCGACGACGCCCCGCCGCCGGAGCTCGTCGAGATGGCCGCCCTGCTGGGGCGGCGCTACGACGTCGCGTTCACCCAGATCGGCGCCAACCTCTACCGCGACGGCGCCGACAGCGTCGCCTGGCACGGCGACCGCGTCGCCCGCGAGCTGCCCAGCGCGACGGTGGCGCTGGTGTCGCTGGGGGCGGTGCGGCCGTTCCGGCTGCGCCCGCACGGCGGCGGCGAGGGCGTCGGGTTCCTGCCCGGTCCGGGCGACCTGCTCGTCATGGGCGGCTCCTGCCAGCGCACCTGGCAGCACGCGGTGCCGAAGGTGCGGGCCGCGGCGCCCCGGGTCAGCGTGCAGTTCCGGCACGCCTACCCGCGCTGACCCGGGGCGCGGGCTACCCGCGCAGGCGCTCGTGGACCATCAGCACCGCCGGTCCGCGGTGCAGGACGGCGGTCAGCCGCAGCTCGACGCCGGCGCCACCCTCGGCGAACAGTCGCCGGCCGCGGCCGAGCACGGTCGGGAACACCAGCGTCCGGTACTCGTCGACCAGGTCCCGCGCGGCCAGCTGGTGCACCAGGCTCGTGCTGCCGATCACGACGACGTCGCGCCCGGCGGCGAGCCCGGGCACGGCCGCGACGGCGTCGCCGTCGACCAGCGAGGAGTTGTTCCAGTCGCCGACGTCGGTCAGCGTGCGGGAGGCCACCAGCTTCGCCGCCCCGTTCATCGCGTCCGGGAAGTCGCCGCTGCGCGCCGGCCAGCGCCGGGAGAACAGCTGCCACGTACCGCGCCCGAACAGCAGTGCGCAGCTGCTCAGCATCGGACCCAGGTCGAACTTGTCGCCGATCACGGCGTCCGGGCCGTGCCGGAAGGCCCAGCCACCCCCCGGCGCCCCCCACGACCCGTCCGGGTCCTCCACGACCCCGTCCAGCGTCACGAACTCGACCACGACCACTCGTCCCATGTCGGCTCCTCGTCGCGCGCCCCGGTGGCGCGGTCGAGGTACGTACCGGCGCGGGCGACCGGACTCATCGGTGGGCGAGGATGCCGCGGTGAGCAGCATCACGGCCGAGGCCGACTTCGCGGCCCGCACCGGGCCGCACCGGCGCGAGCTGGTGGCCTACTGCTACCGGATGCTCGGTTCCCCGCAGGAGGCCGAGGACCTGGCCCAGGAGACGCTGCTGCGGGCCTGGAAGGCCCGGGAGCGCTACGACGAGCGCCGGGCCTCCGTGCGCACCTGGCTCTACCGGATCGCGACCAACGCCTGCCTCAGCGCGCTGCGCAGCCGCGCCCGGCGGCCGCTGCCCTCGGGCCTGGGAGCGCCGAGCACGGACCCCGAGGCGCCGCTGGTGCCGGTGCTGGACGTGCCGTGGCTGCAGCCGTCCCCCGACGCCGGGGCGGGCATGCGGTTGGCGTTCGTCGCGGCGCTGCAGCTGCTGCCGGCGCGCCAGCGCGCGGTGTTGGTGCTGCGCGACGTGCTGGAGTTCAGCGCGGCCGAGGTGGCGGCCCAGCTGGGCGCGTCGGTCGCGGCGGTGAACAGCGCCCTGCAGCGCGCCCGTTCGGCGGTGGCCGTGCGCGCGCTCGCGGAGGAGGACCTGGCCGAACCCGACGACCCGGCCACCCGGGCCGCGGTGGACGCCTACGTCCGGGCGTTCGAGGCCGCCGACGTCGCCGCGCTGGTCGAGCTGCTCACCGAGGACGCCGTGCTGGAGATGCCGCCGGTGCCGCTCTGGTACCGCGGCCGGCAGGACTACGGCCGGTTCATCGCCCACGTGTTCACCCGCCGCGGCACGGGCTGGCGGATGCGACCAGCCCGCGCCAACGGCCAGCCCGCCCTCGTCGCCCACGCGCCCGGCCCCGAGGGCCTACGGCTGCACACGCTGCAGGTCCTGGACGTGTCCGGCGGCCGGATCGCGCGCAACACGGTCTTCGCCGACCCCGCCGTGCTCGCGGCGTTCGCGCTCCCGGCCACCCCGCCGGAGGGAGATCACGGCCGCTGAGGAGTCCCGGACGGGCTCCCTGTTGTCTACGCTTCGGCGGTGCAGCGCAAGATCGGCGTGATGGGCGGGACGTTCGATCCGATCCACCACGGCCACCTGGTGGCCGCGAGCGAGGTGGCGGACCGGTTCGGGCTCGACGAGGTCGTCTTCGTGCCCACCGGTCAGCCGTGGCAGAAGTCGGAGCACGAGGTCAGCCGGGCCGAGGACCGCTACCTCATGACCGTCATCGCCACCGCGTCCAACCCACGGTTCTCGGTCAGCCGGGTCGACGTCGACCGCGACGGCCCCACCTACACCGCCGACACCCTGGCCGATCTGAGCACCGAGTACCCCGACGCCCGGCTGCACTTCATCACCGGCGCCGACGCGCTGGCGCAGATCCTGTCCTGGCACAAGTTCGAGCAGCTCTTCGAGCTGGCCCACTTCATCGGCGTCACCCGCCCCGGCTACACGCTCGGCGACGACCACCTGCCGGAAGGGGCGGTGACGCTGGTCGAGGTGCCCGCGATGGCCATCTCCTCCACCGACTGCCGCCGCCGCGTCGCCGGCGGCCACCCGGTCTGGTACCTCGTGCCCGACGGCGTCGTGCAGTACATCTCGAAGCGCCGGCTCTACCGCGAGCAGGCGCCCTGACCACGCGGTCCCGACCGACCTCGGTAATGGCGCATCCCGACTCCTGGACCCGGCACACCGGCGTGTGCGGGGAGCCCTCATGGCCGCATGTCCGACTGGCGCAGCGAGTACGACCGGATCGTGTGCCTGGACCCGCAGGCGTACTGACCGTGGGCATGGACATCGCGGGCGACCGAGGACGTGGTCAGGACCGGACGCGTGCGCCTATCGGCCGACCGTTCCGTCGATCTGCTCGCGCAGGATGTCGGCGTGGCCCGCGTGGCGGGCCGTCTCGGTGATCATGTGTTGGATGATCCAGCGTGCGGTGCAGCGTGGACGGCCGTTCGCCGGCGTCTCGACGATCTGATCGAGATCGGTCCATCCGGCGATGACCGCGTCGGACTCCTGTCCGGCGCGCCGGTAGCTCGCTACCAGGTCGGGCACGGTGTCGCCACCGGTGAGCGCGGAGGCCGTTCGCATGTCATCGATCGCGCTTCCGGCGAACCAGAACCGCTCTGCCACGGTCAGGTGTTTGACCAACCAGGTGAGGCTCGTGCCGGACGGCACGCCGGGGCGGTGTGCTGCGTCCTCGGGAAGACCGAGTGCCTTCCCGATGACTGCTTCCCGCTTGTACCCGAGGAACTCGACGAGGGTCGCGACCTCGCCGCCGCTGCCGAATGCGGGGCGCGAGCCGTCGCTGAGTGCGTGCACGGAGCTGAATCTAGGGCTGGGCGCCGAGCCACCGATAATCGCACCCCGGCGTCTTCGCAGCTCAGCAGGCGTTTCCGCACCGTCGGCCCAGGTCACTGTGCACAGCGCCGCGGGGCGGGAGCCGGGGTCAGGGCTCCAGCCGGGCCAGGGCGCCGATCTCCAGCGCGACCCACAGCGCGCCGTCGGGGCCGGTGGTGATGCCGTGCGGCTCCGAGCCGGGTGTCGGCAGCTCGACGGAACCGATGCGCCCCTCCGCGTCGATCCGGCCGACCCGGTTGGCGCCCCACTCGGTGAACCAGCAGGCCCCGTCGGGCCCCGCGGTGATCGCGTGCGGGCGCGCCTCGCGGTCGGGCAGCCCGAACTCGGTGATCGCGCCGTCGACGTCGATCCGGCCGATCTGCCCGGCGAGGATCTCGACGAACCACAGCGCGCCGTCGGGGCCGGTGGTGATGCCGACCGGACCGGCGTCCGCGGTGGGCAGCGGGAACGTCGTGATCTCGCCCCCGGTGGTGATGCGCCCGATCGCGCCCGCCTGGTTCAGGGTGAACCACAGGGCGCCGTCCGGGCCGGTCACGATCATCGACGGGAAGCCACCGGCGTCGGGGAGCTCGAACTCGGTGATGTCGCCGTCGGTGGTGAGGCGGCCGATCCGGTCGGAGCTCATCGCGGTGAACCAGAGCGCGCCGTCGGGGCCCGCGGTGATGCCGAACGGGCCGGAGGCCGGGGTGGGCACGTCGAACGCCGTCGTCGCGCCGTCGGTGGTCAGCCGCAGGACGCGGTTGGCCCGCGACTCGGTGCACCAGAGGGCCCCGTCCGACCCGACCGCCAGCAGCGAGGGGCCACCGGTCGCCGGGTCGAGCTGGTGGGCGCTCGCCGTCCCGTCGGGGGCGAGGCGGCCGACGCGCCCGGCGTGCACCTGGGTGAACCACAGTGCCCCGTCGGGCCCGGTGACCACCCCGTACGGACCGGCTCCGGCCTCGGCGACCGGGAACTCGGTGACGGTCACGTGCTCATCCCCTCCTGTGCGGCGCCACCCTGACGCTGGTCATCAGCGTCGTCGTGACCTCGTGGTCCGACTCGAACCGGACGTCGTCCATGCAGGTGCGGATCATGAGCATGCCCAGCCCGCGCTGGACGCCCGGCGGGCACCAGCGCCGGTTGTCCGACACGCCCACCACGATCCGGCGACCGCCGTCGGACTCGCTGAACTGGCGCGCCGCCACCCGCACCTCCGAGGCGAAACCGGGCGCGTCGGCGTGCTCGACCGCGTTCGACACGGCCTCGTTGACCGCGAGGACGATGTCGTCCACCTCCTCGTCGGGCCACGCCAGGTCGGCCAGCCACACCCGGAAGCGTTGGCGCACCACCGACAGCGAGACCGGATCGGCCATCAGCACCATCGAGATGGTGCCCGGGGCCGGCGTTTCCGCTGCGGGCTCGGCCACGTGCACCCCTCCCGCTCAGCCCGCGAGGGCCTCGTCCACCGTGCCGAAGATCGACAGCACGTCGTCGAGGCCCATGGTCCGGATCGGCCGCATGACCGGGCGGTCCTGGTCGACCACCACCCGCAGCGGCGTCCCGATCGAGCGGGCCTCGTCGTTGAGCGAGACCAGCACGCCCAGGCCGGACGAGGAGAGGAACTCGACCCCGAGCATGTCCAGCACGACCGGGCGGCCGCCGGCCTCGCGCAGCACCTCGCCCGCGGCCTCGGCCAGCCGTCCGCCGGTGCTGAGATCGACCTCGCCGCGGATCGCGAGCACGAGCGCGCCGCCCCGGTCCTGCCGGGCGACGGTCATCAGCAGTTCGGCGGGCGGAACTCCACCGAGCGGGCCACTCATGCTGACGGAGGGTACAGAGGCGCCGGATGGCCCACCCGATGCACGGTGCGACCCGGCGGTCGCTGCTGTCCGGGGGACGATGCCGACTCTCCTGTTCGCCTCATGTCCGGTGGTACCCCACCCGGGGGCCCTCCCACACCTGCGCCGCCGTGCCCGGCGGGGCCCCCGCGCCGGCGCCTGGGACACTGGACGCGACGAGGCGGGCCGGTAGGCCCACCGGGAGAGGGGAACAGTGACGGCCACCGACCAGGCCCTGGACATGGCCCGCGTGGCCGTTGTCGCAGCCGCGGACAAGAAGGCGCAGGACATCGTCGTGCTCGACGTGTCCGAGCAGCTCGTCATCACCGACTGCTTCGTGATCGCGTCGGCGCCGAACGAGCGCCTGGTGCAGGCGATCGTCGACGAGGTCGAGGAGAAGCTGCGCCTGCACGGGGCCAAGCCCACCCGCCGCGAGGGCACCCGGGAGGGGCGCTGGGTCCTGCTCGACTTCGTCGACGTCGTCGTGCACGTCCAGCACGCCGAGGAGCGCGGCTTCTACGGGCTCGACCGGCTCTGGAAGGACTGCCCGCGCATCCGGTTCCCGGAGGCGGAGACCCCCGACGGCGCGACCGACGGGGCAGCGGGTGGTGCCGGGTGACCCTGCGCATGGTGGTGCTGCTGCGCCACGGCCAGACCGACTACAACGTCGCCGGGCGCATGCAGGGCCACATCGACTCCCAGCTCACCCCGGACGGCGTGGCGCAGGCCGTGGCCGCCGCCCCGGACATCGCCAAGGTGGGTCCGGACCGGATCGTCAGCTCCGACCTGCGGCGCGCCCGCGACACCGCCGAGCAGGTCGGCGGGGCGTGCGGGCTGCCGGTCGCGCTCGACCCCCGGCTGCGCGAGACGCACCTGGGCGAGTGGCAGGGGCGCACCGTCACCGAGATCGAGCAGGAGTACCCGGGCGCCATCGCGACCTGGCGCTCCGACCCGGCGTGGGCGCCGCCCGGCGGCGAGTCCCGCATCGACGTCGTGCGCCGCAGCCGGCCGGTCGTCGACGAGGTCGAGGAGGAGCTGGCCGACGTGCCGGTGGCCACCGCGGTGCTGGTGGCGCACGGCGGGCTGATCGCGGGCCTGGTCTGCGGGCTGATGGCCCTGCCCACCTCGACGTGGCCGTCGATCGGCGGGCTCGGGAACTGCCGCTGGGCCACCCTGGCCCGCCGCGACGACCACCCGCGCTGGAGGCTGACCGGCTACAACGTCGGCACCGCCGGTTGAGCCCGACGCTGCTGGTCCTGGCCGACTCGCTGGCCTTCCACGGGCCGCGGCGGGCCGAGCCGGCCGACGAGCCGCGGCTGTGGCCCAACGTCGCCGCCGCCGAGCTGGGCGGGCGGGCCGAGCTGGTGGCCGGGATCGGCTGGACCGCCCGGCACGCCTGGCACGCGGTCACCCACGACCCGAGGGTGTGGGCGCTGGTGCCCCGCGTCGACGCGCTCGTGCTGGGCGTGGGCGGGATGGACACGCTGCCCTCCCCGCTGCCGACGGCCGTGCGCGAGCTGATCCCGGTGCTGCGCCCCGACGGGCTGCGCCGCGCCGTGCGCACCGGGTACAACGCCGCCCAGCCCGTGCTGGCCAGGGCCTTCGCGCGGGTCCTCCCCGGCGGCGGGCCGGTCGCGCTGCCGCCCCGGGAGACCGTGCGCCACCTGGAGCTGTGCCGGCGCGCCGTGCTGGCGCTGCGGCCGGGGATCCCGGTCGTCGCGGTCCTCCCGCCGGTGCACCGGGCCGCCGTCTACGGCCACGTGCACCGCGGGCGCCCGGCCGCCGAACGGGCGACCCGCGCCTGGGCCGGGCGGACCGGGGTGCTGCTGCTCGACCTGGCCGCGCTGGTCTCCGAGCACGTGCTGGGCGGGCACGGCAACCCCGACGGCATGCACTGGGGCTGGTCGGCGCACGCCGCCGTCGGCGCCGGGTGCGCCGCCGTGCTGCGCCCGGCGCTGCGGATGTGAGCTGGGGCACTAGGGTGCCTCGACGTGCACGTCGCCGTCGTCACCGACTCCACCGCCTACCTCCCGGAGGGCCTCGCCGAAGCCCGTGACGTGCGGGTCGTCCCGCTCGAGGTCCGGCTCGGGCAACGGGTGGGCCGGGAGGGCGTAGACATCGGCACCGACGAGCTCGTCGCGGCCCTCGCCGACCGCGCCCTCGAGGTGCAGACCTCCCGACCGACGCCGGCCGAGTTCGTCCGCCGGTTCCGCGCCGCGCTCGACGCGGGCGCCCCGGGGGTGGTCTCGGTGCACCTCTCGCGCGGGCTGTCCGGCACCTGGGACGCGGCCCGCCAGGCCGCCCAGGAGGTCGACGCCGCCCGCATCCGGATCGTCGACTCGCAGGCCACGGGGATGGGGCTGGGGTTCGCGGTGCTCGCCGCCGCGGACGCGGCGCAGGCGGGGGCCGACGCGGCCGAGGTGGAGTCCGCCGCGGCCGACGTCGCCGCGCGCTGCCGCATGTTCTTCTCGGTCGAGACGCTGGACCGGCTGCGCCGGGGCGGGCGGATCGGCGCCGCGGCTGCGCTGGTGGGCACGGCGCTGGCGGTGAAGCCGCTGCTGCACGTGGCGCAGGGCCGGATCCTGCCGCTGGAGAAGGTGCGCACGACCGCGAAGGCCGCCCAGCGGCTGGTGGAGCTGGCGGTCAAGGCCGCCGGCGACGGGCCCGTCGATCTCGCGGTGCACCACCTCGGCGCGGCGGCGCGGGCCGAGGAGGTCGCCGCGCGGCTGCGGGAGCGACTGCCGGGGGCGGCGCGCCTGCTGGTGTCCGAGGTCGGGGCGGTGATCGGGGCGCACGTCGGGATGGGGCTGCTGGGGGTCGTCGTGGTGCCGCGCGACACCTGATCGCCACGGCGCTCTTCGCGCAGGTCGGAGCCCCTTTCGACGGTATCGCACCCGGCCGACGGGCACGGCGTGCGCGAGGTTCGCGGCGCCCGTCCATCCACAATCGGGCAGTTGTCCACAGCCGCACCGATCCGTCGCTCGGGCGTCCTCGTGCCGCCCTAGCGTCGGGGACATGGTTCGTCTCGACCCGGCCCCGTCGGTTTCACGCCTGGACACCGCCCTGCGTCCCGCCGTCGTCCCCCCGCGCCTGCCGGGGCACGATGGCGAGGCGCTGACGTGGCGGTCCGGGGCGCCGGGGGAACCCGGTGGCCCGCGCCCGCCACGGCCGGCGCGGCCCTCCGACCCGCCACCGGGCGGCCCCGCGCCTCCGGACGATCCGCCCACCGAGCCCGTCGCCCTGCTCGCCCCCCGCCCGGCGGGGGAGGGGCCGCTGCG
>NZ_JAHDTH010000010.1 GCF_018531445.1 Pseudonocardia lacus
CGGTCGCGGCGGAGCCGGCGCAGCCGCAGGTCCCGGTCGCGCCCGGACCCCCGGCCCCCACCGCGGCCGCGCCCGCCCCGGTGGGCAACAGCAGCGCCACCCCGACCGTCGGCGTGACGGTGCCGGTCGGCCCGACGCCCGGCTACATGGAGATCGCCCCGAACGGGCGCTACGGCTACATCGCCAACCGCGCCGCCGGCATCCTCACCGTCTTCGACACCACCCTCAACGGCGTCACCGGCACGATCCCGGTCCCCGAGGGGGGCCCGCAGTTCGTGGCGTTCTCCCCGGACGGCACCCGCGCCTACGTGAGCATCTTCAACAACGAGCGCACCGTGAACGAGGTGGGCGTGCTCGACACGGCCACCAGCACGTTCGTGGCGCGCGTGCCGACCGGCGTGCGGCCGTTCGCGCTCGACGTCACCCCCGACGGGCGCACCGTCTACGTGCCCAACCACGACTCCGGCTCGATCACGGTGATCGACACGGCGTCGAACACCGTCGCGGCGACGATCGACGTGCAGCCCAACCCGCACTGGGTGGACGTCTCCGACGACGGCACGCGCCTGTACGCGGCCAACCACGAGTCGAACGTGGTGACCATCCTGGACACCGCGACCAACGCGCCGATCACGACGGTGGCGGTGGGCCTGAGCCCGCACAGCATCCTGGCCCACCCGGAGGAGCCGCTGCTCTACAACGTCAACTACGACAGCAGCTCGATGTCGGTGACCGACCTGAACACCAACACCGTGGTGGCCACGGTACCGACGGCGCCGCACCCGCAGGACGTGTCGATGGCCCCCGACGGGCGCCACGGCTACCTCGCCACGGTCGACGACAACGCGATCCAGGTCTTCGACACCAAGACGTTCGCGATCACCGCGCGCGTGCCGACGGGGCGCAGCCCCACGAGCATCGCGGTGGCGCCGAACGGCCGCCAGGCCTACGTCACCAACCTCGACGACGGCACGGTGACGGTGCTCAACATCGCCGGCACCGCCTGAGCGCCCCGGGCGGAGGGCCCGGGGCGGAGCCGCGCGGTTCAACGGCGGGAGTTGGGTACCTCGCACGGATGGACCCACGTGCCGGACACGCCGCCCCCGCGACCGTCGCTGCCCCGCGCTCGATCGCCGACCAGAGCGTCGAGCAGCTCGGCGGTCGGATGAGCATCCTGACCCGGCAGCGCGCCGACCACGAGCGGCTGGACCGGCTGATGGCCCGCGCTCGGGAGACCCTGGACTCCCCGGACGAGCGCGAGCACGCCAGGGCGCTGCGCGCGCTGGCCCGCCTGGTGTTCACCCACGCCTTCGCCGAGGAGGCGGTGCTCTTCCCGGCCGCGCGCCGCGTGCTCCCCGAGGGCGACCCGCTGACCCTGCGCATCGAGTCCGACCACCAGGAGGTCGACGACGTCGTCAGCGACCTGGACGGGTCCGCCCGGTCCGAGCCGGGGCACGTCGAGCTGATGGAGCGCGCGTTCGCGGTGCTCGACCACGACGTGCGCACCGAGGAGGACGAGTTGCTGGCCCGGCTGCAGCAGCTGATGTCGCCGCGGCGGCTGCGGCTGCTGGGCTGGACGTGGGAGCTGGTGCGGCGGATCTCCCCGACCCGCCCGCACCCCGTCGTGTCCCGCCGTCCGCCGGGTCAGACGCTGTCCGCCCTGCCGCTGACGGTCCTCGACCGCGGCCGCGACAACCTGCAGCGGCTCGACGAGCTCACCGGGCACCGCTTCGGCTCCCGGCTGGCCCCGCTGGACCGGGCGCTGGCCGCGGCGGCCGGGGCGGTCGAGCGGTGGCCGGTGATGCGGCGCGGCGAGCGCGCGCAGACCAGCCGCCCCTGACGGTTTGCGCGGCGGCCCCGCGGGCATGCCGAGGTCCACCGCGCAGCACCCGGGCGGGGGTCGTCCGGGACGGGAGCGCGGTGGGACGGGGAGGCGAGCGGTGCGAGCGATGGTCTACCGCGGGCCGTACAAGGTGCGGGTCGAGGAGAAGGACGTACCACCGATCGAGCACCCCAACGACGCGATCGTGAAGGTGTCGTTGGCCGCGATCTGCGGCTCCGACCTGCACCTCTACCACGGGCTCATGCCCGACACCCGGGTCGGCATGACGTTCGGCCACGAGTTCGTCGGGACGGTGCACGAGGTGGGGTCGTCGGTGCGGAACCTGCGCCCCGGCGACCGGGTCATGGTGCCGTTCAACATCTACTGCGGGTCCTGCTTCTTCTGCGCCCGCGGGCTGTACTCCAACTGCCACAACGTGAACCCGAACGCCACCGCCGTCGGCGGCATCTACGGCTACTCGCACACCACCGGCGGCTACGACGGCGGGCAGGCCGAGTACGTGCGGGTGCCCTTCGCCGACGTCGGCCCGGCGAAGATCCCCGACTGGATGGCGGAGGACGACGCCGTCCTGCTGACCGACGCCCTGGCCACCGGCTACTTCGGGGCCCAGCTCGGCGACATCGTCGAGGGCGACGTGGTGGTCGTGTTCGGCGCCGGTCCGGTCGGGCTGTACGCGGCGAAGTCCGCCTGGCTGATGGGCGCCGGCCGGGTGATCGTCATCGACCACCTGGAGTACCGGCTGGCGAAGGCGCGCGAGTTCGCCCACGCCGAGACCTACAACTTCGTGGAGTACGACGACATCGTCGTGCACCTCAAGAAGATCACCGGTCACCTCGGCGCGGACGTCGCGATCGACGCCGTCGGCGCCGAGGCCGACGGCAACCTGCTCCAGCACGTCACCTCGGCCAAGCTGAAGCTGCAGGGCGGCTCACCGATCGCGCTCAACTGGGCCATCGACGGGGTGCGCAAGGGCGGCACGATCTCGGTGATGGGCGCCTACGGCCCGATCTTCAGCGCGGTCAAGTTCGGCGACGCGATGAACAAGGGCCTGACCCTGCGGATGAACCAGACCCCGGTCAAGCGGCAGTGGCCGCGGCTGTTCGAGCACATCCGCAACGGCTACCTCGCGCCCAGCGACATCGTGACCCACCGGGTGCCGCTGGAGCACATCGCCGAGGCCTACCACATGTTCTCGGCCAAGCTGGACGGCTGCATCAAGCCGCTGATCGTCCCGGCCGCCGGGTGAGGAGGACGAGCACCGTGACCGACCTGCCGACCTACACCGCGCGCAAGCCGGCCAACCCGGAGACCAGCGAGCAGTTGCGCGCCCGCATCCCGGGCTGGGGCGCCGACCTGGACCCGAAGGACCGCCCGGCGGTGCCGCGCGAGCACGCCGAGGAGACCGGGGCGCACTGGGAGTTCCCGGAGCGCCAGCCGGAGAAGTGGCCGCGGGAGCGGTCCATCGAGCACGCCTTCGTCACCCCGGTGTTCGGCACCTCCTGCCCGCCGAAGGGGCTGTCCGGCGCGATCCGGAAGTTCTCCTACCGCCGCTACAGCGAGGGCCGCGCGGCGCACTGGCTGCTGCTGGTGGCGGCCGACCGGGTCGACGCGTGGGAGAGCCACCTGCGCTCGTTCGTCACCGCCCGCCCGGACAACCCGGTCACCGAGACCGGGCTGCTCGCCGAGTTCACCCGGCACGGGATCGCGTCCCGGCGCGGTCGGCGCCGCGCCGACGTGGTGCACCAGGGTCTCGACCCGCTGATCGTCGCCGGCCCGTGGGTGGCCGCGGCCGGCGCGGCGGTCGTCGCCGTCCGCGCACTGGTGCGGCGCGGACGGCGGTGACCCCCGGTCAGCCGGCCTTGGCGAGGTCGCCGAGGAACCCGGTGACGATCCGCGTGAGGTCCTCCGGGCGCTCGATGTGCATCCCGTGGCTCGACCCGGGCCCGGTGACGAGCTCGTAGCGGGCGCCCGGGATCGCGTCGGCGACCTTCTTCGCCTGCCACTGCGGGGTCAGCAGGTCCTGCTCGCCGACCACGACCAGCGTCGGTGCGGTGATCCCGCCGAGGCGGTCGATCGAGTCGTGCAGCAGGTCGGCGTCCCACTGCTCGACGGTCACCTGCATCTGCGCCTCGTTCTGCGGGAACGCGGGCAGCATCGGCACCAGCATCTCGGCGAAGTCCGGGTGGTCGAGCAGCTGCGGGGAGAAGGCGATGCCGGCCGTGGCCATCGCCGACTCCATGTCGCGGTGCACGTAGGGCAGGCGCAGTGCGGTGAGCACCGAGCGCTGGAACCCGTCGCAGCGGCCCCACGTCGCGTAGAGCAGGGCGGAGGCCACCTGGTCGGGGTGGGCCAGCGCGAGCTCCTGCACGATCGCCGAGCCCAGCGACCAGCCCAGCACGTGCGCCTTGGGGATCTCCAGCGCCTCCAGCAGCGCGGAGGCGTCCTCGGCGAGCGAGGCGACCGAGATCGGGCCCTCGCCGCGGTCGCTGCCACCCAGGCCGCGGTTGTCGAAGGCGATGACCCGGTGGGTCCGGGCCAGGCGGGGGGCCAGCTCACCCCAGAGCGGGATGGCGCCGGAGGTCCCCATGATCAGCAGCAGTGGGTCGCCCTCGCCGCTGATCTCGTAGTTGAGCGTCGTCCCGGTGCGGACGGGGATGCGGGGCATGTGTCTCTCCTGGGGCCGGGGGATCAGCGGTACTGCAGGCCGTCGTCGAGGTCGGCCTCGGGCAGCGAGGTGCGCTCGTGGTCGTGCTCGTGCATGTGGGTCCACGGGTCCCGGTCGCCCTGGCGGAACATGCGCCCCTGCGAGCGCAGGACGTAGCCCGCGTTGAAGTTCTCCGGGTCCGACCACGGCAGCAGCGGCATGTCCGCGTCCTGCGGGCGCAGCGTCGGGACGACGGTCGTCGCGCCGCGCTCGGCCATGTGCCGGAAGATCCGCTCGACGACGTCGTTGACCAGGTCGACGCGCAGGGTCCAGCTGTGCCGGAAGTAGCCGAAGGCGTAGGCCATGTTCGGCACGCCGCTGATCATCAGCCCGCGCCAGGTGACCCGCTGGGTGAAGTCCACGGCCTCGCCGTCGACGGTGAACGGGATGTCGCCGAACGGGGCGAGGTTGAAGCCGGTGGCGGTGACGACGACGTCGGCCTCGATCACCTCGCCCGAGGAGACCTGCACGCCCTTCTCGGTGAACTCGCTGATGGTGTCGGTGACGACCGAGGCCTTGCCCTCGCGCATGGCCTCGAAGAAGTCGCCGTCCGGGACGAACGCGATGCGCTGCTGCCACGGCCGGTAGCGCGGGGTGAAGTGCTTCTCGACGTCGGTGCCCTCGGGCAGCAGCGGCCGGATGCCCTCGACCAGGAACTCGTGCAGCTCCTGCGGGTTGTCGCGGCCGGTGGTGGCCAGCCAGTCGAGCTGCTGGACGTACTGGCGGCGCAGGATCTCGTGGGTCCACTCCGCCGGCAGGTCCAGGGGCTCGAGCATGGTGGCCAGGTCGTGCACGGTCGGCGCGGCGAACCAGTACGAGGGCGAGCGCTGCAGCATCGTCACGTGCGCGGCCGTCTTCGCGATCGCCGGGATCAGGGTCGCCGCCGTCGATCCCGATCCGATGACCAGCACCCGCTTGCCCGTGGTGTCGAGGTCGGCCGGCCACTGCTGCGGGTGCACGACGGTGCCCTCGTAGCGCTCCAGGCCCGGCCACTCGGGCCGGTACGGGTCCTCGTGGTTGTAGTAGCCCGTGCACATCCACAGGAAGTCGCTGGTGAGGGTCAGCCGCTCACCGGTGTCGGTGCGGGTGACCTCCACGGTCCACCGGCGCTCCGCCGACGACCACGAGGCCGAGGTGACCTTGTGGTGGTAGTGGATGCGCCCGGCGAGGTCGTCCTCCTCGATGACCTCGTCGAGGTACTCCAGGATCGCGCTGCCGGCGGCGATCGAAGGCCCGCGCCACGGCTTGTGCCGGTAGCCGTAGGTGAACAGGTCGCTGTCGGAGCGGGCCCCCGGGAACTGGTGGGTCCACCAGGTCCCGCCCCGGGCGTCCTGCGACTCCAGGATCGTGAAGCTGCGCTCGGGGAACTGCGTGCGCAGCCGGTGCGCGGCGCCGAGGCCGGACACGCCGGCTCCGACGATCAGGACGTCGACGTGACGGTCCTCGACGAGCGAGCTGTCCTGCGGGGCCGTGGCGGCACTGGTCATGGGCGGTGTCCTCTGGGGCGGCGGTGACGGGGGACGTTGCGACGGTATGTCCGGTCCCCGCTCCCGGGTGTCCCATCTTCGGACACCCCGCCCCCTTGACGGCCACGCATGATGGGGGAGTCGCACGGGGAGGTGTGATGCATGGGTGACGCCCTCGCTCGTCGGAGGCTCCTCACGTCCGCGCGGGCCGAGCTGCTGGACCGCCCCGACATCGCCCTGCCCGGAATCCCGCGCCATGTGGCCGCCTCCTGGCGGCGCAGCCTGGCCCGCGGGGTCGACCCCGGCGTCGTCGCGAACCGGTTCCACCCCGACCTGGACGTGGAGTCGCGGCTGGTCCGCTGCGCCCGCCCGGTGATCGAGCAGCTGGCCGAGCAGGTGGCCGGCATCCCGGTGTGCGTCGCGCTCACCGACGACAGCGCCCGCCTGCTGGTCCGGCTGGACACCACGACGACCATCGGGCGGATCGCCGACACCAACAACTTCGCCGAGGGCTTCGGCTACGACGAGGGCGCGGTCGGCACCAACGGGGTGGGCACCGTGCTGGAGAGCGGCGGGCCGGTGCACGTCGTCGGGGCCGAGCACTTCGTCGAGCAGTTGCAGGAGTACGCGTGCGCGGGCGCCCCGGTGCGCGACCCGTTCACCGGCCGGATCGAGGGGGTGCTGGACGTCAGCTGCCGGGCCGAGGACTCGTCGCCGCTGCTGCTCTCGCTGGTCAGATCGGCGGCCGGGCGGATCCAGGAGGCGCTGTTGCACGACCGCGACGCGGACCAGCAGGCCCTGTTCGACCACTACACCCGGGTGGAGGCCAGGACGCGCCGGGCCGTGCTGGCGGTCGGTCGCCGCACGGTGCTGACCAACACCGCCCTGCAGACCCTGCTCGACCCGGGCGACCTCGTCGCCGTGCAGGACCACGCCCGGTTCCTCATGCGCCGGGGACCCGCGGTCGACGACCGGCTGCACCTGCCCTCCGGCGCGCGGGTCCGGATGCGCGGCTCCACCGTCACCGTGGGCAGCACCGTCGCCGGGCTGGTGGCGGTGGTCACGGTGCTGCGGGAGGCCGCCGCCGTGGCCGTCCCGCAGACCCGGCCGCTGCCCGAGCCCACCGGGACGAGCCCGGCGTGGCGGGCGGCCTGGACCGGGGCGGCCCAGGCGCTCGCGGCCGGCACTCCGCTGCTGGTCGTCGGCGAGCGCGGCGCCGGGCGGCGTCGGCTGCTCGTCGACGTGGACCGCGCGTTGCACGGCGAGGGGCACGTCGTCGAGCTCGGACCGGCCGACCCCGTCGACGGCCTGCCGGAAGGGCTGCCCCGATCCGGTCCGCCGCCGCTGGTCGTGCTGCGCGACCTCGACCTGTGGGACGCCGCCGCGGCGGCCGGGGCGGTCGCCGCGCTGCGTGGCACCGGCGCCCGGCTCGCCGCCACGATCTCCGACCCCGGGGGCACCGGGCCGCTCACCGACTTCGGGCACTCGGTGACCGTGCCGCCCCTGCGCAACCGCTCCGGCGACCTCGCCGCGCTGGTGGCCGACCTGCTCGACGAGCTGGCGCCGGGCCGCGACGCGCGGATGTCGGCGGGCGCGCTGCGCACGCTGGCCCGCTACGCGTGGCCGGGCAACGTCCGCGAGCTGCGGGACGCGCTCGACGTGGCGCTGCGCCGGCGACCGGTCGGCGTGGTCGAGGCCGCCGACCTGCCCGAGTTCTGCCAGAGCGCGCCGCGCGCCATCCTGCGCCAGGTCGACCTGGCCGAGCGCGACGCGATCGTGCACGCGCTGCGCGAGTCCGGCAACAACCGGGTGGCGGCCGCCGCGGCGCTGGGGCTGGCCCGCTCCACCCTCTACCGCAAGATCGCGCAGTACGGCATCACGGGCTGAGCAGCGCGGTCAGCTCGGCGGCCCGCTCGCGGAAGCGCGCGACGTTGGCCAGCTTGACGTCCTCGTACCCGCGGACCAGGTCCGGGAGCCCGGCGATCTCCTCGACCACGTCCGCGGTGGCGGCGTCGAGCCGGGCCACCGCGGCGCGGACCAGCCGCTGGTACTCGCCGACGAGCTCGCGCTCGGTCCGCCGCACGTGGGCGTGGCCGAAGAGGTCGAAGGCCGTTCCCCGCAGCCTGCGGGCGGCCCGCAGCGCCCGGAACGCGGGGGTGGCGCCGGCCCGCAGCCGGATCTTGCGGTTCATCCCGATGGCCCGCAGCACCGGCGGGTGCAGCAGCACCGAGACCCGGGCGTCGGGGCCGTGCGCCTCGGCGCGGCGCGCGGTCTCCACGGGGTCGAGGTGCAGCCGGGCCACCTCGTACTCGTCCTTGTAGGCCATCAGCTTGTGCAGGCCGCGGGCGTAGGCGAGGCCGATCCGCTCGCCCGTCGCCGCGCCGGCGGCCGCCACGGCCAGGTCGCGGACCCGGCGGACCTCCTCGGCGTAGCGGGCGGCGTAGGCGGCGTCCTGGTAGCCGGTCAGGTCGGCGATCCGCACCGCCAGCACCTCGCCCAGGCCGATCTCCTGGGCGCGGGCCCGCGCGGCCGCGTCGACGGCCACGGCCTCCCGCGCGGGCGGCTCGACCGCCGCCCGCACGGCCTCCGGGTCCTGCACGGCCGCGCGACCCCAGCGGAACGCGTCCAGGGTGTTCTGCACCGCGGCCCCGTTGAGCCGGATCGCCTCCTCCAGCGCCGTGGCGCTCACCGGCAGCACCCCGGCCTGGTACGCCGCGCCGAGCAGCACGACGTTGGTGGGCATGTGGTCGCCGAAGAGCCGCTCGGACAGCCGCTGCGCGTCCAGGTGCACCTGCTCGGCGGTGGCCGCGGCGATCCGCTCCAGCGCCTCGTCGGGCGAGCCCGGCAGCACCACCCGCCCGGTGATCATCGGCGCGGTCGGCACGATCGCCGAGTTGACCACCGCCACGGTCCGGTCCGGCACGCAGACGCCGAGGTTGGTGTCGTCGGCCGCGCCGAGCAGGTCGAAGCCCACCAGCACGTCGGCCGTGCCGCGCGAGGCGCGCAGCGACCCGACGACCGGGGTCTTGGAGATCCGCACGTCGGAGACGACCGGGCCGCCCTTCTGGGCCAGCCCGATCTGCTCCAGACCGGCGGCGAAGCGCCCGTCGAGGTGGGCGGCCATCTGCAGGATCTTCGACGCCGTCACCACGCCGGTGCCGCCGATCCCGGGCATCCGGACCAGCACGTCGCGCTCGCCGAACCGCGGCTGCGGCTCGACCAGGGCTACCGGCAGCTCCGGCCGGTCGGGCGCGCTCCGCGTCCCGGGCTCCACCAGCAGGAACGACGGGCAGTCGCCCTCCAGGCAGCTGAAGTCGGAGTTGCAGGACGACTGGTGGATGCGGGTCTTGCGGCCGAACTCGGTGTGCACCGGCTGCACCGACAGGCACGTCGACTTGTCGCCGCAGTCCCCGCAGCCCTCGCACACCCGCTCGTTGATCACCACCCGCTCGGTGACGGCGGGCAGCTTGCCGCGCTTGCGCAGCCGGCGCTCCTCGGTGGCGCAGCGGTCGTCGTGCAGGAGCACGGTGACGCCGTCGACGGCGGCGAGTTCGCGCTCCACGGCGGGGAGGTCGTCGCGGTGGCGGACCGACGCGATCGGGTCCAGGGCGATGCCGCGGTACCGCCCCGGATCGTCGGTGGTGACCACGATCCGGCGCACCCCCTCGACGGCGAGCAGCCGGGTCACCGACGGGACGTCGAGGCGACCCTCTGCGCGCTGCCCGCCGGTCATCGCGACGGCGTCGTTGTAGAGCAGCTTGTAGGTCATCCGCACGCCCGCGGCCACGGCCGCGCGGACCGCCAGCGAGCCGGAGTGGTGGAACGTGCCGTCGCCGAGGTTCTGCACCAGCGTCGGGTCGTCGGTGAACGGCGCCAGGCCGATCCACTGCGCGCCCTCGCCGCCCATCTGGGTCAGCCCGATCTGGGTGCCCCGGCCCTCGCCCTCCAGCGCGATCAGGGCGTGGCAGCCGATGCCCACGCCCACCAGCGAGCCGTCCTCGGTGCGGGTGGAGCGGTTGTGCGGGCAGCCGGAGCAGAAGAAGGGCGTGCGCTTGGCCATCGGCAGGCTGATCCGCGAGGCCCGGGCGGGACGCAGGCGGTCCAGGTGCTCGCGCGCCGGGCGCGGCAGCCGCTCCGCGCCGAGCACCACCGAGATCCGCCGGCCGAGGGCGACCGCGACGTCCTCGGCGGCGACCTGGCTGCGCCCGGTGAGCAGCGGCCGGCCGGTCTCGTCCGTGCGCCCGACGACGTTCGGCGCATCGGCCCGCCGGTACAGGGCCTGCTTGAGCGCGCCCTCCACGAACGGGACCTTGTCCTCGACGACGAAGACCTCCTCGAGGCCCTCGGTGAGCGCGGCGAGGTGGCCGGGGTCGAGCGGGTGCGGCATCCCGAGCCGCACGAGCCGCAGGCCCAGCGCCTCCATCGCCGCCTCGTCGAGCCCCATGTCCTCCAGGGCGCGCTCGACGACGGCGTGCGCGGTGCCGGACGCGACGATCCCGAGCCGGGCGCGCCGCGCGGAGAAGGTGATCCGGTTGAGGCCGTGCTCGGTGGCGTAGTGGCGGGCGATGTCCAGGCGCCGGGTGAGCATGTCGTGCTCGGCGTCGAGGCCGACGGGCCCGACGATCGGGGGGAGCAGCGGGCGCGGTGCCGCCGGCGGGTGCGGGATGCCGTGGCGCAGCGCGCCCACGTCGATGGTGGCCGCCGAGTCGGCGACGTCCGCGACGATCTTCAACCCGGTCCACAGCCCGCTCGCCCGCGACAGCGCGACGGCGTGCAGGCCGTACTCGACGATCTCCGCGACCGTGCCGGGCGCGAACAGCGGCAGCGCGAGGCTCTGCGCCATCGGCTCGCAGGAGCTGGGGACGGTGGAGGACTTGCAGGACGGGTCGTCGCCGATCCAGGCGACGGCTCCGCCGGTCGTGGCGGTCCCGGCGAGCTGGCCGTGCCGGATGGCGTCGGCGGCCCGGTCGAGACCGGGGGCCTTGCCGTACCAGAAGCCCGTGACGCCGTCGTGGCGGCGACCGGGCAGCGCGGCCAGCATCTGCGTGCCCGCCACGGCGGTGGCCGCCAGCTCCTCGTTGACGCCCGGCCGGAACACGACGCCGGTCTCGTCGAGGTGCCGGCGCGCCCGGCCCATCTCCAGGTCGACCCCGCCCAGCGGCGAGCCCTGGTAGCCGGAGACGAACGCGCGGGTGTCCAGCCCGCGCTCGGTGTCGAGCCTGCGCTGTTCGAGGACCATCCGCACGAGTGCTTCGATGCCCGAGACGAGCGCCCGCCCGGACGTCGCGCCGTACTTGTCGTCGAGGGTCACCGCGCTCGCACGCACCTGGCCGCCTCCTCGTCGTGGTGGGAACGCTGCGAGCAGACCCCAGTCGGAGGGGCGTCCGCAAGATAGGAAAGGCGGTCCGCGCCCAGTACGCAGGAATGCTTCTGCTCCGACCGGTGAACCGTCACTATCCTGCGCGGGTGACCCCGCTCGACGACGTCGACCGCAGGCTGCTGGCCCTGCTGGAGGTCGACGGCAGGCGCACGTTCGCCGACCTCGCCACGGAGGTCGCGCTGTCGCAGCCCGCGGTGAAGCGCCGGGTCGACCGGTTGGTCGCCACCGGCGTGATCCGCGGCTTCACCGCGATCGTCGACCCGGCCCGCGGCGACCGCCCGCTGGAGGCGTTCTGCGAGCTGCGCTTCCAAGGCACGTCCTCGCCGGAGGACATCGAGGCGCTGCACGGGCGCGTCGCGGAGGTCGACGCGGTCTACATCCTGGCCGGCGACTTCGACGCGCTGTGCCAACTGCGGGTGCGGGACATGGCGCACCTGCGCGAGGTGGTCGCCCGGCTGCGGGCGATACCCGGCGTGGTGGGCACCAAGACGCTGGTGGTGATGAGCAGCGTGCGTGGACCGCACTGATCGCCCTGACCTGCTTCGTGACCTTCCGGGCCCGGGGCGGGGCGGGTCAGGTCTTGCGCACGGCGTGCTTGCCGGCGAGGCGGTCGATCTGGTGCCAGAGCTCGTCGCGCACCTCGGCGGCCGCCTTGTCGATGTCCTGCTCCGCCGAGGTCGCCACCAGCTTCGGGTGCCCGGCGATCGAGCACTCGAGCACGGTGCGCTGCGACTTCGTGCCCCGCTCCTTGATCGCCAGGTCCAGCTCCACCTGCTCGGGCTGCCAGTGGGCGAGGCGGTTCTCCAACCGGCCGAACAGGATGCCACCGAGCTTGTCGTGCTCGTGCGCGTGGAACTGCGGCTGGACGCGCAGGCGGTCGACGTAGCTCGTCATGTGGTTCTCCTCGTCGGGTGTCCGCCCGGGAGACGATCACCCGGTACGGCTCCTTACCCTGCCGACCCGGCCGCTACACCGCCGATCCGGTGACGCCGCGGCCATCGGTCGTGCCGGGCGGGTGGGCCCGGTGATGCCGGTGGCCCCGTCCGTGGCGCAGGCTGGGGGCGACCGACCGCTCCCGACGGGAAGAGGATGCATGCGGATCGACGACGTCGCTGCCGAGGTGGCCGAGACCGTGTGGTCGGCCTGGCGGTCCGGCGAACGGATGGACGCGCTGCCCCGGCGCATCCGCCCCACCGCGGTCGCGGCGGGCTGGGCCGCGCAGCGGGCGCTGGTCGAGCTGGCCGGCCCCGCCTACGGCTGGAAGATCGCCGCCACGGCCGCCGCGGGGCAGGCCCACATCGGGGTGAGCGGGCCCCTGCCCGGGCCGCTGTTCGAGCGGTTCCGCCACGAGCCCGGCGGCGTGATCCCGTCCGGCGAGCTGCACATGCGGGTCGTCGAGGCCGAGTTCGCCTTCCGCCTCGGCGAGGACGTGCCGGCGGGCGCCTCCGCGGAGGCGATCGCCGCGGCCGTCGCGGCGCTGCACCTGGCCGTCGAGGTCCCCGACTCCCGGTTCGTCGACTTCGCCACCGTCGGCGGCCCGTCCCTGGTCGCCGACGCCGCCTGCGCCGGGTTCTTCGTGCTCGGACCGGAGGTGCCCGACTGGCGCGGCGCCGACCTCGCCGCGCGGGCGACCCGCATCGAGGTGAACGGCGAGACCGCCGCCGTCGGCCGCGGCGACGCCGTGCTCGGGTCCCCCGTGACGGCCCTGACCTGGCTGGCCCGGGAGCTGAGCGGGCTGGGCCGCGACCTGCGGGCGGGCGAGGTCGTGACCACCGGGACCACGACGCCGCCGCCGGCGATCGGCCCGGGCGACGAGGTCCGCGCCCACTTCGAGGGCTACGGGGAGGTCGGGTTCTCCTTCGCCCGGTGAGGGCCCGCCGGAGGGCGGAGGAGAACCGGTTGTCCCGTCCGCTCGCTCCGCGGGCCTGCCGAGGTGCCTTCGCCGCCCTAGACTCGTGAGGAATGGCAACGATCTCCACGCGGGCGTCCACGGCGCCGCTGCACGAGCGCGGGACGCCCGGCTACCGGCGCGTCGGAGCCGCGCTGTGGTGCGCGGGCGTCGCGACGTTCGTGCTGGTCTACTGCGTGCAGGGGCTGCTGCCGAGCCTGGCGGCGGAGTTCGGGGTGTCCTCGACGGTGTCGAGCCTGGTGCTGTCGGCGACGACCGGGACGCTGGCGCTGGCCGTCGTCCCGCTGTCCGCGGTCGCCGAGTCGTGGGGCCGGGCGCGGGTGATGACCGCCGCGCTGGCGGCGTCGGCCGTGCTGGGCCTGCTCGCCCCGCTGGCCCCGTCCTTCGGGGTGCTGGTCGCGGTCCGGGCGCTGCAGGGCCTCGCGCTGGCCGCGCTGCCGGCGCTGGCGATGGCGCACGTGGCGCGCGAGGTGGCCCCGCGCTGGCTCGGCGGCGCGATGGGGCTGCTCATCGCGGGCAACACCCTCGGCGGGCTGTCCGGGCGGTTGATCGCCGGCGTGGTCGCCGACCTCGGCGGTTGGCGCGTCGCGCTGGCCATCGTGGGTGCCGTGTCGCTGGCCGCGACCGTCGCCTTCCGGCTGCTGCTGCCGGCCTCGGTCGCCCCCGCCGCGCCCCGGGTCCGGCTGCGGGACCTCGGCGCCCCGCTGCGCGCCCAGCTGCGCGACCCCGGCCTGCGGTGCCTGTTCGGGATCGCCTTCCTGCTCATGGGCGCCTTCGTCACCGTCTACAACTACCTGGGCTTCCGGCTGCTCGGGCCGCCGTTCGCGGTGCCGCCCGCGCTCGTGGGCCTGGTGTTCCTCGGCTACCTCGCCGGCTCCTACGCGTCCTCGGCGGCGGGGCGGCTCGGCGACCGCGTCGGGCGCCGCCGGGTGCTCTGGGCCGCGGTCCTCGCCGCGCTGGCCGGGGCGTGGGTCACGCTGCCCGACCAGCTGGTCGCCGTGCTGGCCGGGCTGCTGCTGTTCACCGTGGGGTTCTTCGGGGCGCACTCGCTGGCCAGCGGGTGGGTCGGGCGCCGGTCGTCGGTGCTGGCCGACGGTGCCCCGGCCGTGGCGTCCTCGCTGTACCTGCTGGCCTACTACGCGGGCAGCAGCATCGCCGGCTCGGTGGGCGGGCTGGCCTACGACGGCGCCGGCTGGCCCGGCCTGCTCGGCTACGTCAGCGCGCTGCTGCTCGGGGCCGGCGGGCTGGCCCTGGCCCTGCGCCGGGTGCCGGCGGCCTGATCGCGGTCAGGCGGTGATCGGGAAGGTCAGCGCGAGCGGCCAGGCCAGCAGCGCGCCGCCCACGACCGCCGGCGACCAGACCGGCATGGCCGGGCCGCGCAGGACGGCGGCGGTGACGCCCTGCCAGACCAGCAGCACGGCGAAGAGCGGCACCACGAACAGCACGAACGACGGCGCCCCGCCGACGGACGCGGCCCCGGCCAGGCCCAGTACCACGACCAGCGCCGCCCAGGCGTGGCCGAGGACGGGACGGCGCCCCGCCACCGCCTCAAGGCCGGCCACCAGCAGCGCGGTGGCGGCGAACGCCGGCAGCAGGAGCCACAGCCGACCCGGGGCGGGCCCGTGACCGGCCGGCGCTGTGCACACGGTGGCTCGCAGGGGTGGTGGCGTCGCGCAGCGTCAGGTGGGTCCTCGCAGGCCGCCGGCGGGCTGTGAGACCACGTCCAGGGCTGCGAGGTGCCCAGGACCCGCCCCTGCCTGCTCCAGGGGCGTGCCGAGTGGTTGGCGATTCGCGTCCCGCGAGCCGACCAGTGCTGCCCGCCGCTTCCGCTCCTCGGCGCTGCGCGCCTGCGGTCGCTCGCAGGGGTGGTGGCGTCTGCGCAGCGTCGGGTGGGGTCTCGCAGCCCGCCGGCGGGTTGCGAGTACACGTCCAGGGCTGCGAGGTGCGCTCGGGGCTGCGGGGCGGCTACTCGGCCCGGGCCCGGGCCCGGGGCATGCGGCAAGTCGTGAAGTTGGGGTTGAACGGGCACGTGGTCAGTCGGCCGCAGGTCAGCGCGCCGAGTTGATCTCCGGCTCGGCCCCGCGCCGGCCCGGGACAGGCCCTGGGTGGACCGCGCGCACCGGCTGGCGCTGTGCACACGGTGGCTCGCAGAGGTGGTGGCGTCCGCGCAGCGTCAGGTGGGTCGTCGCAGCCCGCCGGCGGGCTGCGAGACCACGTCCAGGGCTGCGAGGTGCGCCCAGGCCCCCCGGCCCCGGGGGCATGGCGAGTGGTTGGTGACGCGCGTCCCGCGAGCCTCGACCAGTGCTGCCGCGCCGCTTCCGCTCCTCGGCGCTGGCGCGCCTGCGGTGCGGGTCGGCTTGCCATCGAAACGCCCACCCGGACCAAGCACACGGTCGGTGTTGGATCACACCGTGGCCTTCGCCGGCGACGGTGGTATCACCGCGGCATCGAATCTGTATGGGGTGTGTGTGCATCACCATCAGCTCAAGCACGACGCCCCGGGCTGGTCGGTGCGCCAGGACCCGGATGGGCGGATCACCTGGAGCACGCCGACCGGGCGGTCCTACTCCAGTGATCCGCACGACTACCGCGTCGAAGGCAGACCGGATCTCATCGCGCACGTCGTGGCCGAGGTTGAGCGGCGGCGGGCCCGACCACCGGACCGGCCACCGCCGACCGCGGACACCGGGCCGCCGCCGTTCTGACCCCTCGACAACTCGCGGCGCGACACGGGCAACTCAGGTGTCGTGCAGTACCACCCCGCGGATGTTCCGGCCCTCGACCATGTCCCGGTAGGCCTCGTCGAGCTGGTCCAGGCGGTAGCGGCGGGAGATCAGCTCGTCCAGCCGGAGCTGTCCGGCGCGGTAGAGGTCGATGAGCAGGGGGATGTCGGCGCGGGGGTTGCAGTTGCCGAACAGGGCGCCGCGGACCTCGCGCTGGTGCAGCACGACGTCCTGGGTGGCGAAGGTGAGCGCCTTCTCCGACGAGCGGCCGTTCGCGGTCACGATGACGCGGCCGCCCCTGCCGACCAGCGCGGTGCTCGCGGCCACCATGTCCTCGTCGAGCTCGCCGGGGGTCAGGATGACGTGGTCGGCCAACCCGCCCGCGGTCACCTCCGCGACGTGGTCCGCCGCGGCGGCCAGGTGCGGGTGGGCCGCGGTCGCGCCGAACCGCAGGGCCGTGGTGCGCTTGAGCTCGACGGGGTCGACGGCGACGACGTGGCGGGCGCCGGCGAACCGGGCGCCCTGGACGGCGTTCACCCCGACCCCGCCGACGCCGACCACGACCACGACGTCACCGGCGCGGACCTCGGCGGCGCGGACCGCGGAGCCCCACCCGGTGGGGACGCCGCAGCCCAGCAGCGCCCCGACGTCGAACGGGACGTCGTCGGGCAGGGGCAGGCAGGCCCACTCGGAGACGACCGCGCGCTGCGCGAAGGTGCCCAGGCCGCAGAACCCGCCGAGGTCGGTGGAGGCGGTGCCGGGGCCGTCGAGGTGGAACCGGAACGTGCCGTCCTCGGCCATGCCGGTCATGGCGTTGGCGCCCTTGACGCACACGTTCTCGTGGCCCGTCGAGCACGGGCGGCAGGTCCCGCAGGCGGGGATGTAGGAGCAGACGACACGGTCACCGGGGCGCACCCGGGCGACGTCGGGGCCTACGGCCTCCACGACGCCGGCACCCTCGTGGCCGCCGACGATGGGCAGCCGGGTCGGGAAGTCGCGCTGGGTGACGTGGTGGTCGGAGTGGCACAGGCCGGCGGCGCGGAAGGCGACCCGGACCTCGTGCGCGCGGGGCTCGTCGACCCGCAGGTCGACGACCTCCCACCCGGACCCGCCGTCGAGCATGACGCCGGCGCGGACGGTGGTCTCACCACTCATGCACGATCACCCCGCGGAGGTTGCGACCCGCGTGCAGGTCGTCGAAGCCGGTGCCGATGTCGTGGAGGTGGTAGCGGGCGGTGATGAGCCCGTCGACGTCGAGCGCGCCGTCCTGGTACATCCGGACCAGGCGGGGGACGTCGTCGAGGGGGTTGCAACCGCCGAGCACCCCGCCCCGGATCCGGCGGGTGTAGGCGATCGCCGGGCTCGGGTGGTGGCGGAACGAGCCGGGGCCCAGCGACGTCACGGTGACCTGGCCGGCCTTCCCGACGACCATCAGGGCGGCGTCCAGCACGGCGTCGTCGACCACGCCCACCGTGACGACGGCGTGGTCGGCCAGCTCGCCCCAGGTGTCGTCGACGACGAAGTCGTGTGCCTCGGCGGCGTCGGCGAAGGCGTGGGTCGCGCCGAAGCGCAGGGCCGCCTCCCGCTTCGCCGGGACCGGGTCGACGGCGACCACGCGCCGGGCCCCGGTGGCCGCCGCGGCCTGCACCGCGTTCGCCCCCACGCCGCCGCACCCGAACACGACGACGGTCTGCCCGACGCGCACGCCGGCGAGGTGGGCCACCGTGCCCCACCCGGTCGGGACGGCGCAGCCCAGCACGGCCGCGACCGCGGGCGGCAGGTCGTGCGGGACGCGGACGCAGGACCGCTCGGAGATCACGGCGCGTTCGCTGAACGTGCCGAGCCCCCGGTACCCGGCCAGGTCCCGCTCGTCGAGGTGGAACGGCACCGGCCCGGCCGCGGGGTCGGCGCCGTCGTCGCAGAGGTTCTGCCGGCCGGTCGCGCAGTAGCGGCAGTGCCCGCAGACGGGCACGGGGGAGCACAGCACGTGGTCGCCCGCCGCGACCCGGGAGACGCCCGGCCCGACGGCCTCGACGATCCCCGAGCCCTCGTGGCCCCCGACGAACGGTGCCCGCGCACCGACGGTGCCCCGCCGCGCGTGGTCGTCGAGGTGGCACAGCCCTGCCGCGCGGAACCGCACCCGGACCTCCCGCGGGCCGGGGTCGTCGAGGTCGAGGTCGACCAGCTCCCACGGCGCGCCGGGCTCCCGGCAGATCGCGGCCCGGGTCCTCACCGCCCGCGCACCGGGCCCGTAGCGGGGACGTCGATGTCCATGGGCCGACGCTCGCACGGGCGGTCGCCCTGGTCGAGAGACCGCTGACGGCCCCGGCCGCCGTCTCTTGACTCGGTCAGCCGCCCCGCGGCGGGGTGGTGCGCAGCACCCGCAGCTGCAGCATCGCGGCGAAGCGCTGGTCGGGGTCGTCGAGGTCGATGCCGCCGACCTCGACGACCCGCCGCAGCCGGTAGCGGAAGGTGTTCTGGTGCACGAACAGCGCGTCGGAGGCCGCGACGACGTCGCCGAACGCGTCCAGCCACGCGCGCAGCGTCTCCACCAGGCTGCTGCGGTGGCGGTCGTCGTAGTCGATCAGCCGGGCCAGCGCCCCGGTCGGCTCGTCGCCGCGGGCGGCGGCGAGGTCGCGCAGCTCCAGGATCAGGGCCTCGCCCTGCAGTTCGTCGAGCCGCCCGACCCGCCGCCCGGTCGCTCGGCCGGTGCCCTCGCGCAGCACCCGCAGGACCCGGTCCACACCGGCGCGGCTGTGGGCCAGCCCGGACAGGTCGGGCGCGACCGGCCCCACCGCGGCGATCGCGGGCAGCCGGTCGCCGACGCGGTCCAGGAAGTCCTGCAGGGTGCGCAGCGCGCGGGCCTCCGCCTTGTCCGCGGGGCCGACCGCGGGCAGCAGCCCGTAGGTGGCGGTGCCGATGGCGCCCGCCGCGGAGCGGGGGTGCACGGCGGACAGGTGCATGGCGAAGGCGTCGGCGAGGCGCTGGCGGTCCTGGGTGGTGGCGGCGTCCGCGCTGCCGTCGGCGGGGGGTCGCGGCCCGTGCTCGTCGAGGGCCACGCCCAGCACCAGCAGCGGCCGCCCGGCGAGGCCGAGCCGTCCGAGGGCCTCGCCCGCTCCGACGCCGCCCTCCAGCGCGGAGCTGAGCAGGTCGGAGCGCAGCCGCCGGGCCACGTCCGCGCCCGCCCGGACCCGCAGCAGGTGCAGGGCGACCAGCTTCGCCGCCTCGCGCAGCGCCTCGACGCGCTCGGGGCTGAACGGCTCGGTCACCGCCGCCCAGATCGAACCCAGCACCTCGTCGCCCGCGCGGACGGCGATCGCGACGCGCGGGATGGAGCGCCCGCCGCGCCCGTCCGGGACCGGGTCGATGCTCACCGGTTGGTCGCTGCGCAGCAGCTCGCCGAACACCCCGCGCTCGTGCAGGATCCGGGAGAGGCGCTCGGGCACCTGCCGGCCCAGGATGGTCTCGACCCGGGCGGGGTCGGCCTCGTCCTGGCGCCCGGAGAACGCGAGCACCCGGGAGCTGCGGTCCTCGATGGTGATCGGGGCGTCGAGCAGCGCGGCGATCGCGTTGGCCACGGCGAACAGGTCGCCCGACGGCAGCCCGCCCAACGACTCGGAGTCGGCGACCCCGATGTCGCCCTCGGCCAGCAGCGCGCGCAGCATCTCGCCGAGGTGGCCCCACGGCGCGCCCCGGGTCAGCCCGATCACGGCCACCCCGGCCTCGTCGGCGGCGGCGCGCACGGGCGCGGTCAGCGCGACCGGCGCCCGCAGCACCAGACCGGCCGCGCCCTGGCCGCCGAGCCGGCGCAGCAGCGCCGCGACCTGGTCGGGGGCCTCCACCCCGATGCCGAGCACGAGCGCGTGCGGCGGCAGCACCGGCTGGTCGAGCGGGTCGTGGATCACGACGCCGCCGATGTCGGGGTGGCGGTCGGGGTCGCCGTGGGCGAGGTCGAGCAGGGTGCTGCCCAGGTCGTCGAGGACCCGACCCAGGCCCGTGCGGGGACGCGCGCTCGCGGCGGGGTGCACGCCGTCACCGTAGGGCCGGCCCTCCGGCTCGACGAAGGCGTCCGCTCCGGTCGTCGGCTCGGCCGCCGACCTCAGCCGGCGAGCCACTCGGCCGCCGTGGTGACCTCGGCGAGCCGGTCCGGCACGGGCGCCACGCCGAGCCCGGGACCGGTCGGCACGTCGAGGTGGCCGTCGTCGAGCACGAACGGCTCGGTGATGTCGGCGGCGTAGTACCGCCCGGACGCCGACGTGTCGCCGGGCAGCGTGAACCCGGGCAGGGCGGCGAGGGCGACGTTGGCGGCCCGGCCCAGCCCGGTCTCCAGCATCCCGCCGCACCACACCGGCACGCCGTGCGCGGCGCAGACGTCGTGGATGCGCCGGGCCTCCAGGTAGCCCCCGACCCGGCCCGGCTTGACGTTGACGATGCGGCAGGCGCCCAGCCGGATCGCCGCCGCGGCGTCGCGGGCCGACCCGATGGACTCGTCCAGGCAGATCGGGGTGCGGATCAGCGCGGCGAGGTCGGCGTGGCCGAGCACGTCGTCCTCGGCGAGGGGTTGCTCGACCAGCAGCAGGTCGAAGGGGTCCAGCCGGGCCAGGTGGCGTGCGTCGGCCAGCGTGTAGGCGGTGTTCGCGTCGACCTGCAGCAGCACCTCGTCGCCGAAGCGCTCGCGCACGGCCCGGACCGGCTCGACGTCCCAGCCGGGCTCGATCTTCAGCTTGATCCGGGCGTAGCCCTCGTCGAGGAACCCGCCGACGGCGTCGAGGAGCTCGGGGACGCTGTCCATGATCCCGACCGAGACGCCGCACGGGACGCGCCGGTGCACCGCGCCCAGCTCGCGGCCGAAGGAGCGGCCCTCGGCGCGCAGCTCGGCGTCGAGCACCGCGGTCTCCAGCGCCGCCTTCGCCATCCGGTGGCCCTTGACCGGCGCCAGCACGTGCGCGACCGCGTGCGCCGGCACCGGTCCCGCCGCCAGCAGCGCCGGGACGAGGTGGCGGCGCAGCACGTCCGCGGCCGCGTCGACGTACTCGCTGGAGTACGACGGGTCGGCCAGCGCCACGCACTCGCCCCAACCCTCCGCGGCGTCGGTGACGACGCGGATGAGCAGCACGTCGCGGGTCCGCTGGGTGCCGAAGGAGGTCCGGAACGGCGCGACCAGCGGCAGGCGGATGCGGCGCAGCTCGATGCGGCGCGGGCGCGGCGTCGATCCCCCGCTCGCGAGCTCGCTCACCGGTGGCCCCGCACGACGTAGCCGCCCGCGCGGTCGAACCCGTCGATCCGCCCGCCGCGCCCCGCCAGTGCGGCGAGCGCCTCGCGCACGGCCGTCCGCCAGCGCCGCGCCGCCTGCGGGTCGACGAGTCGCAGCCGTTCGACGTCGGGGGGTACCGCGACCAGCGACGTCGGGCCGTCGAGGCTCCCCGGACGCGGTCCGCCGTCGTCGGCGGTGCCCAGCGCCGGCACGGCGCCGTCGAGCCGGGAGCGGGCCGGGCCGTCCCCGGAGCAGGCCAGGACCACGTCGGGGTCGCGCAGCCGCCAGCGCACCAGCAGCCGGTCGGAGTCCTCGTCGCCGTTGATCGCGTCGCCGAGCGGGCCGTAGAAGTTCGGCAGGTACTCGGCCGGCCGCGCGGCCAGCTTCACCAGGTTGAAGTGCGCGTTGCGGGCCACCAGGGGGTCGAAGGTCCAGGCGATCTCGCCGACGCCGCGGGCCATCGCCCAGGCCCGCTGGTGCAGCTTGAGCGCGAAGCCGATGCGGCGGTTGGTCGCGGCGGGCGCGACGCCGGCGATGTGGCTGTGCAGCGCGTCCTCGGACGGCGCGTGGAAGAAGCCGACGCAGGCCCCGACCAGCACGCCGTCGGCGAAGGCGCCGGCCACGTAGTTGCCCGCCTTGGTGAACGCGCGGAGCAGTTCGACGGTCATCGGCGGGTTCGCCGAGCGCCCCCAGATCGCGCAGAGCAGCTCGACGGTGCGGTCGAGGTCGGCCAGCTCGGTCAGCTCGCGCACCGACACCCCCGCCCCGCGGGCGGCGGTGTCCGCGGCCCGCATGGCCCCGTCCAGCTCCAGAGCGATCTCGACGGTCCGGCCCGGCATCAGCGCGTCCTCGGTGTCGCCCGCACGCCGTGGTGCAGGTACCGCTCCCCGGTGGGCAGCTCGTAGAAGGTCACCGGCGCCCAGGTCTGCGCCTGCGGCGGCCGGACGGCGAACAGCGCCGGACCGACCGGGACCAGCGGGTGCTCGTCGACCGGGTCGGGCACCAGGTCGGCCAGGGGGCCGGTGACGGTGGTGCGCAGCAGCGGGCCGTCCGGGCCGTCCTCGACCTCCATCCGCACACCGGCCCGCTCGTAGACGCCGACGAACGGCGCCACGTCCACCGGCGCGGGGTGCTCGGGCGGAGCGAACGGCTCCGCCATCGCGACCTCGGCGACCTCGGCGAAGACCTCCCGGTAGAGGTCCTGGTAGAGGTCGCGGCCGTGGCCGCCGTTGGTCAGCAGCACGACGGCCAGCCCCTGCTCGGGCAGCACCCGCAGGAATGCCTGCTGCCCGAGCGTGGTGCCGTCGTGGCCGATGAGCCGGTGGCCGTCCCAGTCGAACCGGATCCAGCCCAGCCCCCAGGAGTCGCCCAGGATGTGCTTGTCGGGCAGGTCGGCGTGGTGGGCGGCCATGTCGTGCACGCCGGTGGCCGACAGCAGCCGGGTGCCGTCGGCGGCCAGTCCGCCGGTCAGGTGCAGCCGGGCGAAGGCCAGCACGTCCGCGGCCGTGCCGGTGACCAGCCCGGCCGGCCCGAGCGCCCGCGGCAGCGACCACGCCGGCACCGGCACCGGCCCGCCGTCGCGCTCGTCGTGGCCGACGGCGACGGCGTGCAGCAGGGCCTCCTCGGGCAGCGTCACCGTGCGGGCGAGCCCGAGCGGGGTGAACAGCCGCTCGCGTACGGCCCGGTCCCAGCTCAGCCCGGTGACCTCCTCGATCATCCGGCCGAGCAGGACGTAGCCGGCGTTGCAGTACGACCAGGTCGCGCCCACCGGGTGGTTCTGGGTGCTCTCGGCGAGCAGTTCGACGTAGCGGCGCAGGCAGTCGTCGCCGCGGCCGGTGTCGGTGAAGATGTCGCCGTCGATGCCGCTGGTGTGGGTGAGCAGCTGGCGGGTGGTGACCGCCTTGGTGGCGTCGGGGTCGGCCAGGCGCAGCTCGGGCAGCACCTCGACGACGGGGGTGTCCAGCCCGAGCAGGCCCTCCTCGACCAGCATCATCACCACGGTCGCCGTCCACACCTTGGTGATCGAGCCGATCTGGAACAGCGCGTCGGCGCTGACCGGCGCCCCGGTGCCGACGTGCAGGACGCCGTGGACGGCCTCGACCAGCTCGTCGTCGCGGCCGTCGGTCCCGAGGCGCAGCACGCCCAGCTGCGCGCCGGGCACGCCGTGCCGCTCGGCGAGCCGGGCCAGGCGCCGCTGCCAGTGCGCTCTCGACTCGGCGCTGTCGACGCGGGGTCGCCCGGCGCGCACGGTGTGCTGCTCCAGCCAGTCCAGGATCCGGTGGTTGACATCGAGGCGCTGCGAGGGCCGGCCGGTCAGGATGAACGCGTGCGGGGCGTCCGGGTAGACGACCAGCCGGGTCGGCACGCCCCGCTCGCGCAGCGCGGTGTGCCACTGCTGGGCCTGGCCGAGCGGGCACCGCAGGTCGGCGCCGCCCTGCAGGACCAGCGTCGGCGTGCGGACGTCGCCGACGCGGCTCAGCGGCGACATCGCCGCGTAGCGCTCCGGCTCCTGCCACGGCGCCCCGCCGAGCTCGTACGCGCTGATCAGGTGGCAGTCGTCGCTGGTGCCGCCCATGCTGACCAGGTCGCTGACCGGCCCACCGGCGACGGCGGCGGCGAACCGGGTGTCGTGGCCGGTCAGCCAGCAGGCCATGAAGCCGCCGTAGCTGTAGCCCGCGACCGCGAGCCGGTCCGGGTCGGCGACGCCCTCGGCGACGAGCTCGTCGAGCGGTTCGAGGAGGTCGGCCGAGTCCGCGACACCCCACGCGTCGCGGACCCCGTCGAAGAACGCCTCGCCGTAGCCGTCGCTGCCGCGGGGGTTGACCAGCAGCACCGCCCAGCCCCGGCGGACCAGCTCCTGGTGGTAGAGGTGGACCTCGTCGGCGGCCGCGTTCCAGGCGTTGTGCGGGCCGCCGTGCACGTCGAGCAGCACCGGCCGAGGCCCGGTCCGGGCGGGGTCGTGCATGAGCCAGGCCTGCACCCGGGTGCCGTCGGAGATCGTGAACCAGCGCTCGGCGCGGGGGAGCAGCTCGCGGTCGGCCACCGCGGCGCCGTGCTCGGTGCGCACAGCGACCGCGCCGGTGGCCAGGTCGACGACCGCGACCTCGCCGAACGACTCCGGCGTGGTCAGCACGACGGCGGCGCGACCGGCGGCGACCGACAGGTCCGACACCACCCGCCCCGCGCCGTCGAGCACCGGGCGCGGGTCGCCGCCGTCGGTCCGGACCGACCACAGGTGTGTGCAGCCGTGCTCGCGCAGGCAGAACCACACCCGCCCGTCGACCTCCCGCGGCGTCCCGCCCGGGTAGCCGACGCCGCCGGGCATGACGTTGCGGTCGAGGCCGCCGGTCAGGTCGGTGACCTCCCAGCTGTCGACACCGAGCCGGAACAGCCGCGCGTGCCCGGCCGGGTCGCCCGACCAGCCGGTGACCAGCAGCGACCCGTCGGGGGCCCAGTCCGCGGTGGCGGCCACACCGTCGGTGAAGGCGACGGGCCGCGGCCGGGCGTGCGGCCCGTCGACCGTCAGGAGCTGGACCGGGGTGCGGTGGCGCAGGTCGGCGTCCGCGCCGACCGGGCCGGTGAAGGCGAGCGTGGTGCCGTCCGGCGACCAGGCCGGGGCGCCGGTGCCGCGCCCGTCGGTGAGCACCCGCAGCCGGCGGTCGGCGACGTCGAGCAGGTGCACCTGGTGGCGGACCCGACCGTGCAGCCCGGCGCCGTCGGCCTGGTAGTCGAGCCCGTCGGAGACCATGGGGCCGGTCGCGCCTCCGATCGCACCCCCGGTCGGATCCACCGGCGCGCTGAACGCCAGCCGGCGCCCGTCCGGGCTCCACCGCGGCTCGCCCGCCCCGAGCGGCAGGTCCGTCAGCTGCTCGGGCTCACCGCCGTCGACGTCGAGCACCGCCACCTGCCCGCCGCGCAGGAAGGCGAGCCGGCCGCCGTCGGGCGACCACGCCGGGGCGGTGTCCTCGGGTCCGGCGGTGAGCCGGCGCGGGGTGCCCCCGCCGGCCGGGACCAGCCACAGCTGCTCGACGGTGCGGTCGCGGTCGGCGTCGAGGGTCCGCAGCACGTAGACGACCCGGGACCCGTCGGGCGACACCGCGGGCCGGGACGGGACCGCGATCTCGGTCAGGTCCTCGATGCGCATGGGTCGGGTCACGTCCGGCTCCTTCGTGCGCCCCGTCCGGGGACGGCGGCGAGCAACTCGCGGGTGTAGTCGTGGCGGGGTTCGGTGAGCACCTCGGCGGTCGGGCCCTGCTCGACGACCCGGCCGCCGCGCAGGACCACGACCCGCGAGGCGACGTAGCGGACGACCGCCAGGTTGTGCGAGATGAACAGGATCGACAGCCCCAGCTCGCGGCGCAGCTCGCGGACCAGGTTGAGCACGGCCCCCTGGACCGAGACGTCCAGCGCGGAGGTGATCTCGTCGGCGATGACGGCGCGGGGGCGGGCGGCGAGCGCGCGGGCGAGCGCCACGCGCTGGCGCTGCCCGCCCGACAGCCGCGACGGCACGGCGTCCGCGCGGGCCGGGTCGAGGTGCACCAGCTCGAGCAGCCGCTGCACCTCGACCCGCCGCTCGGCGCGCGAACCGCCGGGCGGCATCGCCTCGGCCACGCTGTCCCCGACGGTGCGACGCGGGTCGAGCGAGGAGTAGGGGTCCTGGAAGACCATCTGCAGCGGCCGGTGCCGACCCCTGAGCGGCACCGGCTCGCCGTCCATGGTGATCCGCCCGCCGCCGAGCGGGGCCAGCCCGACGGCGGCCCGGGCGAGCGTGGACTTGCCCGACCCCGACTCGCCGACCAACCCGACGATCTCGCCGGAGGGGACCAGCAGGCTCACCCCGTCGACGGCGGTCGTGCGGCCGTAGCGGACGGTCACGTCCGCGAAGCGCAGTTCGGTCACGGTGACTCCACGAGCAGGTCGACGGCGCGTTCGGCGGGCAGCGGTTCCCCCGCGTGCCAGCAGGCCACCCGGCGTGCGGGCGCGTGCGGGTCGGACACGAGCGCCGGGTCCTGCGCCCGGCAGCGGGCGTCGGCCAGCGGGCACCGGGCGGCGTACGCGCAGCCGGCGGGCACGTCGGCCGGGTCGACGGGGCGGCCCGGGATGGTGGCGAGGGGCTCGTCCAGGTCGGTGTCCATGTCGGGCACCGCGTCGACGAGCGCGCGGGTGTAGGGGTGGCGGGCGGTGGCCAGTTCCGCGGCCGGCAGGTCCTCGACGATCCGCCCCGCGTACATCACCAGGACGCGGTCGCAGACCTCGCCGACGACCGCCACGTCGTGACTGATGAGCAGCAGCGCGACGGCGTCGCTGTCCCGGACGGCCGAGAGCAGGTCGAGCACCTGGCGCTGGACGGTGACGTCGAGCGCGGTGGTCGGCTCGTCGGCGACGATCAGCGCCGGGGTGCCCATCAGCCCCATGCCGATCATCGCGCGCTGGCGCATGCCGCCGGAGAACTCGTGCGGGTACTGCCGGGCGCGCTCTCCCGGGTCCGGGATGCGGACCGCGTCGAGCCGGTCCACCGCGCGGGCGGCCGCCTCGCGGCGGGTCATCCCCTGGTGGTGGGTGGCGACCTCGGCCAGCTGGGCGCCGATGCGGCGGGCCGGGTTGAGCGAGGTCATCGGGTCCTGGAACACCACGGCCAGCTCGGTGCCGAGCTTGCGGCGGTCGGCCGTCGCCTGCGGGGCGCGCAGGTCGGTGCCCAGCAGGTGCAGCCGGGACGCCTCGAGCCGGGCGTCGTCGTCGAGCAGGCGGGTGACGGCCAGCGCGGTCAGCGACTTGCCGCAGCCCGACTCGCCGACGATGCCGACGGACTCGCCGCGGTGGACGTCGAAGCTCACCCCGCGGACCGGGCGGACGGGGCCGGACGGCCCGCGGAAGCTCACCGCGAGGTCGCGGACGCCGAGCACGACGTCGTCGGCGGGGTCCGGGGCGTCCGCCGCGGCGTGGGCGGGGCCGGGCGCGGCCGTGCGCCCGGGCAGGACCCACCGCCCGCTGCCCACCGGAACGCCCAGCCCCTCGATGCCCAGCCCCTCGACCCCCAGGCCCTTGGCGACCGACTCGCCGACCAGGTTGAACGCCAGACCGGCCAGCAGCACGGCCGCGCCGGGGACGAGCGCCGCGGCCGGGTTCAGGTAGAGCGCGGAGGCGCCGTCGTAGAGCAGCCGGCCCCAGTCGAACGACGGCGACTGGACACCGAGACCGAGGAACGACAGGCCGGCGAAGGACAGCAGGGCGGTGCCCGCGCCGATGGTGGCGTTCACGACGAGCGGTTCGGCGATGTTCGGCAGCACGTGGCGGACCAGGATCCGGCCCCGGCCGACCCCGGCGACCCGCGCGGCCGCGACGAAGTCCCGGGCGGCGACCCCGCTGACCAGGGTCTGCACCAGGCGGGCGAACCCCGGGGCCCCGGCGAGCCCGATGGCCATCACCGCGCCCGTCGCCCCGACGCCGAAGACCACCGCGAAGAACAGCGCCAGCAGCATCCCGGGGAAGGCGACGGCGATGTTGACCGCGGCCGTGACGAGCCGACCCGCCCGCCCCCTGCCGAGCAGGAACGGCGCGGTCCCGAGCAGCAGCCCGACCACCACCGCGATCGCCACGGCCAGCAGGGCCAGCACGACCGACAGCCGCGACGCGACCAGCACCCGCGCGGCGATGTCGCGGCCGAGGTTGTCGGTCCCGGCCCAGTGCCGCGCGGACGGGCCGGCCAGGATGTTCCCGGTGTCGACGGCCTCGGCGTCCGCGCCCCACAGCACCGGCCCGAGCACGGCCAGCGCCGCGACGACCACCAGCAGGGCGATCGCGACCAGGGCGAGGGGAGTGCGGGCGACCCGCGACCAGCGCCGCGTCGATGCGGGGGGCACGGCTCAGTCCTCCCGGATCGTCGAGCGCGGGTCGAGCAGGGCGAGCGCGACGTCGACCGCGGTGTTGGCCAGCAGCACGCCCAGGCCGTAGACCAGCACGATCGCCTGCACCACCGGGTAGTCCTTGGTGAGGATCGACTGCACGATCGTGCTGCCCAGGCCGGGCCAGGCGAAGACGTTCTCGACCAGCACCGTGCCGGCGACCATCGAGCCCAGCAGCAGACCGCCCAGCGTCAGCGCCGCGGTGACGGCGTTGGGGAGGGCGTGGCCGAGGTACACCGTGCGCGCCGGGAGGCGCTTGGCGCGCGCGGTGCGCACGTAGTCGGCCTCCAGCACGGCGACCATCTCGACCCGCACGATGCGGGCGAGGATCGCCGCGGGCCCGACGGCCAGGGCGATCACCGGCAGCACGTAGGCCGCCGGGGTGTCGTTGCCGGCGCCGGGCAGCCAGCCGAGCCCCACCCCGAACACCGAGACCAGCCCGACCCCGATCAGGAAGTCCGGGACGGTCGCCACGACGATGCTGCCGGTGGTGAACGCGAGCTCGGTGCGCCGCCCGTGCCCGCGGCGGGTCAGCACGCCCATGGCCACGCCCAGCGGGATCGCCACGGCGACGGCCGCGAGGAACGCCAGCACGGCCAGCTCCAGCGTGGCCGGCAGCCGTTGCGCGACGATGCCCGAGACGGGCAGCTGCGACGACAGCGAGGTGCCCAGGTCGCCGGTGAACAGCCCCTCCAGGTACCGCAGGTACTGGGTGAGCAGCGGGTCGTCGAGCCCGAGCGCCTGGCGGCGGGCCGCGACGAGCTCGGCGGGCGCGGTGGGGCCGAGCGCGCCGCGGACCGGGTCGCCCGGGATCAGGTGGATCATCGCGAAGGACGCGGTGACCAGCACGAACAGCGAGACCAGCAGCCGGCCGACGCGGCGGGCGCCGAACCGCAGCCACGGGCTCGGCTCACGGCGCCGATCCGTCGGCGGGGGAGGGGCGTTCACGGTGGCCGTCATGGCGCGCTAGTCCGCCGTCATCCGGATGCTCGTCGGGACCAGCTGCCCCGGCGTCGCGAACTCCGCGCCCTTGCCGAAGGTCCGCGCGGAGACGGCCGCGAACGGCACGATGTCGGCGTTCGCGATGAGCCCGGCCTCGGCGTCCAGCCAGGCGGCACAGCCCTCCTCCGGGGTCAGCGCTGACGCGGCCGACACGGCGGCGTCGTAGGCGGGGTCGGCGATGGCGGAGAAGTTGGTGCCGTCGGGGGCCGGCGGCCCGGACAGGAACGGCACGAGCTGGTCGGGGGTGCTGACGTTGAGCGTGACCCAGGCGACGTCCCAGTCGCCCGCGCCGAAGATGGTCCCGGTCAGCGTCGTCTCGTTCTGGGCCTGCGCGGTGGCCGCCACCCCGATCGCCTTCCACTGCTGCACCGCGAGCTCGGCGGCCGCGTCGCCGCTGCTGCCGAGGTTGTTCTGGTAGAGGAAGACCAGCGACAGCGGGCGCCCGGCCTTGCTGCGCACGCCGTCGGCGCCGAGCGTCCAGCCCGCCTGGTCGAGCAGCGCGCCCGCGGCGGCCGGGTCGGTGGTGGGCAGCGCGCCGGAGACCGAGTCGCCGGGGCACCCGACCGGCGCGTTCATGGCCAGTGTCGTGGCCGGGACGCCCCGCCCGGCGGTGACGACCTTCTGCAGCTCGGCCAGGTCGAGCGCCCGGGTGAGCGCCATGCGGACGGCGGGGTCGTCGGTGACCCGCCCGGGCGCGTGGTTGTACCACTGCTCCCCGGCCATGGCCGGGGTCTCGGCGACGAACAGCCCGGCCCCCGCGAGCCGTTCGGAGTCCGGCCCGGCGACCTGGGCGGCGTTCAGGCCGCCGGACAGCAGCAGGTTGGCCGCGGTCGTCTCGTTCTCCACGACCTTCATCACGACGGTCTCCGGCGTCCCCGGGGCCGCGGTCGTGGCGCCCTCGGGGCCCCACGCGTACCCCTGGCGCTTGGTGTAGGTGTAGCTGTCGCCGGGTGCGGCCTGCGTGAGCGCGAACGGCCCGGTGCCCGCGGTGGCGGTCTGCAGGGTGGACCGGTCGGCCAGGCCGCTGGGGCAGACCATCGGCAGGCCCGCCAGCCCGTTGAGCACGAACGGTGACGGCGAGGCCAGCGTGATCGTCACGGTGCGCGCGGCGTCGTCGGCCTGCGCCGTGGCACCCGGCGGGAAGAAGGTCCCCAGGAACGGGCTCTTGCTCTCCGGGTCGCCGACGAACGCCAGGTTGTCGGCCGCGACCGAGGCGGTGAACGGCGTCCCGTCCGAGCAGGTGATGCCCTCGTGGAGCGTGAGCGTCACCGTCGTGCCCTCGACCTGCCAGCTCTCCGCCAGCGCCGACCTGATCTCGCCGGTGTCGCCGTCGACGCTGACCAGCGGGTCGTAGGCGAACTGGGTGACGGTGAACAGCGAGGTGCCCGCACCCATCTGCGGGTCGAGGTTGCCCGGGTCCGAGGACAGCCCGAGGGTGAAGGTGCCGCCCTCGACGACGCCCCCGCCCGCGGCGGAGGACCCGCTGGAGCATCCGGCGAGTGCGACGACCAGGCAGGCGCTCAGGCCGAACCGGCCCGCGGTGGACAGCTTCATGGGGTCATCCGTTCCGGTGGGGGCGGTTCAGGCGCCTGCGCGCCGGATGGCGCGGCCGAGGTGCAGGTAGAGGGCGTGACCGGTGCCGTCGTCACCGAGGAACACGTGCGGCATGTGCATGCCGCGGTCGGCCCGGAGGGGGATCAGCGCGTCGTCGCGGTGGGCGACCAGTTCGGTGCGCTCGACCCGCCCGCCCATCTCCACGAGCGCGCCCTTGGGCACCTGGTCGATCCAGATGCGGCCGTCGGCGTCCTGGCTGACGGTGAGGTCGAAGACCTCCGCCGAGTAGGTGCCGGTGAACCGCTCGGCGTCGATCCGCGGCGGCTGCGCGGGCGGGGCCGGCAGCGCGGGCAGCGCGATGCCGCCGAGCGCGGCGAGGGCGTGCCCGACCACGTCGCGGTAGAGGGAGATGGCGTCGCCGCCGTTGGTCAGCAGCGCCACCGCCAGGCCCGCCTCCGGCACCATCCGCAGGAAGGCGGCCTGCCCGATGGTGTTGCCGTCGTGGCCGACGACCACCCCGCCGGGGTTGTCGAACCGCTCGAACCCCAGCCCCCACGAGGACCCCATGAGGCCGAGGTCGGGCAGGTCGACCTCGCGGGCCCGCATCCGGGCGGCCGTCCCCGGCGCCAGCACCTGGCCGCCGTCGGGCGCGCGGCCGTCGTCGAGGTGCATGCGCGCGAACCCGACGAGGTCGCGCGGGCGCATCGCCAGCATCGAGCCGGCCGGCGCGTTGGACCGGGCCATCGCCCACACCGGCGCCGGGACGACCGCCGCGCCGGGCTCGGGCTCGACGTGCCCGACCGCGGCCCGGAACATGATCGCCTCGATCGCGCCCGTCGCCGCGTGGGTGAGGCCCAGCGGGGCGATGAGGCGCTCGCGCAGGCACGTGTCGAAGGGCTTGCCCCGCAGCACCTCGACGAGCCGGCCCAGCACGCAGTAGCCGGCGTTGTTGTAGGAGAACTGCGCACCGGGCGCGAACAGCTGCGGCACCTCCCGCAGGGCCGCGACCAGCTTCTCGACGCAGTCGTCGCCCGTCCCGGTGTCGGTGAAGATGTCGCCCTCGAACCCGGCGGTGTGGCTGAGCAGGTGCCGCACGGTGATCCGCGCGGCGGCGTCGGCGTCGGCGATCCGGAACTCGGGCAGGTGGACCCGGACCGGGTCGTCGAGCGCGATGACGCCCTCGTCCACCAGTTGCATGACCAGCGAGGCCGTCCACAGCTTGGTGACCGACCCGATCTGGAACACCGAGTCCGCGGTCGCCTCCACCCCGGTCGCCCTGCTGAGCACCCCGGCGGCCCCGTCGACCACCTCGCCACCGGACAGCACGGCCCACGCGGCCCCCGGTACGTCGTACTCGCGCAGCAGCCGCGGGACCCGCTCGTCGAGCCAGGACCGGACCGCGTCGAGGGTGCTCATGGGCGAGCAGGCTATGAACGATGGGCGCGACTGTGTTCGTCGTCACCGACAACTCCGTGGCGGTGTGTTGGTCGGGGTCGACGAGGTGGAGGTGGGCGTCCGGCGAGACCGCTTCCTAGGTCGGGGGCAACTCGGCTCTGTGCTCGGGACACAGCAGGGCGACGGCGTAGGCGATCAGCCCTCCACCGTCCCGGGCCTCGTAGCCCTCGTCGACGACGAGCCGGCGCACGACTTCGCGCCAGGGCTCGCCGCGATCGAACAGCGAGCAGACGTACTGGCCCGCCGCGTGGTCCAAGGTCTCGCCACGGGAGAAACCGCTGTCACCCATCATGTCGAGGTACATCTGCTGGGCGACCTCCCGCGCGGCCGGGCTGAGGACGTCGTCGGCATCCGGCGCGGCGGACGCCGGTCGCAGGGTGAGGGTGATCAGGTCGGTTTGCCGCACCGACGTGCCGGCCGGCGGGTGTTGCGACCCGACTCGGCTCTCGCGGGATGCGGCCGCGGGCACGTACTCGATGTTCCGAGCCCCGAGTTCGGAGGCCAGCCGACCCTGCGCGGCCGAGCCGCTGAGTCCCGTCACGTCCGGCATCGTGAACGACTCGACGGGAAGGACGGTGTGGGTCGGCGAAGCCGTGCCGGGTGGCGGGTTGATGTCGGTGGCTTCGGCGCCGGCAACGTCGTCGCCGCACCCGGCGATCAGCAGCAGCATGATCAGGGCGATGGCGGTACTCGCAGCGCGCCTCATCACGACCTCCTCGCCGACCTGATCTGGCTGCGAATCGGCTCCTCGGCCTCCGTCGTTACTCTCGCCGGCTCCTCGCAGCCGGCGAGGCCGTGACCCAACGCCCGCGGATCGGCTGGCACCACCGACGGGTTGTTCCGGGGGGAGCGGCAACATCGGTCTGGCAGCCGTCACCCCGGAAGGTGCAGGGCGAACCACAGCTCTGCGCGGGCGCCCGGGGAGTCCAGGTCGCGCCCCAGCAGGGCCGCGGCCTTGGCGATGCGGGCGCGCAGGGTGTGCCGGTGCACCCCGAGCCGGGCGGCGGCCGGGTCCCACTGGCCGTGGTGGGCCAGCCATTCGCGCAGCGAGTCGACGAGGTCGCCGCGGCGCTCGGCGTCGTGGCGCAGCAGCGGCGCGAGCACCGACTCGGCGAACGCGGCGGCCTCGGCGGGGGCGACGAGGGCGGTGAGCCCGCCGGCGGCGAGGTCGGGGAACCGGACGGCCGCGCGGTCGTGGCGGTCCGCGGTGTCCAGCGCCCGCGTCGCCTCGTGCAGGGCACGCCCGAGCTCGGTCGGCGCGACGGGGCCGGAGACGCCGGCGCGGACGTCGCGCATCCGGGCGGCGGGCGCGAGCACGGCGTCCACGGCGCCGGGCGCCTCGTCGGACGCCACGGCGACGACGCGGTCGTCGAGTTCGGCGTGGAAACCGGGCGCGGCCCGGTCGAGCGCGTCGAGCAGCGCCGCCCGCCGCGCCCCGGACAGCCGCCCACCGAAGGCCACCACGACCACCGGGCCCCGCGGCAGCGCCCCCCAGGTGTCGGCGAGGACCTGTTCGGCTCCGCAGTCGGGCGCGGTGACCAGGGTCCGCAGCACCGCGGTGCGCAGCCGCCGCTCCGCGCGTCCGACGGCGGCGGAGCGGGCGTGCGCGAGGCTCAGCACCGACACCGCGAACCCGATCAACTGGTGCTCCACCGGGGTGAAGGGCCGGTCGCGGCCGACGACCAGCACCGCGGGCGCGAGCAGCCGCACTGGCTGCAGCACCACCTGCCCGGCGCCGTCGGCCACCGAGGCGCTGGAGCGCCCCGGGTGGTCGCGCACCTTCGCGATCTCCTCGGCGAGCCCGGCGGCGCGGCGGGCCGCGGAGCGCGGGGCGGCGTGCCGGACGCGGTCGTCGCCGTCGCTGATCAGCGCCCAGCCGCCGAGCCGCTCGGCCAGGGTGGCCAGCACCTTCGCCGGCCCGCCGGTGTCGCGCCGCGTCGCGCCGGCCGGTCCGGCCGCGGAGATCCCGTCGGGCAGCGCGGCCGCGGTCAGCGCGCGGCGGGCCTCCTCGGTGCGCATCACCTCGGCGTGCCGGTCGGCGGCGTGCGCGGCGGCCAGCGCCTTGGTCAGGGCGAGGAACGGGGTCCGCTCCGGGACCTCCAGCAGGGGCAGGCCCTCCCGCTCGCAGGCCTCGACGACGGCGGCGGGGATCTCGTCGTAGCCCAGGCCGGTGCCGAACCCGAGCCCGGCCAGGCCGTGCGCGGCCAGCCTCGCGACGTACTCGCGCGGGCCGGTGCCGGAGTGCGGACCGAGCCCGATGGTCAGCAGGAGTTCGCCGCCGTCGAGGTAGGGGGTGGGGTCGTCGAGCTCGCTGGCGTGCACCCATTCGAGGGTCCGATCCAGATCTGCGGAACGACACGCGGCGCGGAGTCCGAGGCTGCGGTCCTCGCACAGGTCCCGGAGGGTGAGCGGCACCGCTGCCTCCTCGCGAACCCGACACAGTGGCGGGGTCCGGGCCGTCGACCCGCCATATCGGACACTAGCGCGCGGGAGTGGGGTGGATCACGCTGTCGGACACCTGTTCCTCGGCCGAGGGGAGACGGCGTGACCGCCACCGCGCCGAAGTACGTCGGGACCAGCCTGCCGCGCAAGGAGGACCGCGCCCTGCTGACCGGGCGCGCGACGTGGACGGGGGACATCACCCCGGCCGGCGCGCTGCACCTGGCGCTGGTCCGCAGCCCGTTCGCGCACGCCCGGATCACCGGCATCGACACGGCCGCGGCGCGCGAGCACCCGGGCGTGACCGCGGTGCTGACGGCCGCGGACGTCGACGGCGAGTTCCTGGCCGGCATCCCGTGCGGCTGGCCGGTCACCGAGGACATCCTGGTCCCCGACCACCGGCCGCTGGCGACGACCGAGGTCAACCACGTCGGCGACGGCGTCGCCGTGGTGCTCGCCACGAGCGAGGCCGCCGCCCGCGACGCCGTCGAGCTGGTCGAGGTGGACTACGAGGAGCTGCCCGCGGTCGTCGACGTCGCCGACGCGCTCGCCGAGGGCGCCCCGCTGGTGCACGAGGAGCTGGGCTCCAACCACTGCTACACCTGGCCGCTGGCCACCGGCGACGTCGACGCCGCGTTCGCCCGGGCCGACGTCGTCGTCAAGGGGACCTACCTGCAGCAGCGGGTGATCGCCTCGCCGATGGAGCCGCGGGCGGTCGTCTGCGTGCCCGACCCGGTCGGCGGCGGGTTCACCCTGTACACCGCGACCCAGGTCCCGCACTTCGTGCGCGACATCCTGGCCGCCTGCACCGGCATCTCCGACACCAAGATCCGGGTCGTGGCCCCGGACGTCGGCGGCGGGTTCGGCGCCAAGCTCAACGTCTACGCCGAGGAGTTCCTGGCCCTCGTGCTGGCCCGCCGGACCGGCAAGCCGATCAAGTGGACCGAGACGCGCTCGGAGCACCACCAGGCCACCACGCACGGCCGCGGGCAGGTCCAGGACATCTCGGTGGCCGCCACCAGTGACGGCAAGATCCTGGGCATGAAGGTGGAGCTGCTCGCCGACATGGGCGCCTACCTGCAGCTGCTCACCCCGGGCATCGCGGTGTTCGGCGCCTTCACCTTCTGCGGGCTCTACGACTTCGCCAGCTACTCGTTCACCTGCCGGGGCGCGTTCACCAACCTCACCCCGACCGACGCCTACCGCGGCGCCGGGCGCTCCGAAGCCGCGTACGGCCACGAGCGGATCATCGACGACCTGGCCCGCGAGCTGGGGATGGACCCGGCGGAGGTGCGGCTGCGCAACCTGCACCCGAAGTTCCTGGAGCCGCGCACGGTGCCCTCGGGGGTGCAGTACGACTCCGGCGACTACGAGACCTGCATGCGCAAGGCGATGGAGCTCGTCGACTACGACGCCCTGCGCGCGGAGCAGCGGCAGCGCCGGGAAGCCGGCGAGAAGGTCCAGATCGGCATCGGGATCGGCAACTTCACCGAGTCCGGCGGGCTGTCGCCGTCGAAGGTGGCCGCCGGCGTGCGGCTGCAGTCCGGTGGCTGGGAGCAGGCCACGGTCCGGATGACGACGTCGGGCAAGGTCGAGGTGATCACCGGGACCTCGCCGCACGGCCAGGGCCACGAGACGGCGTGGGCGCAGATCGTCGCCGACCGGCTCGGGGTGCACCCCGACGACATCGAGGTCCTGCACGGCGACACCCTGATCGCCCCGTTCGGCCGCGACACCTACGGTTCGCGCAGCCTCGCCGTCGGCGGCACCGCGGTGCACCTGGCCGCCGGGAAGGTGCTGGACAAGGCCCGGCTGATCGCCGCGCACCTGCTGGAGGCCGACGAGTCCGACCTGCGGTTCGAGGGCGGGACGTTCTCGGTGGCCGGCACCTCCGGGCCGTCGGTGACCATCCAGGAGGTGGCGGGCGCGGCGTCGCTGGCGGCGAACCTGCCCGAGGGCATGGAGCCGAACCTCACCGCCGACTCGGCGTTCGACCCGCCCAACTTCACCTGGCCGTTCGGCACCCACATCTGCGTCACCGAGGTCGACGTCGAGACCGGGTTCACCCGCATCCGCCGCTACGTCGCCGTCGACGACTGCGGGCTGGTGGTGAACCCGACCATCGTCGAGGGCCAGCTGCACGGCGGCATCGCCCAGGGCATCGGCCAGGCGCTCTACGAGCACGCGACGTTCGACGCCGAGGGCCAGCCGACCGCGGCCAACCTGGCGACCTACACCATCCCCACGGCGGTGGACCTGCCGAACTTCGAGCTGGAGCAGCAGGTCACGCTGTCGCCGACGAACCCGATGGGGGTCAAGGGCATCGGCGAGTCCGGGGCCATCGGGTCCTCGCCCGCGGTGGTCAACGCCGTCATCGACGCCCTGTCCCACCTCGGGGTCACCCACGTCGACATGCCCGCGACCCCGCAGGCCGTCTGGCGGGCGATCAAGGCCGCGACCGAGCAGGCTGGTTGATCGCCGGGAGCACAGGGGAAGGAGAGACCCGATGGTGGCCATCAACTGCGACATGGGCGAGTCGTACTCGATCTACCACTGCGGCGACGACGAGGGGATCATGCCCTGGGTGACCGTCGCCAACGTGGCGTGCGGGTTCCACGCGTCCGACCCCCGGGTGATGACCCGGACCGTGAAGCTGGCCAAGCGGCACGGCGTGAAGGTCGGGGCGCACCCGTCGCTGCCCGACCGGGAGGGCTTCGGGCGGCGCGAGATGAAGCTCGACCGCGAGGAGCTGACCGCCGCGGTCGTCTACCAGATCGGGGCGCTGTCCGGGTTCCTGCGCGCCGAGGGCATGGAGCTCAACCACGTCAAGGTCCACGGCTCCCTCTACGGGATGTCCGCGCGTGATCCTGATGTTGCTGCCGCCGTCGCCGACGCCGCGGACGTCTTCGGCGCGCCCCTGATGGGCATGTCCGGCACCGTGCACGAGCAGGTGTGGGGGGAGCGCCAGGCGGGCTTCATCAGCGAGTACTACGCCGACCTCGACTACCGCGACGACGGCTCGCTGATCATCACCCGGGTGCACGAGGCGTTCGACCCGGCGCGGTCGGCCGAGCGGGCCCTGCGCGCGGTCACCGAGGGCGTCGCGATCTCGGAGAACGGCAAGGAGCTCGCGGTGCGCGCCGACGCGGTCTGCGTGCACTCCGACACCCCGAACGCGGTCGAGCTGGCCAGGGCCGTGCACGACGTGCTCAAGCCCCACCTGGACGACTGACACCGCCCACGCCCGAGAAGCCGACGCCAGAGAAGGAGCCCGAATTGCCGCGTCACGACGTCGTCTCCCCGATCCCCGGCGTGTTCTACCGCCGTCCCGACCCCGACAGCCCGCCGTTCGCCGAGGACGGCGGCGCCGTCACCGACGACTCGCCGATCGGGCTGGTCGAGGTCATGAAGTCCTTCCACCGGATCCCGGCCGGGGCGACCGGCACGCTCGTCGAGTTCCTGGTGGAGGACGAGGACGAGGTGGACGCCGGACAGCCGGTGGCGGTGGTGGAGACGCCGTGAGCGTGGTGCTGTGAGACGGCTGCTCGTCGCGAACCGCGGCGAGATCGCCGTCCGGATCATCCGGGCCGCCCGCGACCTGGGCATCGACACGGTCGCGGTGCACTCCACGGCCGACCGGGAAGCGCTGCACACCCGGCTGGCCGACACGGCGCTGGAGATCGGGCCGTCGCCCGCGTCGAAGTCCTACCTGGTCGCCGAGGCGATCCTGGAGGCGGCGCGGGAGTCGGGCGCCGACGCCGTGCACCCCGGATACGGGTTCCTGTCCGAGCGGGCGTCGTTCGCGGCCGCGGTCACCGGGGCGGGCCTGACGTTCGTCGGGCCGTCGGCGTCGACGATCGAGCGCATGGGCGACAAGGTCGCCGCCCGCGAGGTGGCCGCGGCCGCGGGCGTCCCGACCGTGCCGGGGACGCCCGGCGGGGTGGCCGGGGTCGACGCGGCGGTCGAGGCGGCGGGGGCGATCGGGTACCCGGTGATGCTCAAGGCCGCCGCGGGCGGCGGGGGCCGCGGCATCCGCGTGGTGCACGACGAGGACGCGCTGCGCGACGTGTTCGGGCAGGCCACCACCGAGGCGCGGAACGCCTTCGGCGACGGCGCGATGTACCTGGAGCGGTTCGTCGAGCGCGCCCGCCACGTCGAGGTGCAGGTCCTCGGCGACGGCTCGGCCGCGGTGCACCTGTTCGAGCGGGAGTGCTCGCTGCAGCGGCGCCGGCAGAAGGTCGTCGAGGAAGCGGTATCCCCGGGCATCACCGAGGCCGTCCGCGAGCGGATGACGCGGGCGGCGGTCGACCTGTGCCGCGAGGTCGGCTACGCCTCGGCCGGCACCGTGGAGTTCCTCGTCGACGACGAGTCGCAGGAGTTCTTCTTCATCGAGATGAACACCCGCATCCAGGTGGAGCACCCGACGACCGAGCTGGTCACCGGCATCGACCTGGTCGCCGAGCAGCTGCGGATCGCGGCGGGCGAGCCGCTGCGGTTCGCCCAGGAGGACGTGCGGCGGCGCGGGCACGCGATCGAGTACCGGGTCTGCGCCGAGGACCCGGCCAACGACTTCATGCCCCAGCCGGGCAGCGTCGGGCGCATCACCCTGCCCGGCGGGCCGTGGGTCCGTTGCGACACCTGGCTGGAGCCCGACGGCACCGTCCCGCCCTACTACGACTCGCTGCTGGCCAAGGTCGTCGTCTGAGGCGCGGACCGCGCCGAGGCGCTGGCCCGGTCGCGCCGGGCGCTGGACGAGCTCACCGTCGCCGGCATCCCCACCACCGCCGGCCTGCTGCGGGAGCTGGTGGACGAACCGTGGGTCGGGTCCGCCGACTTCCACACCAGGACCCTCGAACAGTGGCTGGCCGATCGGAAGGAGACCGCATGAGCGAGCTCGCCAGCGAGTCATCGACACGGGGCGCCCGGTACAGCTGGGGCGGCGACGAGTTCGTGTTCGTCGAGCTGGCCGAGGAGATGAGCCTGCAGGCCAACTTCAAGGCCATGGCCATCACCGGGCTGCTGCGGTCCGAGCGGCCGGACGGCGTCCTGGAGATCTGCCCGGCCAACGCCTCCTACCAGGTCCGCTACGACCCGGACGTGCTGGAGCCGCACGCCTTCCTGGCCCATCTCAAGGAGCTGGAGGACCGGGTCGGCGACGCGCTGGGGGTCACCCTGGACTGCCGGGTCGTGGAGATCCCGGTGCTCTACCGCGACCCCTGGACCACCGAGACGCTGCTGCGCTTCCGCGACCGCCACCAGGACCCCGACGCCACCGACATCGAGTACGCGGCCCGGATCAACGGCTACGGCTCGGTCGAGGAGTTCATCGCGGTGCACTCCGGCTCGCCCTGGTTCACCTCGATGGTCGGGTTCGTGGCCGGGCTGCCGTTCAAGTACCAGATGGTGCCCCGGGAGCGGCAGATCCTGGTGCCGAAGTACCTGCGCCCGCGCACCGACACCCCCAAGCAGACCGTCGGCTACGGCGGCTGCTTCTCCTGCATCTACTCGGTGCGCGGCGCGGGCGGCTACCAGATGTTCGGCATCACCCCGGCGCCGATCTACGACCCGACCCAGACCAAGCCCGATTTCGCCGAGCACATGGTGTTCATGCGCCCCGGCGACATCGTGCGCTTCCGCCCGATCGACCGCGACGAGTACGACGACCTGGCGGCGAAGGCCGATGCCGGGCAGTTCCGCATCACCAACCGCCCGGTCGGGTTCGACCTGCAGCCGTTCCTGGACGACCCCGACGGCTACAACAAGCGCCTGCTGGAGGTTCTCGCGTGACCACGATCGAGGTCCGCAAGCCGGGCCTGTCCACCACCGTGCAGGACGGCGGCCGCTCCGGCTACTACCACCTGGGCATCCCGCCCTCGGGCGCGCTCGACCAGTACTCGCTGGCCTGCGCCAACGCCCTGGTCGGCAACCCGGGCGACGCCGCCGTGCTGGAGATCGTCTACATGGGACCGGAGCTGGCGTTCACCGGCCCGGCGACGGTGGCGGTGGCCGGCGCGACGATCGCGCCGAAGGTCAACGGCGACGAGCGCCCGGTGTGGGAGTCCTTCGACGTCGCCGAGGGCGACGTGCTCAGCTTCGACTACCTCAAGGCCGGGGCACGCGCCTACCTCGCGGTGGCGGGCGGGATCGACGTCGAGGAGAAGCTGGGCAGCCGCTCCACCTACGCGCTCGGCGCGCTGGGCGGGGTCGAGGGCCGCCCCCTCACCGAGGGCGACGTGCTGCCGGTCGGGTCCGGCCCCGCCGGGCGGGCCGGGCTGGTGCTGCCCGTCGGGCTGCGCCCGGCGCTGTCCAAGCAGGTCGAGGTCCGGGTCGTCATGGGCCTCTACGACCACCGGCTCACCGACCGCGGCCGGGCCGCGTTCCTCGACACCGAGTGGACGCTGACCCCGGTGGCCGATCGGATCGGCTTCCGCTACACCGGCGGCCAGCTGGAGACCGTCGACCGGGAGCCGCCGTTCGGGGCAGGCCAGGACCCGTCGAACATCGTCGACTCGCCGTACCCGATCGGCTCCATCCAGGTGCCGGGCGGGGTGGAGCCCATCGTGCTGCACCGCGACGCCGTGTCCGGCGGCGGCTACATGATGGTCGCGACGGTGCTGTCGGGCGACCTCGACGTCGTCGCCCAGTCGGCGCCGCGGACGCGCACGAAGTTCGTGGAGGTCGACCTGGATACGGCGCTGCGGCTGCGGGCCGAGCGCAAGGAGCGGCTGGTCCGCATGCACGCCGCCCTGGACGGCTGAGGGCAGGCGCGGCTACGACAGGACGGGGACGACCACGCGCGACGGGTGCGCCGCGTCGTGGAACACCTCGAACCGGCACGGGCGGACCGCGGTCGCCGCGCCCAGCGGCTCACCGGTGCCGGGGTTGCGCGCGAACCGCGGGAACGCCCCGCCGCTGACCTGCACCCGCAGCCGGTGCCCCGCCCGGAAGCGGTAGGCGGTGGGGAACAGCTCCACGTCGACGGCCAGGACACCGTCCCCGCCGACGGTGACGTCGGCCGCGGGGACCGTGCGGGGGTCGAGGCGGCGGATGCCGTCGACGACGTTGCGCGAGACCCCGTCGGCGTCGACGTCGCAGAGCCGGACGAACACGTCGGCGTGCTCCAGTTCGGGGCGCACGTGCACCAGCGCGCGCACCGGCCCGACGACGTCGAGGTCGGCGGCGAGCACCGGCCCGGTGAAGACGAGCACGTCGGGGCGCTGCTCGACGGCGCGGTTGTCGGCCTGCTTGCCCGGCGGGCTGAGCAGCGGGCCGCCCACCGTCGGGGTCGGGTCGGCGGGGTCGTAGGTGAACCGGCTGGGCTCGGCGTCGGTCGTCGGGGCCTGCTCGTCGAGCCCGCCCGCGGCGCGCAGGTGGTGCTCGACCGGCCGGCTGCGCGCGGGCGGCCAGGTCTCGGACTCGATCCATCGGCCCGCGTGCTGCAGGTGCAGCCGCACGGGCGCGCCGGTGGGGGCCGGGCCGTCCTGCAGGTGGTGGCGCAGCCAGGCGACGTCGGTGCGGACGATCTCCCGCAGCTCGCCGGGCTCGGCGTGCAGCCACGGCCCGACGGCGATCCGGGCGGGCACGCCCGCCTCGCGCAACCGGGCGTAGTCCTTCAGCTGCTCGGCGGCGAACAGGTCCCACCAGCCGGTCACCATGCTCACCGGCGGCATCCGGGACAGCTCGGCGCGCTCGTGGTCGGCGACCGACCAGAACTCGTCACCGGGCTCGGCGTGGGAGGTGAAGTCGCGCCAGAAGGCCACCGGCGCCCGGGCGACGGCCGTATCGGCGGCCTGCAGCGGCAGGCTGCGCAGCGCCCGGCGCAGGCGGGCGTCGACCCGCGGGTTCGGCACCGGCGCGGGCAGCCCGCCCGCCTCCTGGCGGCCGATCTGGGCCGACCAGTTCAGGGCGTTGTGCAGCCCCGGCGCGCCGTGGTCGTAGAACGCCGCGGTGATCCGCGCCGCGGTGATGTGCGGGGAGACCGAGACCAGCGGCGGGTCGGCGTAGGGCGCGACGGCCCACTGCGTGTGCCCGAAGTAGCTGCCGCCGGTCATCGCGACCCGCCCGTCGCACCAGGGCTGCGCGCGCAGCCACGCCACGGTGGCCAGGCCGTCCTCGTGCTCGGTGGTGAAGGGCCGGAAGTGGCCGCCGGAGCCGAACGTGCCGCGGGTGGATTGCACGAACACCTGGAACCCCCGGCGGGCGAACGGGGCGGCGAACGCCTGCGCGATCAGCCCGGCCCGGCCGTAGGGCAGGCGGACGAGCACCACCGGCAGGGCGTCGGCGGCCCGGCTCGGGCGGTACAGGTCGCCGAGCAGCGACACCCCGTCGGGCATGGGGACGGCGACGTCGTGGCGCACCGAGTAGGGGGTGGCCCGCAGCGGCAGCCCGAACGCGGCGTCGGCGATCAGGCCGCCCAGCCTCGACAGCACGCTCACCGGTCGCCCACCTCGCGGTTCATGATGACCTCGCCCCTGCCGTCGCTCCGGATCTTCGCAGGATATCCGCGGTGCCGACGTCGGCGGTGCGTCCGCCGCCGGGGTGTTGCCATGCTGTACCGGTGACGGCGCCGATGAAGTACGCCCTGTACGCCCTGCACCGCGGTGCGAACGTGCAGCCGGACCGGCTCGCCGGGACGGCCCGGCGGGTGGAGGACCTCGGGTTCGAGTCGCTGTGGGTGGGCGATCACATCGCGCTGCCCGACGACGCACCCGACAGCTCCACCGAGCCCCGGCTCGAAGCGCTCACCGTCCTGACGTACCTGGCCGCGGTGACCGAGCGGGTCCGGCTCGGGGTGGGGGTGCTGGTGCTGCCCCAGCGCCAGCCCGTGCTGCTGGCCAAGCAGCTCACCTCGCTGGACGTGCTGTCGGGCGGGCGGCTCGTCGTCGGGATCGGCGTCGGGTACGTCGAGGCGGAGCTGGCGGCCTTCGGGGTCGGCCGGGCCGACCGGGCCGCGATGACCGACGAGCACCTCGACGTCGTGCTCGGGCTGTGGCGCCACGACCGCGACCACGACGGGCGCTTCGTGTCGCTGCACGGGGTCGTCCAGCACCCGGGGCCGGTCCAGCGCCCGCACCCGCCGATCGTGGTCGGCGGGCACGTGCGGGCGGCGATCGAGCGGGCGGCCCGGGTCGGGGACGGGTGGTTCGGGTGGGAGCTGACCCCGGACCAGGCCGGCGAGGCCGTCGCCCGGCTCGACGAGGCGCGCCGGCGGCTGCGGGGCGCCGACGCCCCCCGGCTGGAGATCACGATCACCCCGCCCGACCCGTTCGTCACCCCCGACGACGCCCGCCGCTACGCCGAGGCGGGCGTGGACCGGCTGGTCCTGGTCCCCGGCGAGATGACCGCCGCGGGCACCGACGCGGTGATCGACCACGCCGCGGCCCACCTCCTCCGGCACGGGGCGTAGCACGATGCGGGGTGAGCGAGACGACTCTCGCTCGACCAGTCAAGGCTCGCCTCAACACACTTTGACGCCCGGTGACGCCACGCGCACTCATGCCTCACCAGCATCGACTATGTCACTCGGAAGGAGCAGGAAGGACGGTGATCGCCCGCCGAGGGCCCACACGGCGCATGATCAGGGCTCACAGGGAAACCGAGCGACAGCCCTGATAGACTCGAACACTTGTTCCTCGTGGCACATGTTGTGGCCAGGGCCCCACGCGCCACAACATGTGGGGGATGTCGGCCCCGTGCGGTATGATCGACACGAGCAAGCAAAGACCCCGACCGGGGTCTGACTGCCCAGTCGGGGCCGGAGTTGCCTGGTAAGCCTCTCCACCCTACAACGGGTTGTGGCTGGATGACGGTGTCCTCCCTCACCTGTGGCTGGTCGTCCAGCTCGGGAGGGAGGTGTTGGCCATGGCAAAGGGCAAGGGCATCAAGCCTGGGACTCCGGCGCCGAAGTCGGGACAGTATCGGCCGACTGGCGGCGGTTCAGAAGTGACAGCCATTCAGGGTAAGCCGCTGCCGCCATCGAGTGCGCCGGGTAAGACCTGGCAGCTCGTCGACAAGACCAAGCACAAGAAGTAGTTGAGTCGGGCCTGATGGCGCTTCTACCGTCAAGGTGTCATCAGGCCCTCTCTCACGCCGGGAGCAGTGTCGGGAGCCTAAGCGTCGCTTAGGAGGGGTTGCCTCGACTCCGTTGAAGGCGGAACTCGTTCGAGGTGCGTGCGAATTGCCTCTCAGGCGATTCGCTATCAGCATCGCAGATTGGTTCGCGCTAACGCATTCAGGCAAATTGTCAGATTACATGACGTACGTTAGAGGTCACCATGACAGGCCAGCCGCTCGACGGCGCTAGGGCGCTACTAGCGGACAGCGCTTCTGAAATCGGAAAGGTTCGCGAACTGTTGCACTTTTCTCTCAAGCGCCGGAATGTGGCTGACGAAAGCGAGCTTGCTAAGATTCAGGTCAAGGTCAAGAACATACTTGAGAACCAGCGGTCCGCCTTGGAGTACATTGCGCACGAGGCTGTCGGCCACTTTGGTGAGTCGGGAAAGCGAAGCTACTACCCGCTTGCTCCGACGCCATCTGAATGGCTGAAGGTCATGAGAAAGAATCTACCGGGTGTCGAGTCCTCCAGGCCAGACGTTACCGCTCTTTTCGAGAAGCATCAACCTTATCAACCTGGACATGAGTGGATGATGAAACTTTCCGCTCAAGTCAACGATCTTAAGCACAAGCGGTTGGTTCCGCATGTACTGGATGAGATTCCATTCATTGATGTCGGACTGCCGGGCGGCATGAGTATCCGAGTTCCCGCTGAACTGGCCTCGGAGAATGTAGATGTTGCGCCGGGTGTGGCCGTTAAGCGGATGACCGCCGTTCGCTGGACATTCGATGGAACGGATCTCGGAGTGAGGCGCACACTTGACGAGGCGCAGGAAATTGTTACCGCAGTTGTAGACGATTTTGCGGTGTATCTCAACTGGTAATCGAACAAGTAACGCCGAACGCCGACGTCTGCCGACCGGTGGGGTTGCACTCGCGTATGCCTTGCGGTTCCTCAGTAGCGTCTTGGCGTGCCGCTGTACTTCGTGAGATAGTCGGCGACGTGGCGCCAGCAACGACCGGACAGCGCATTGCTGCGTACCGTCGTCGACGAGGGCTTAGCCAGGCCGCGCTTGCAGGCTTGGTGGGGCGGTCCGAGTCGTGGCTTTCGCAGGTTGAGCGCGGAGTACGGTCGGTTGATCGTCTTTCGGTTCTGCTCGACATGGCGAACGTGCTTCACGTCGACGTGGAGGCCCTGACGGGTCGTTCGTGGCAGTACGCTCCGAACGGAACGACGCTCATCGACGATCTTGACAGCATCCGCCGGGTGCTTGTCCGCTATACCGCCTTGACCGGCGCGGTCGACAGTGATGACCCGCTGTCGGCGGACGCTCTGCACGCCCGCGCAGCGGACATCCACATGCAGTACCAGGCCGCGAATTACAGTCGGGTGATCCGGGAGCTGCCCGAGCTGCTCGTCGCCGCCGATCAGGTTCACATCGCCGCGAACGGCGACGGTGGGCAGCTCTTGGGCTACGTCTCGGTCTACGTGGCCGGTGCCAAGCTGTTGACCAAGCTCGGATCTGCCGACCTTGCGGCGGTCGCCGCCGACCGGGCCGCGATGACGGCCGGAACGCTCGACTCGTTCGCCGCGCAAGGCATGGCGATCTATCAGGTCGTGTGCGCGTTGCTGCGGTCGGACCGGACCGATGAGGCGGAGACATTGGCCGTCACGATGGCGGAGCGGCTGACTCCGCGCGTGCGCGCCGATGACCCGTCCCTGCTGTCGATTACGGGTGCGCTGTGGCTGATCGCGGCCGTGATCGCGGCTCGCCGGACCGACCGGGCACAGGCATGGGCGCGACTCGACCACGCCGAGACCCTCGCCGGAACACTCGGGACCGACGCAAACCATGCCTGGACCGCCTTCGGGCCGACCAACGTGGCGATCCACCGGGTGTCCGTCGCCGCCGAACTCGGTGACCCAGCCGAAGCGCTCGCCGCCGCGAGTGCGGTCGACATCGGACGGCTGCCGCCCGGTTTGAGCAGTCGTCGTGCGCAGGTGAATCTTGATCTGGCATGGGCGCAGTCGCAGCGCAAGCGCGATGCGGAGGCAACGTTGCACCTGTTGGAGGCGGAGCGAGCGGCGCCGGAGGCGATCCGCTACAACGTGATGGCCCGTGAGACCCTGCGCGAGATGCTGGGGCGGCAGCGGAAGAAGCCTTCCCGGACGCTGACCGACCTGGCCGCCCGCGCTGGAGCCCTGGAGTAGCTACACCGTGACCAACGCCGCCACCGACGTTCTGACGCTGGTCGTGTGCGGTGCTCCTCTCGCCGCCCGGGCGTCCGACGTCGCCGCGGCGCTTGGCGCGATCGGCTGGACCGTCACCGTAGTCGCGTCACCGGCGTCGCAGGGCTGGCTGGACGTCGATGCCATCCAGGTCGTGACCGGTCGCCCCGTGCTGTTCGAGCAGCGCGACGCTCACCAGGCCAGCGGACCGCGACCGGCCGCCGTGGTCGCCTGCCCGCTGACGATGAACACCGCAAGCAAGGCAGGAACCGCGATCATGGACACCTACGCCGCCGGGGTCCTCGTCGACGCTCTCGCCGTCGGTACGCCGCTGACACTCGTGCTCATGGTCAGCGACCGGCTGTGGCGGCATCCAGCCTGGTTGGGTCACCTCGCCACGCTCGGCAAGGCTGGCGCGCGGTTCGTGAGCCCGACCACGGGGCTGGTCAGCGAGCCCGAACCCGTACGGTCTGGCACTGGCCCGGAGGTGGTCGCCGGGTTCGACCCGGCCGCTCTGGCCAGGACCGTCGGCGCTCCGCGCCGCTCCTGACCGATCATCGTTCACCCGCACTTTTGTGCGGGTGGTAGTCGCGTGCGTACTGCGAGTGCATATCAGCGGTTGCTTCTCCTGCGTCACCGACCAGGAGAACCAACCATGAAGCTGATCCTCGACAACTCACAGATCACCGACGGATCTCGCCTTCTCACCGGCGGAGCGGGACACGTCCTCTACCACCGGGATGCCGTGCCGCTGGGGCCGTTCGACGCGGATCCGCTGGACCTGTGGCAGCTTCTCGGCGGAGCGGCCGGGATGTCCGGGCCCGACCTGCGGGCACGGGCCGCCACGTGGCTGCTCGGCGCCCTGGAGGGCGCCGGAGTGGACATCCGAGCGTTCGACAGGGGAGCCGTGCGGCTGCTGACCGGAGACACCGGAGTCCCGGAGATCCAGGTCATCGCGGGCTGGATCGCCCGCGCCAAGCGAGCAAAGCCCGGTCGGCTGTCCATGCCGGACTACAGACGCACGCCCACCGAGCGGCTGCTCGATGCGCTCGATCAGGCCGGGGTGAGGCTCGGCAGCTACGACGCTCACCTGCCCCGGTTCCTCGCCGAGGACTACGGACCGCGCACGGTTCGCGCGGTCGCGGGATGGCTCGGCCGTACCGGGCGGCGCGAGGAGCGCGGATGATCACGTTCGGCTGGAGCAGGACTCCGGGTTGTCGCCCTACCTGCGACTGGTCCGCCAGGTTCGCCAGGGACTGCGTTGGGGTTGCTACGCAAGGGCGATCAGTTACCAACAGTCAAGGCACTGTCCAGGCTCGCCATAAACCAGAACACCGTAGGCGTCCCCGCGGGTCACGCGAGCGCGGCGGTCACCGGCGCCCAGCGCGCGACGTCGTCGGGTCCGGCCAGGTCGGGGGGCGACACGAACGCCGTGCGCACGCCGGTCTCGGCGAGGAGGCGGTAGCGGCGCACGTGCTCGGCGGCGGTGCCGGCGTGGTGGCGGGCGGCGAACGCGGCCGCGCCGGTCCGCCCGCGCAGCCGCTCGACCAGCCGCGCGACGTGCTCCCGGTCGTCGCCGAGCAGGGGCAGGTCGAGCACCGTGATCCGGTTCTGCTCGCCGACGTCGGCGACCCGGTCGGCGGGCACGTTGCAGGCGTCGCCCGCCGTCGCCGCGATGCGCAGCGTCCGCCGGCCGGTGCCGCCGATGATGATCGGGAGCGCCCCGACGGGGCGCGGGTAGCAGGTCGTCTCGGGCAGCCCGGCCGCCGGCCCGGTGCCCGGTGCCCAGAGCGCGCGCAGCGTCGGGACGGCGCGTTCGAGCAGGTCCAGCCGTTCGCGCGGCGAGGGGAAGGCCAGGGCGTGGGCGGCGTGCTCGCGCTCCCACCAGCCCGCCCCCAGGCCGCAGAAGGCGCGCCCGTCGCTGAGGGCGTCGAGCGTGGCCAGCGCCTTGGCCAGCGGCCCGGCGGGGCGCACGGTGACCGGCGAGACCAGGGTGCCCAGGTGCAGGGTGGTCGTCGCGCCGGCCAGCAGCCCCAGCGCCACGAGCGGGTCGGGGATCGCCTCGAACGGCCGTCCGACCTGCGGGATCTGGATGAGGTGGTCCATCAGGGCCAGCCCGGCGAACCCCGCGCCCTCGGCCGCGACGGCCACGGCGCGCAGCCACGCGGCCGGGTCGTCGCCCCACGGGAAGCGCGAGACCTGCAGCACGAACGAGAGCCGCCCGGGCTCGGCGAACAGCGGCCGGGCTCCCGCTGGTGCGGCGGCGGGCGCCGGCGCCGCCGCGGCGGGCGCCGGACCACCCCGCTCGCGCACCACCACGTCCCAGCCCTCGGCGGCGACCTCGGCGGACACCTCCGGCATCCGGCGCAGCTGGGCGGTCAGCGCGGGCGCGGGGACCGGCCGGTCGCGCTGCCGGTTGCGCGCCCGGCAGAGCGCGCCCGGTGTGTCGAATACCACCGCGACGCAGGGGAGCCCGGTGGCGCGGCCCGCGGCGAGCCAGTCCCGGCGCCGGCGCGGGTCGAGCCCGAGCGTGTCGACGACGGTGGTGAGCCCGCGCCGCAGCCGGGCCGCCACGACCGCCTCCAGCACGGCGAAGGCCTCGGTGGTGGCGTCGAGGTCGGCCGGGCCGGTGCCGACCCGCTCGCGCAGCGCGTCGGACGAGACGACCTCCACCTCGCGGTAGCGCGACGCCGCCCAGGTCGACTTGCCCGCTCCGGCCGGCCCGACGAGCACCACCAGCGCCGGATCGGGCAGCTCCACGCGCGGGAGTATGCCGGGTGCCACCCGCACACCCCGCCCGGCGGGAGGAGGGTCGGTGACAGGATGTCGTGATGGACGTGGCGAACAGGCATCGCGTACGGGTGACCGGGCACGAGGACGGCCCGCTGCTCCTGCTCGCCCACGGCTTCGGCTGCGACCAGCACATGTGGCGGCTGGTGGAGCCGATCCTGGCGCGGACGTGCCGGCTCGTGCTGTTCGACTTCCCCGGCGCGGGCGGCTCGCCGGCGTCCGGGTGGAGCGCCGAGCGTTACTCGCGCCTGGACGGGTACGCCGAGGACATGGCCGCGATCTGCCGGGAGCTCGACCTGCGCGACGTGGTCGTCGTCGGGCACTCGGTGGCGGCCATGATCGGGGTGCTGGCCGCCGGCCTGGAGCCGGACCGCGTCTCGGGCCTGGTCCTGGTGACGCCCTCGCCCCGCTACATCGACGACGAGGGCTACCGCGGGGGCTTCAGCCGGGCCGACATCGACGAGCTGCTCGAGTCGCTGGAGAGCAACTACCTCGGCTGGTCGGCGGCCATGGCCCCGGTGATCATGGGCAACCCGGAGCGCCCTGAGCTGGGCCAGGAGCTGACCAACAGCTTCTGCCGGATGGACCCGCGCATCGCGCAGGTGTTCGCCCGCGCGACGTTCCTGTCCGACAGCCGCGACGACCTGGCGACCGTGGCGGTGCCGACGCTGGTCCTGCAGTGCGCGCAGGACGCGATCGCCCCGCCGGAGGTCGGCGCCTACGTCCACGAGCACATCCCCGGCAGCCGGCTGGTCACCCTGGACGCGACCGGGCACTGCCCGCAGCTCAGCGCCCCCGAGCAGACCGCCGCCGCGATCCTGTCCTTCGTCGGGGCCCGGCCGTGAGACCGGGGCCGACCGAACCGTGAGGGGGCCCGGCGCCGAACTGGTCGAGGCGGTCCTCGACGAGCAGGCCCGCTCGGCCGAGCTGTACGAGGCCGCGCCGTGCGGCCTGCTCTCGACGCTGCCCGACGGCACCATCGTCCGGATCAACGCGACGCTGCTGGGCTGGGTCGGGCGCACCGGGGCCGAGCTGGTCGGGCGGGGGCGGTTCACCGACCTGCTCACGGTGGGTGGGCGCATCCACTACGAGACCCACATCGCGCCGCTGCTGGCCATGCAGGGCTCCGTGGGCGGGTTCGCGCTGGAGCTGCGCACGGCGCATGGCAGGCTGCCCGTGCTGGTGTCCGCCGTCGTGTCGGCGGGGGACGGCGCGGGGCCGTCCCGGGTCCGGTTCGTGGTGTTCGAGGCCAGGGACCGCCGCTCCTACGAGGGCGAGCTGCTGCAGGCCCGCCGCGAGGCCGACCGGGAGCGCGAGCGGATCCAGCGGTTGGCCACCGTCCTGCAGCGCACGCTGCTGCCGCCCCGGCTGCCCGAGGTGGCGGGCGTGGAGACCGCCGCGTACTACCACCCGGCCTCGGCCGACGAGGTCGGCGGCGACTTCTACGACGTGTTCGCGCTGCCCGGCGACCGGTGGGGGTTCTTCCTCGGCGACGTCTGCGGCAAGGGCCCGGGCGCCGCGGCGCTGACCTCGCTCACGCGCTACACGCTGCGCTCCGCGGCCGCCCACGACCCCGACCCGGTCGCCGTCCTGACCAACCTCGACGCCGTGCTGGCCCAGGAGCACGACCGGGGCAACCCGAAGTTCTGCACCGTCGTCTACGGGGTCCTGCGCACGGCGGGGGAGGCGGTCGAGATGGTGCTGGCCTCCGGCGGGCACCCCCCGCCGCTGGTGCTGCGGGCCGACGGCGCCGTCGACGTGGTGGACCTGGTCGGCGGCCAGCTCGTCGGCGCCGTGCCCGAGCCCCGGTTCACCCGGGCCGACCTGCGGCTCGTGCCCGGCGACACGCTGCTGCTCTACACCGACGGGCTGATCGAGGCCCGCGTCGACGGTGGCGCCCGCTACGAGGAGGACGACCTCCTGCGGTTCGCCGGGGCGCTCGCGCCCGCCCCGCCGGCCACGGTCGTCGAGGCGATCGCCGCGCTGCTGGAGGACTTCGGCGACGGCCTCGACGACGACGCCGCGCTGCTGGCCATCGGTCCGCGACGCCGCGGCGCGCCGGGCTGATCGCGGCCCCCCGGTCAGCCGGCCAGCCGCGCCGGTGTCGCCAGCGCCTCGGTCAGCAGCGCGACGAGCGCCTCCAGCTGGACGTCGGTCGACGCGCCGACCTCCTCCTCGGAGCCGTCGAGCGCCTGGGCGGCCAGGCCGGCCTTGCTGTCGATCAGCCCGGCGATGCGGGCGTCGATCGTCTGCGCGGCGATGATGCGCCAGGCCGTGACCGGCTGGTCCTGGCCGATGCGGTGGCTGCGGTCGATGGCCTGGGTCTGCTCGGCCGCCGTCCAGGACAGCTCCGCGAGCACCACGTTGGAGGCGACCTGCAGGTTGATGCCGACACCGGCCGCGGTCAGCGAGCAGACGATGACCGCGACGTCGGGGTCGTCGACGAAGGCGTCGATGTTCTTCTGCCGCGCGCCGGGCGTCTGGTCGCCGCGGATCGAGGAGAACCGCACGCCCTGGCGGGTGAAGAGCTCCTCGGCGTCGTCCATGACGTCGACGTGCTTGGCGAAGAAGACCACCTTGCCCGCGCTGCGGGCGAGCTGGGCCGCGTAGTCGGCGGCGAGCCCGGCCTTGGCCCGGCCGATGCGCCGCATCATGGTGAACACGTTGTCGCCCGACGGCGACGAGTTCGCCTCCTTGAGCTCCCGCCTGGCCACCTTGCGCACGAGCTCGTGGTCGATGCCGTCGAGCCCGACGACGCCGGCGTCGGACCGGCGCCCGGCCAGGGCGGCCTCGTACCGCGACACCAGCCGGGCCGCGAGGTCGCGCTCGGCGGCGCGGATCGACCGGCCGGCCGCGCCGTCCAGCTCCACGGGCAGGTCGGCGATGCGCCGCGCCGGGATGTCCGCGGCGACGTCGACCTTGCGCCGACGGACGATGCCCAGGTCGACGACGCACTTGCGGGCGGAGGTGTAGAACCCCGGGTCGGCGGGGGTGAGGCCGGTCGCGTCGAGGGCGGCCATCAGCTCACCGAGCGGCTTCTTCTCGTCGATCCAGCCGAGGAACTGCCAGATCGCTCGGAAGTCCTCGATGTCGTTGATCAGCGGGGTGCCGGTCAGCGCCATCAGCAGCGGGTCCGCGGTGAACGACCGGATGCGCTCGGAGAGCTCCAGGACGTGGCGCGAGCGCAGCGAAGCCTTGTTCTTGATGAAGTGCGCCTCGTCGACGACCATGCCGCGGAAGCCGAAGTCACCGAGCCACCCGACGTGGCGGTCGAGCACCTCGTAGTTGACGACGACGATGTCGGCGAAGCCGTCGATCGAGTCGCCGTCGCCGTGGATCACGGTGGCCGTGCGGTGCGGCGTCCACAGCCCGGCCTCGCGCGCCCAGTTGGTCTTGACGACGTTCGGCACGACGACGAGCAGCGGGTAGGCGTTCGCCGCCTCCGCGGCCAGCAGCGACTGGGCGGTCTTGCCCAGGCCGGGCTCGTCGGCGAGCAGGAAGGTGCGGTGCCCGGCGGACGCCGCGGCGACCAGCTGGGCCTGGTGGGGCATGAGCTCGAGGCCGGGCGGGGTGAAGCGGGAGGTCGGGAAGGGCAGGTCCATGCACGCCGGGGTGCCGGCGCCGGCGCGCTCGAACGAGCTGAGCAGCGGGCCGATCAGCTCCCAGCTGGCCAGCCGCGTCGCGCGCGGCGCGCTCTGGCGGACGACCGCCCGGTCGGGCGCCAGGAAGGGGTTGGCCAGCTGGCGCGAGATGACCGACTGCGGCACGACCCGGTGCTTGGCCGGCTCGGCGTCGGGGCGCTCCACCGCCGCGACGGGCTCGGGGGCGGTCTCGATGCCGGCCTCGCGCAGCATCTCCCGCTTGAGCGACCTGGCCGCGTCGGTGACGACGGCGTCCTCGGCGAGCAGCGCCATGAGGTCGGAATCACGCACGGCGGTCTTCGCCAGGATCGTCGCGATGCCGTCGAGGCGCTTGAGCTGCTCGGTGCGGTGCGCCTCGGTGGCGGTCGCGTCCTCGCGGAGCCGGGCGCGCTCCTCGCGCAGCAGCAGCGCGACGACCTGGAACTTGGTGCGCGTCGTGGGGGACACCCGGCCGTTGCGGATGGCCGTCTCGACCTCCCGGACGGCGCGGGCGGCCACCGAGATCACGTCGTCGCGGTCGCGGCCGCGTCGCCGATCCCTCGGGGCGTTCCGGCGAGCCCTGGTCTGGGGCTGGCCTCGTCGAGCCACTAACTCCTCCTCCGGCGTGCCCGGCACGGCCGTCGATGACGGACCGTCCGCGCACAGTGCTGCGGTCGGGCGGTGGGTGGGTGTCGCGGGACGAGGGCCGAGTGGCTCCTCCGTGACATGCCCGGCGGCGACCGTCGAAGGTCGTTGTCACCCACCGCACTGGGTCGACCGCGGCCGGACGAACGGCGTCCGTGCGGGTCGACCCCCGCGAGCTTAGCGCAGGCTCACGCGAACGCGCTGATCCCGGTGATCGCCCGCCCGACGATCAGCGACTGCACCGAGTCGGTGCCCTCGTAGGTGTAGACGGCCTCGATGTCGGCGTGGTGGCGGGCGACGTGGTGGTCGAGCAGGATCCCGTTGCCGCCCAGCACGTCGCGGGCCATCGCGCACACCCGGCGGGCCGCCGAGGCGGTGGCCAGCTTGGTCAGCGCCGCGTGCTCCAGCGCGGCCCGGCCCTGCTCCTGCAGCTGCGACATCCGCACGCACATGGTCTGCATGCCGGTGATGTCGGCGAGCATGTGCGAGAGCTTGTCCTGCACGAGCTGGAAGGCGGCCAGCGGGCGGCCGAACTGCTCGCGGCGCAGGGCGTAGGTGACCGCGGCGTCGTAGGCGGCCACGGCGTGCCCGAGCGCCTCCCAGGCCACGGTCTGGCGCGACTTGGCCAGCACCCGGTTGGTGTCGGCGAAGCTGCGGGCCAGTTCGAGGCGGCAGTCGCCGTCGACGCGCACGCCGTCGAGCTCGATCTGGGCCTGCCAGACCGCCCGGTTCGCGGTCTTGCCGGTGATCCGGCGGGCCGCGTACCCGGGCACCGGATCGCCCGCGCCGTCGGCGTGGTCCACGACGAACGCCCCGACCTGCCCGTCGTCGTCGCGGGCCCACACGACCACGACGTCGGCGACGGTGCCGTTGCCGATCCAGCGCTTGCGGCCGTGCAGGGTCCAGGAGCCGTCGGGCTCGCGGTGCGCGCGGGTGTCGAGGCGCACGACGTCGGAGCCGTGCTCGGGCTCGGTGAGCGCGAACGCCCCGATCCGACGCACCGCGGCCATGTCGGGCAGCCAGCGCTGTCGCTGCTCGGCCGAGCCGAGCAGCCCGATGGTGGTCATCGCCAGCCCGGAGTGGACGCCGTGGAAGGTCGAGACGCTGCCGTCGCCGCGCGCGAACTCGGCGGTGACCATGCCCTCGGCCAGCGGCGACAGGCCCGGGCAGCCGTCGCCGTCCAGGGCCCCGCCGGCCACCCCGAGCGCGGCGTAGGCGGGCAGCAGCGGCGCCGGGAACTCCGCGCGCTCCCAGTAGTCGTTGGCCACCGGGGCCACGACCTCGTCGCTGAACTCCCGGACCCGGCGCAGCACCTCCCGCTCCCGGGCGTCGAGGTGCTCCTCGACGTGGAAGAAGTCGGTGCCCCGGGACCGGGCGAGGTCGTCGCCGGGCACCGGGGTCACCTCGGTCTCGGCGGGGGCGGGGTGGGGGTTCTCCCCGGTGGGCGGGGCGGAGACGGTGGTCGGGTCGGTCACTGCTGCCTCCGGTCGACACGTGGGTGCGCCGAGCAGATCACGACGGCGCCCGTCCGGCACCCCGAGCGGGGCTCAGGCGCCCAGCAGCGTGACCAGGACGTCGCGGGACCGGGTCCACAGCAGCGAGCCCCCCTCCTCGGGCAGCAGGTGCAGGCGGCCGCGCGGGAAGCGCTCGGCGAGGGTGCGGCCGTGGTCGGGGGAGTGCACGGTGCTGGTGTCGAGGGCGCCGTACCAGAGGTCGACGGGCACCGCGATCCCCTCGGGTGGCACCGGCCATGGCCCGAGGGCCAGCACCAGGTCCCGGGCGTAGCCGGCGGGTCCCTGGGCGAAGCCCTCGGCCAGGGCGGTGCGGTAGGCCGGCGCGAAGTCGGCGCCGGCGTAGCGGGCGGCGTCGACGGGGCCGCTGGTGGAGACGGTGAGGTCCCACAGCAGGTCCGGTCCGGCCCACCGCGGCACTTCCCGCTCGAACTCCGCCGGGTCGTCGGCGACCGCGTCGACCATCGCGCGGACCTCGGGCACCAGGTGCTCGCGCATCGCCGCCAGGTCGTCCTGCCCGGACACCAGCGCGGCCGCCCGGACGGTGCCGGCCCCGGCGAGGGCGGCGGCGAAGACCGCGCCCTGGGAGAAGCCGACCACGCGGACGTCGCTGGTGTCGGCGCCGCGCCCGGCGCCGACATCGGCGACGAGGTGCGCGACGTCGTCGCACCAGTCGGTCAGGGTGCGGCCGGGCCGGGGTGAGGAGCGGCCCAGCCCGGGGCGGTCGATGCCGACCAGCCGGACGCCGAGGTCGTGCAGGTCGTCGGTGCCGAAGCCGAGCGAGCCGCTGCTGCCCGCGCCGGGGCAGTACAGGACGGTCCGGCCGGTCTCCGGCCCCCAGGAGGTCCAGGCCAGGACCCGCCCGTCGGGGAGGGTGGTCGCGGCGGGGGTGCCGGGGGTGGGGGAAGAGCCGTTCACCACCGGATCTTCCCCCGCGGTGGGGTCAGGTGCCGCAGTAGGTGACGTGCGGCGGGCAGCCCGCCGGCGCCGGCTCGGCGTAGCGCTGCAGGCCCGGCCGCTCGTCGAAGGGGCGGGCCAGCACGTCGAGCAGCTGCCGGAACGAGGTCGTGTCGCCCGCGGTCGCCTCGGTGAGCGCCTGCTCGACGAGGTGGTTGCGCGGGACGTAGACGGGGTTCACCCGGTCCATCGCCGCGGCCACGGCGGCCCGGTCGGCCGGCAGCAGCGCCTCGCGGCGGGCGGCCCACGCGTCGAACGGCTCGGGCTCGGCGAACAGCGACCGCGCGGTGCCGGCCGACAGCGCCCGGAAGAACGTGGTGAAGTCGACGCGCTGGGCGCGCATCAGCTCCAGCAGGTCGGTCACCAGGTCCGGGTCCGGCTCGGCGAGCCCGAGCTTGGCGGCGCTGCCCCGCGCCCAGTGCCGCCGGTAGGTCTCGGCGAACCCGCTCAGGACCGCCGTCGCGGCCTCGACCGCCGCGTCGGCGTCGGCGTCGATCAGCGGCAGCAGCGCCTCGCCGAGCCGGGCGAGGTTCCACTGCACGATGCCGGGCTGGTTGCCGTAGGCGTAGCGGCCGGCGTGGTCGATGGAGCTGAACACGGTGGCCGGGTCGAAGGCGTCCATGTACGCGCAGGGCCCGTAGTCGATGGTCTCGCCGGAGATCGTGGTGTTGTCGGTGTTCAGCACGCCGTGCACGAAGCCGACCAGCATCCACCGCGAGACGAGCTCGGCCTGGGCGTCGACGACGTGGCGGTACAGCCGCAGGTACCGGTCGGGCCCGTCGCCCGCCGCGGGGTGGTGGCGGGCGATGGCGTGGTCGGCGAGGGCCCGCAGGACGTCCAGGTCGCCCGAGGCGGCGGCGTACTGGAACGTGCCGACGCGCAGGTGGCTCGCGGCGACGCGGCAGAGCACCGCACCGGGCAGCGGACCCTCCTCGCGCAGCACCTCCTCGCCGGTGGCGACGACCGACAGGGCCCGCGTCGTCGGGATCCCCAGCGCGTGGTTGGCCTCGCCCATCAGGTACTCGCGCAGCATCGGCCCCACCGCCGCCCTGCCGTCGCCGCCGCGGGCGAACGGCGTGCGGCCGGACCCCTTGAGGTGCAGGTCGCGGCGCCGGCCCGCGGTGTCGGTCACCTCGCCGAGCAGCAGCGCCCGCCCGTCGCCCAGGCGCGGCACGTAGCCGCCGAACTGGTGCCCGGCGTAGGCCTGCGCCACCGGGACGACCCCGTCGGGCAGGCCGTGGCCGGTCAGCAGCGCCACGCCCGCCGGTTCGCGCAGCGCGGCCGGGTCGACCCCCAGCTCCGCGGCCAACCCCTCGTTGAGCACCAGCAGCTCCGGGTGCGGCGCGGGCGCGGCCGACCACGGCACCGACAGGGCCGGCACGTCGCGGGCGTAGGTGTCGTCGAAGTCGAACAGCATCCGCGCGACGGTCATCCCCCGAGGCTACGTCCGGCCGGCGCCTCGTCGCACGACGAGCGGCGGGCCCCCGGGTTCCGGAGGGACCGACTCCGTAGGGTGACGGCAGGGTCGCCCCGGATCATCCGGGTCGGCGACGTCGGGTCTCGGGGGGAGCACCGATCGTGACGGCCGAGGACGCTGGGCGAGCCAGGACGCAACGGGCCGACGTGGGCTGGACGGCGCTGGTGCTGGCGGTGGCCGTGGTGGTGATCGCCGTGGTGGTCTCGGTGGGCAACGCGGTCGAGGCCGCCCGCCAGCGCGACGAGGCACTGGCCCGGCTGGCGGCGTCGCAGTCCGACGAGCTCTTCGCGCTCGACCCGCAGCGGGCGGTGCTGCTCGCGCTGGCCGGGGCCGCTGTCGCGGACACCGACCAGGGCCGCGACGCGCTGGTCCGGGCGGCCGAGAACCAGCAGCAGGTGCTGGGCTACCTCGACGCCCACGCCGACCGCGTCGAGGACGTGGCCTTCGCGCCGGCGGGCGACCTGCTGGCGACCGCGGGCGCCGACGGCGTCGTGCGGCTGTGGGGGATGCCCGGCCGCAGCCCGGCGGGGGAGCTGGTCGGGGCCGTCGACGGCGACATCGCGTTCAGCCCCGACGGCCGCACGCTGTACGCCGTCGGCGCGAGCGAGGTCGCGGTGTGGGACGTGCCCGGCCGGACCAGGCGGGCCGTGCTCGCCTCCGGGCACATCCCGCGCAGCCTCGCGGTCAGCCCGGACGGCGGGCTGGTCGCCCAGGGCGGCCGCGGTGGCGAGGTGGTGGTGTGGGAGAGCGTCGCGGGCCGGCAGCGCTTCCTGCTGCCCGGGATCGGCGGTGCGGTCTCCGCCCTCGCGTTCAGCCCCGACGGGCGCCTGCTGCTGGCCGGCGCCGCCGACGGCTCGATCACCCTGTGGGACGCGGCCACCGGGGCCACCGTGGACGTCTGGGACGGGTTCGCGCCCGGAAGCACGTCGATCGCGTTCAGCCCGGACGGCACGGTCGCGGCCTACAGCGGGGTCGAGGCCGGCTCGGTCGAGGTGCGCCAGGTCCACGACGGCCTGGTCCTGGCCACCGTGCCCGGCTACGGCACCGGCATCGACGGCCTGCGGTTCCTCGACGACCAGGTCCTGATGGCGACCACCAGCGACGGCGCGCTGCTGAGCGTCGACCTGGTCACCGGGGAGCAGCAGGAGGTCGTCGGCCCGCTGGCGGACGTCACCGCCGTCGCCGTCAGCCAGGACCTGCGCACGGTCGCGTCCGGCTCGCACGACGGCGCGGTCGCGGTGTGGGACCCGGCCCGTCCCGGCGCCACCCCGGTCGGCGCCGCGCTGGGCGAGGTGCTGACGATGGCGGTGCACCCGGGCGGCGACCTGGTCGCGACGGGCGACGGCACGGGCACCACCGTGCTGCGCGACGTGCGCCCCGCAGCGCCGCAGCCCGACCAGGTGCTGCCCGGCGAGGGCCAGGTCAACGGGGTGGCGTTCACCCGCGACGGGTCCCTGCTGGCCGTCGCGAACAGCACGGGCGCCACGGTGCTGTGGCGCCTCGGCGCGGCCTACCCGCAACAGCAGGCGGTCCTGCGCTCGGACGTGAGCGCGGTGGCGGCCGCGTTCTCGCCGGACGGCGCGACGCTGGCCGTCGGGCTGTTCGACGGTCGGGTCGAGCTGTGGGACGTCGCTTCCGCGACCCGCGTCGGCGCCCTGCAGGACCAGGCGCTGCCGGGGGGCGTGGCGGTCGCGTTCAGCCCGGACGGGCGCACGCTCGCCGCCGCCTCGGTCGACGGCGTCGGCCTGTGGGACGTCGCGGCGCGCACCCGGATCCGGAGCCTGGGCGGCTCGATCGGGCTCGGCACGACCGGGCTGGCGTTCAGCCCGGACGGCACTCGGCTCGCCCAGGCCGGCAAGGACGGGCGCGTCGCGCTGTGGACGCTCGACGCCGCGGGCGGCGACGGCTTCGCGGTGCTGCCCGGGCACCGCGAGCGGGTCACCGGGGTGGCGTTCAGCCCGGACGGGCGCACCCTCGCCTCGGGTGACACGGCCGGCACCATCGTGCTGTCGGACACCACGACGCTGGCCCAGCGCGCGGTGCTGGGCTGGACCCTGATCACCGGGGTCGGGTTCCGGGCCGGCGGCACGGGCCTGGTCGCCACGACCTACACCGGCGAGGTCCTGCGCTGGGACCTGGACGTGCCCGCGCTGCGCGAGCGGCTGTGCGGGATCGTCGGGCGCGACCTGGACCCGGCCGAGTGGGCGCGGTACCTGCCCGACCGCCCGCAGGAGCCGGTCTGCCCGCGCTGACCGGTGCGCGCCCTAGCGTGGCGGCATGACCGCTCGACCTGACAAGCACGACCCGTCCTCGCTCGCGTTCGCCTCCCGGGCCGTGCACGCCGGCAACCGGGTCGACGGGGGCAGCGGCGCGATCCGCACGCCGCTGGTGATGGCGAACTCCTACGCCCTGCCGGCCGACCCGTCGCAGATGAGCTGGTCGGGCACCGACGTCCCGCTCTACACGCGCAACTCCGGCGCCACCCAGCTCGCGCTGCAGGAGAAGCTGGCCGCGCTCGACGGCGGCGCGGACGCGGTGGCGCTGGCGAGCGGGGTCGCGGCGCTGCACGCGGTGTTCTTCACCTTCGTCGGCGCCGGCGAGCACGTCGTCGTCTCCGACGTCACCTACGAGGCCACCTGGCGGCTGTTCGCCGAGCTGCTGCCGAAGAAGTACGGCGTCGAGGTCAGCTTCGTCGACTCCGCGGACCCCGCGGCGGTCGCGGGGGCGATGCGGGCGAACACCCGGCTCGTGCACGTCGAGACGATCGCGAACCCGACCACGAAGGTCACCGACATCGCGGCCGTCGCCGCCGTGGCGCACCGGGGCGGGGCGCTGCTGTCGGTGGACTCCACGTTCACCCCGCCGCCGCTGTACCGGCCGCTGGCCGACGGCGCGGACCTGGTCGTGCACTCGCTCACGAAGTACGTCAACGGCCACGGCGACGCCATGGGCGGCGCGGTCGTCGGCGCCCGCGACCTCGTCGCGCGGATCAAATCGGAGGCGATGGTCGACGTCGGCGGGGTCATCTCGCCGTTCAACGCGTGGCTGATCCTGCGCGGCTCGGTCACCCTGCCGCTGCGGCTGCGCCAGCACCTGGCCACCGCGCAGCGGCTGGCCGAGCTCCTCGACCGCGACCCCCGGACCGCGTTCGTGACCTACCCCGGCCTGCCCTCGCACCCCCAGCACGAGCTGTCCGCCCGGCAGTTCGGCGGGCGCGGCCACGGCGCGGTCATCTCCTTCGCCGTCGACGGCGACCCCGACGCCCAGAACCGGTTCGTCGCCGCGCTGCGCGTGATCACCTCGGCGGTCTCGCTCGGCCACGACGAGTCCCTCATCGTGCACGTCGGCACGTCCGGCCCGCGCGTCGCGGCCTACCCGCCGCAGTTCCGCCGCTACGGCCACCTGCGCTTCTCCGTCGGGCTGGAGGACCCCGACGACCTCGCCGCCGACCTGCTGGCCGCGCTCGACCTGGCCATCGGCCCGGTCAGGGCGCGATGACCGCCCGGTAGAGCCGCTCGAACCGCTCGGCCCGGTCGTGGTAGTGCTCGCGGTGGGCCGGCACCGGGTGCAGCGCCGGCCCGGTCGGGACGGGCGCGCGGTCGGTGTCCGGCGCCAGGACCTCCAGCGCGTGCAGGGCGGTGCCGTGCAGCGTCGCCCGCTTCATGGTCACCGGTTCCACCGGCGTGCCCAGCGCGTCGGCCAGCACCTGCAGCCAGCCCGGCAGGTCCTGGGTGACCCGGCCGCTGGCCACGGTGCGCCGCGGGTCGGCCGCGGTCGCGCGCAGCTGCTCGGCGATCCGCGCGTAGGACAGCGCGACGCCCTCCATCGCGCCGCGGAACAGCTGGGCGCCGGTGGTGGCTGCGGCGGCGCCGGCGATGACGGCCCGGGCGTCGGCGGCCCAGCCGGTGGAGCGCTCGCCGGACAGGTAGGGCAGCACCAGCGGGGTGGCGGGGTCGGGGGCGGCGCCCATCGCCTCGTCGAGGTCGGCGTCGCCCAGCCGCACGGTCTCGCCCAGCCAGCTCAGCACCCGTCCGACGTCGTTCAGCGCCCCACCGAGCAGGGACCGGCGGGAGTCGACCCGGTAGCACCACAGCCCCGACGGGATCCGCTCCGGGATGTCGGTGACCAGCACGCGGATCGCCCCGCTGGTGGCCGCGGACACCGCGGCCGTGGTCGCGTCGCCCGCCCCGGCGCCGAGGTTGCTGGCGAAACCGTCGGAGATGGGCGCGAACCAGCGGGCGCCGGCCAGCGCCGGCCAGCGCCGGCCAGCGCCGCGCCACCTCGGCGTCGACGTCGGTGAGCGGGTGGTCCGGGTCGCGCACCTCGCAGAGCCGGTCGGGCGCGATCCCGGCGGCGTCCAGCATGACCGGGTCCCACGCGCCGGTCCGCCGGTCGAGGAGCCCGCTCCACGCCGCGGTGGCGGTGCCGGCCGCGGTCGTCCCGAGCAGCCGCAGCCAGGCGTACTCACCCAGGGACATCCAGCGCCGGACCCCGGAGAACAGGTCGGGGTCGGTCTCGCGCAGCCAGCGCAGCCGGGCGGGCAGGTAGCTGCTGTGCAGGCGCACCCCGGTGCGCTGCTGCACCTCGTCCTCGTCGAGCTCGGCGCGCAGCGCGACCACCTGCGCGCCGCACCGCGAGTCGGCGTAGGTGTAGCAGGGGGTGGCGGCGCGCCCGTCGGCGCCCACGCCGACCAGCGACGACGCGAACGTGTCGAGGGCGACCCCGGTGATCCGGCCGCGCGGCGCTTCGCCGGCCAGCTTGGCGATGATCTCCGCGAGCTCGTCGACGACCTGGTCCGGGTCGATCTCGCTGGCGCCCTCGCCGCTCGTGCGGAACTCGTGGGCGACCTTGCGCCGCCCGCCGTCGACCGGCCGGCCCGCGGCGTCGTAGACGTCGCCGCGGCTGGCCGTCGAGCCGACGTCCAGCGCCAGGACGAGCGGGTCGAGCGCCTCGTCCAGCCCGACCCGTCCCAGGCTCCCGCTCATCGGACCCCTCTCACGACGCCACCCGCGGACCGTCGCCGGCTACCGGGCGCGGCGGCGGACGGTCCGGTCGAGGATTCCCGGCGTGGCCTTCAGCGACGCCTCGGAGATGATCGGGAAGATGCCGCGCTCGCGCCACCGCTGGGAGATCTCCGACCAGTCGTAGTACTGGGTCACAAGTGCAGTTGACCAGCGTATATGAAGATCAGATACCTCGCTGTGGCACATCTGTGGCGCATCTGTGGCACGCGGGGAGTGCGGTTGAGCGCTGAGTCGGTCGAAGGCGGCGTCGATGACGGTCCTGGTGCGGTTCGTGCTGTCGGGCATGAGGTGGGTGTGGGTGCGCAGGGTGAAGGCGGGGTCGGCGTGCCCGAGGCGCTCGCTCACGACCTTGATCGACTCGCCGCCGTCGAGGAGGACGCTGGCGTAGAGGTGGCGCAGCGCGTGGCAGCCGTTGGCGCGGGTGGTGGGGATGCCGGTCGCGATCAGGGCCGGCTTCCAGACCCGCCAGTTGAAGTAGCTCCGGTTGATGGGGGTGCGGGACCGGGTGGTGATGAGGAGGTCTTCGGTGATCGAGTCGCCGTCGGGGAGATCCCACGGGAGTGTGACCTCTCGGGCGGGGAACTGCTCGAGTCGGGGACGGTCGAGGCGCCCGAGGCCCGGACGAGCTCGTCGAGGCCGTTGCCGATCCCGCGGGCCAGCACCTCCACGTCGCCCGCGGTGTCGTAGTCGCCGGTCAGCCGGGGCTACGGGAGCTCGTGCTGCAGACGTACGGCTCGGGCAACAGTCCGACGGACCGCTGGTTCCTCGACGGGCTGCGCCGGGCGGCCGATGGTGGCCAGCACGTGATCGGGCACCCGCCAGGTGCTGAAGGCGCGCCGAACCTCGGTGGCCGCGCCCTCGGCCGCCAGCGCGACCCGCAGGTGATGCAGGGCGGAGCCGCAGCTCAGCAGGAGATCGCAGCCCTCGGGGTCGGTGGCCGGCAGCCATTACAGGCGGCCGCCCGCAGATGCACGGTCCGCTCGTCGAACGCTAACCGCCAGGGCTGGGTGTTGTGCAGTGACGGCGCCCTGGTGGCAAGGACGACCGCGGTGCTCACCAGCGCTCGATCGATCGTCGCGTTGATGGTGCCGTGGTCACGGTGATCCTCCTCGATGATCGGGCCGCTCAGCCGATCGCGGCCCGGCCCGCCTCCAGCCGTGCGACCGGCACCCGGAACGGCGAGCAGGACACGTAGTCCAGGTCCTGGTCGTGGAAGAAGTGGATGGAGGCGGGGTCGCCGCCGTGCTCGCCGCAGATCCCGATGTGCAGGTCGGGTCGGACGGTGCGGCCCTCGCCCACTGCGATCCGGATCAACCGCCCGACGCCCTCGGCGTCGATCGTCTCGAACGGCGAGGTCGGGAAGATGCCCAGGTCGAGGTAGCGGGAGAAGAAGGCGCCCTCGACGTCGTCGCGGGAGAAGCCCCACGTGGTCTGGGTGAGGTCGTTGGTGCCGAAGGAGAAGAAGCGCGCGTGCTGCGCGATCCGCCCGGCGGTCAGCGCCGCCCGCGGCAGCTCGATCATCGTGCCGATCGGCGCGTCCAGCGCGACGCCGGTGCGGGCGGCCTCCTCGGCGAGCACCGCGGAGATCTCCTCGACGATCGAGTCCAGCTCCTGCACCGCGCCGACCAGCGGCACCATGATCTCGGGCCGGGCGTCGACGCCCTCGGCGCGCAGCTCGGCGGTGGCCCGGGCGATCGCCCGGACCTGCATACCGAACAGCCCGGGGATCGCCAGGCCCAGGCGCACGCCGCGCAGCCCGAGCATCGGGTTCTGCTCGTGCAGCCTGCGCACCGCGCTCAGCAGGGCCCGGTCGCGCTCCAGCGTGGCGCGCTCGGCGGGCTCGGCGCGCTGCTCGGCCAGCGCGACCCGGACCGTCAGGTCGGTGAGGTCGGGCAGGAACTCGTGCAGCGGTGGGTCGAGCAGCCGGATGGTGACCGGGCGCCCGGCCATCGCGCGCAGGATCATCACGAAGTCGTCGCGCTGCTCGGGCAGCAGCACCGCCAGTGCCGACTCCCGCTCCGCGTCGGAGTCGGCCAGCACCAGCCGCTCGACCTGCTCGCGCCGCGCGCCCAGGAACATGTGCTCGGTGCGGCACAGGCCGACGCCCTCGGCGCCGAAGCGGCGGGCGCGGGCCGCGTCCTGGCCGGTGTCGGCGTTGGCGCGCACGCCGAGGCGGCGGCGGGAGTCGGCGTGCGCGAGCAGCCGGTGCACGGCGCGCACCAGCTCGTCGGAGTCGGGCCCCTCCGGGTGCAGCTCGCCGTCGAAGTAGCGCACGACCGGTGAGGCGACGACCGGTACCTCGCCGAGGAACACCTCGCCGGTGGTGCCGTCGATGGACAGCAGTTCGCCCTCGACCACGGTGACGCCGCCGGGTGCGAGCATCCTCCGGCCGGCCAGGTCGACCTCCAGGTCCTCGGCCCCGCACACGCAGGTCCGGCCCAGTCCGCGGGCGACCACCGCGGCGTGGCTGGTGCGCCCGCCGCGGCTGGTGAGCACGCCCTGGGCGGCGATGATTCCGGCCAGGTCGTCCGGGTTGGTCTCGCGCCGCACGAGGATCACGCGCTCGCCCGCTGCGGCCCGGGCGACGGCGGTCGCGCTGTCGAACACCGCGGCGCCGGTGGCCGCGCCGGGGGAGGCGTTCATCCCGGTGGCCAGGGTCTTGGGCGCGGCGTCGGCGTCGAAGCGCGGGAACATCAGCTGGGCCAGCTGCGCGCCGGTGACCCTGCGCAGAGCTTCGTCGGCGTCGATCAGGCCGTCGTCGAGGAGCTGGCAGGCGATGACGAACGCGGCGGCCGCGGTGCGCTTGCCGACGCGGGTCTGCAGCATCCAGAGCCGGCCGTGCTCGATGGTGAACTCGATGTCGCACAGGTCGCGGTAGTGCCGTTCCAGCGTTGCCATGTTCTGCAGCAGGGCGCGGTAGCTGGTCGGGTCGAGCCGCTCCAGCTCGGCCAGCGGCAGGGTGTTGCGGATGCCGGCCACCACGTCCTCGCCCTGGGCGTTGGCCAGGTAGTCGCCGTAGACGCCCGGCTCACCGGTGGCCGGGTCGCGGGTGAACGCGACCCCGCTACCGGAGTCGGCTCCCCGGTTGCCGTACACCATGACCTGCACGTTCACTGCGGTGCCCAGGTCGGTGGGGATGTGTTCCTGGCGGCGGTAGGTGATCGCGCGCGGTGCGTTCCAGGAGTCGAAGACCGCGCGCACGGCCATCTCCAGCTGCCGGCGGGGGTCCTGCGGGAACTCGGCGCCGCTGCGCCGGGCCACGACGGCCTTGTAGGTGTCGACCAGCGCGCGCAGGTCGGCCGCGCCGAGCCCGAGGTCGTCGGTGGTTCCCCTGGCCCGCTTCGCCGCGTCGAGGGCGTCGTCGAAGTCCTCGTCGGCGATCCCGAGGACCGTCGTCCCGAACATCTGCACCAGCCGGCGGTAGGAGTCCCAGGCGAAGCGCTCGTCGCCGGACACCCGGGCCAAGCCCCGCACCGAGTCGTCGTTGAGGCCGATGTCCAGGACGGTCTCCATCATCCCCGGCATGGAGAACTTCGCCCCGGACCGCACCGACACCAGCAGCGGGTCGGCGGGATCGCCGAGCCGGCGGCCCATCACCCGCTCCAGCTCCGCGAGGTGCTCGTCGATCTGCCCGGCCAGCTCGGGTGGTTGCGTGCCGGTGCTCAGGTAGACCCGGCACGCCTCGGTCGTGATGGTGAACCCGGGCGGGACCGGCAGCCCCAGGTTGGTCATCTCGGCGAGGTTGGCGCCCTTCCCGCCGAGCAGGTCCTTGAGGTCCTTGCCGCCCTCGGCGAACGCCCAGACGTAGCTCGACATGTTCGTGCCTCCTCGTCGTCGCCCACCGGGTCCCGGGGCTCCTACCTCGATGCTCGTCGTGCGCGATGGCCCGGGGGAGGGGCCCTAGGACACGGATCAGGTGGCGGAAGACCCGGTCCGTCAGGCACCCCTGGACGCGACAGTGCCCACGTCCCGGACGGGACGTGGGCACCGGTGCGGACCGGTCAGATCAGCCACTGCTGGCGCTGGACGAGGGGCAGGGCGGCCCACTGCTTGCCCAGGCCCCAGGTGTTGCCGGCGTAGGTCACCGCGGCGACGATCAGCGCGATGGCGTAGATGATGTGGTAGTCGATCAGCGGGTTGGTCGACATGCTGGGCTCGCCCGCGGCAGTGAAGCGGTCGAGGGGGAACTCGGCCAGCCACATGAGCAGCATCATGACGGTGCCGGCGACGGCGCTGACCCGCAGGCCGATGCCGAGGGTGACGGCGATGCCGACCCCGGCCAGGCCGAGCATGAACAGCCAGTTGGCCCACCAGGCGCCGGCGATGGCCTGGAACGCGGTGTCGAAGGGTCCGACTTCGACGCCGCCGAGGAAGCCCTTGGTGGGGGATCCGCCGTTGATCCAGGCCCGCTCGGCGGCGGTGGCGTAGCCCAGGCCGAACAGCTTGTCGAGGAAGGCCCAGAGGAAGACGAGGCCGGTGGTGATGCGCAGCACCGCCAGGGCCCTGGCCGCTGTGGTGCCGGCCGCGAGGGTGGTCGCGTGGTCCGCCTGGGTCGTGTGTCGGACGCTCATGGCTCCTTCTTCCCTGTGTTCTCGTTGCCTGCACCAGAACACTCCCTCGCGGACCGGTCCGGTCGCGTCTGCACAACTGCCCGTCCTGACCGGGTCGAAGGTCATCGCGATCGGCTCCCCCGGCGGGACCATCGGCACCTCGAACCGCGGCGAGCGGCGGTCTCAGCGGTGGCGGTCGCGGGCTGCGCCGGCCACGCCGGCCGCGGCCATCACGATGCCGACGGTGAGCAGGACCAGCGGGACCGCCACGTCCCACCCGATCGCCAGCACTCCGAGCGCCTCCAGCAACAGGGCCGTCCCGGCAAGCACGGCGGCCAGTCCCGCACCGAGGACGGCTGCCGCGTGGACGGGCGCCGGTGCGTGGGCGCTGTCATTCGGGGACATGGTCGACCTCCACCTGCCCGGCTCCGACGTCGATCAGCACGCCCGCCGCGCCGGGCGCGGTGGGCTCCTGCGACCACTGCAGGTCCACGCCCTCGCGGACGACCAGACCGTCCACCAGGACGGTGCCGGCGACCACGCGCACGTCGACCTCGACCGGGCTGTCGACCGGCACCCGCACGACGACCTCGCCCCGCCCCGACCGCCACGCGGGCGGTCCCGGCCGGTCGCGGCTGCCTGGTGAGGTCGACGACGACCGTGCCCGCGGCCATCTGCACCGGCGTCGGCCAGCCGTCGCGCGCCGCGACGATGCTGCGGTCACCTACCGGGCCGGCGTACCGGTCGACCCCGACGGCGGCCGCGACGGCCAGCACCAGCGCGATCACCCCCAGTACGACCAGGTCGGCCCGGCCGGTGCCGCCGCCCAGGCTGGCCAGCAGGGCCAACCCGATGACGATCAGCGCGATCGCCGGGGCCAGCCGCCACGGCACGGTCCAGCCCAGTCCGTCCAGCAGGGACGCCACGCCGACGGCGACCACGAGCAGGCCGAAGACCACCCGTCCCCAGTGCGGCCCGCGCGGCCGCGCGGGGCGCTCCGGAGCTGTGCCGTCGGGACGCGCGGCTCGATCACGGTGCTCATGAGCTGAACGGCACGGTGGCCTCGTGGATCCAGCCGTCCGGGTGGACGCCGGCCTTGCCCGCGACCACCAGCATCGCCCCTCGGTGGGGTCGCCCGCGACCGTCGGTCGGCCCTCGTGGATGGCCAGGGCGGCGTCGGTGCAGGCCGCTCCGGCCAGCAGCGACCAGCGCAGCGCCTGGTCGGCGTCGGGGTCGGCCCGTTCGCCGTCCGCCGTCCGGATCTCGCCGTCGATGGCGTACCCCACACCGGTGATGTCGTAGTGGGCGTGCGGGGTCCAGACGGCCGTGACGGTCATCTGGTTCTCGGTGAGCGTGCCGGTCTTGTCCGTGCAGATGACCGTCGTGCTGCCGAGGGTCTCCACGGCGGGCAGGCGGCGGATCACCGCGCCGCGGCGGGCCATCCGGCCCACACCGATGGCCAGCGTGATGGTGACCGCGGCCGGGAGCCCCTCGGGGATGGCGCCCACGGCCACTGCCACCGCGGCGGTGAACATCTGCGCCACGCCCTCCCCGCGGCCCAGGCCGACGGCGAAGCTCAGCGCGGCGAGCCCGAGGATGGCCACGGTGAGCACCCGGCTGAACTTGGCGATCTTGCGGGTCAGCGGGGTGGTGACCGGGTCGACCCGGCCGACCAGCCGGTGGATCTGGCCGAGCTCGGTGCCCGTTCCGGTGGCCACCACGACGCCCACGCCGGAGCCGGTGGTGACCAGCGTGCCGGAGTAGAGCATATTCCGCCGGTCGGCGACCGGGGTCGACACCGGCACCACGTCCTCGTCCTTGGCCGCAGGCTCGGACTCCCCGGTCAGCGCCGACTCGTCGGCGCGCAGCGCGGCGTGGCGGACGAGCCGCAGGTCGGCCGGGACCTTGTCGCCGGCCTCGACCAGCACGACGTCGCCGGGCACCAGGTCCTCGGACGGGACGCGTCGCGGCCGGCCGTCGCGGACCACCTCCGCCTCGGTGCGCACCATCGACCGCAGCGCGTCGAGTGCGGCCTCCGCCCTGGCCTCCTGGACGTAGCCGATGACGGTGTTGACCAGGACGACACCGAAGATCACCGCTGCGTCCACCGGCTCGCCGAGCACCAGGCTGACCACCCCGGCCGCCAGCAGGATGACCACCAGCGAGGAGTTGAGCTGGCGCAGCAGCCGCACAAGTGGGTTGACCCCGCCCGTCGCCGGCAGCGCGTTCGGCCCGAACGTGCCGAGTCGCTCCCGCGCCTCGGCACCGGACAGGCCCCGGTCGGGGTGGCTCTGCAGCAGCAGCACGACCTCGTGGGCGGGCAGGCCGTGGTGCTCGTGGTTCCGGGCGCGGGTCAGGTCCGCGTCCGGAGCGTTGGTGTCCACGTGCCCAGCGCACCCCACCGCCGGCCGCGGCGGCAGGGCGTTCGGTCCCGATCGGTGGGGTCGGGCGGCCGTCCTGGGTGCGGCCGGGTGAACCACCACCGGCACCGTCGGACCGGGGCGCGCCGGTCCCGGGGCACGCGGAAGGGCCCGCGCCGGTGCGGCGCGGGCCTTGGTGGATGAACCGCGGTGGGCGGATCGGGTGACCGGTGGTCAGATGAGCCAGTGCTGGCGCTGCACGATCGGCAGGTCCGCCCACTTGCGGCCCAGGCCCCAGGTGTTGCCGGCGTAGGTGAGGGCGACGGTGATGAGGGCGAGGGCGTAGATGATGTGGTAGTCGATGATGGGGTTGGTCGACATGGTGGGCTCGCCCGCGGTGGTGAAGCGGTCGAGGGGGAACTCGGCCAGCCACATGAGCAGCATCATGGTGGTGCCGGCGATGGCGCTGATGCGTAGGCCGATGCCGAGGGTGACGGCGATGCCCACGCCGGCGAGGCCGAGCATGAACAGCCAGTTGGCCCACCAGGTGCCGGCGATGGTCTGGAACGTGGTGTCGAAGGGGCCGACTTCGACGCCGCTGAGGAAGCCCTTGGTGGGGGATCCGCCGTTGATCCAGGCCCGCTCGGCCGGGGTGGCGTAGCCCAGCCCGACCAGCTTGTCGAGGAAGGCCCAGAGGAAGACGAGGCCGGTGGTGATGCGCAGCACCGCCAGCGCCTTCGCCGGTGCCGTCGCCTGAGCCACGGTCGCGGTCTCGTGCCGGGGGGTGTGTCGGGTGCTCATCGCTCCTCCTCGTCCGGTTTCCTTGCACGACGAGCCTCCCTCCGGAGGGTGCGCGGCCGCGCCTGCGCAACAGCCCCTCCACCCCGGGCCGAACGTCACCCGTGATCGCGGGTCGGGCAGAGCCGATCGGCACTGCCTGATCGAGACCTGCGCCCGTTCGGGCGGGCGGCCCGTCCGGTGCGGCCTGCTGTCGATCACGAGCCGACCGGGGAGGACGGGTATGAACGCAGGGCTGTGGCACCAGCCGGGGCAGCGCGGCCCCAGCCGGCGCAGGCGACGGCGTCGTCGTGCGCTTCCGCCGCGCCGTCAGTCCTGCTCGTCGGGCAGCGTGCGGGCCATCAGGTCCAGCAGGTCGACGACGCGCTGGGCGTAGCCCCACTCGTTGTCGTACCAGCCGAAGACCTTGGCGGTGTCGCCGAGGACGCGGGTCAGGCCGAGGTCGACC